>JAEOTX010000047.1 GCA_016839605.1 Candidatus Thorarchaeota archaeon | reverse complement strand
GTGGTGTTCTAACTCACGCTCGAACTGCGGTCTTTGCTAGTGTAGTGACATTCGAGCTATTCTTCGTATGGAACTGCAGGGACGAGTATAAGCCCGTATGGAAGACACACATAACTGGTTCCAAAGCGCTTTTGGGCGCAGTAGCACTTTCAGTGCTTTTGACTCTGGCTACGATCTATATCCCCTTCATGTGGCCGCTGTTCCAGACAATGCCTCTTAATCCAATTGACTGGGGAATCATCCTGTTGACCTGTATCCCTGCACTGCTGATACCGCCGCATATCATCTTCGGACATAGGAAGAAGCGTGTCAATTAGGAAGGCAGACGCTTCTGAAGCCATCCATACATTTCAGCTAAGACCATATCTTTCTCAGGCTCTTCGTGCAGCTCATGATAAAGTCCTTCATACTCCCTGAAGGTCTTGTCCTTGGATGCGATCGAGTCAAAAAATTCCTTGCTTTGCTCAGGTGAGATGAGCTTGTCATCGCCTGCCTGCTGATAGAAGACCGGCAGAGTGATCCGTCCCCCTTCCTTGAATGTTTGTTCCGAAGCTTTCAACGCTTCAATTCCAAATCTTGGCGTCACTCCGTGAAATCTGAGGGGATCTGTTTCATGACGCCTAATGACTTCTGGACTGCGTGAACCATCAGCTAATTCGACATCGCCATCGTAATACCTCTTCACATTCAGGAGTGAGAGGATATTTGCAAAGAATCTCCTAAGCGGATTTATTTCCAGTGTTTGTGCCACTGCTGGACACTGCAGAAGAAGCCCATCGATAGTTCTTGGATATGCCATAACATATCGAAGGACAATGAGCCCCCCAAGCGATGCGCCAAACAGATAGGTGATCTTGTTCAGAAACCTGTCCTTGACTTGCATGACAAGGTTCTGAATGTCCTCTATGTATTCATTGAAGCGCATCACATGACCTTTTTGCCCCTCGTAATGCCCGAAGCCTCGCATGTCGGGAGCAAAGACAGCTATCCCTTTCTCAGCCATGTACTCTCCGATGGTCGTCATATCAAGTCCATGACTGCCTAGCCCATGGACTGCAATCATCAATGCTCTTGGCTTTTCATTGTCTGGAATCCATGAGGCCATGAACATTCGCGTGCCATCAAAGCCAACATACTTGGTTTCTTTGAACTTCATTGGAAGTCACTAAGAAGGACAAAGTCTTGGCACTATTAATGTTGCCGCAAAAATGGAAAAGGAAGTGACCTTCGATAGGTCACTCCTATCATAAGACTAGAACCTGTTAGGTACTGGTTTTTCCCCAGAATAGTCATAGAAGCCTTTGCCAGACTTCCTGCCTAGCCAGCCAGCACGGACCATCTTTCGTAGTAGCGCCGGTGCTCTATACTTGCTATCTTTGAACTCATCGACGAAGTAGTCAGAGATGTAGAGCATTGTGTCTAGCCCAACAAAGTCAGCTAGGGTCAATGGCCCCATTGGCCAATTCAAACCCATCTTGATTGCTTTATCCATGTCCTCAACAGTCGCTATCCCCTCTTGGATGACATAAACTGCTTCATTCAGTGCTGGAACAAGTAAACGGTTTACGGCAAATCCTGGTGCCTCGTTTACTAACACAGTGTCTTTGCCTATCTTGGATGATACATCCTCAATCACTTTCACAGTTGAGTCATCCGTAGCCTGACCCTTGATTATCTCAACCAATCCCATAACTGGCACTGGATTGAAGAAATGCATCCCGATGAATAGATTTGGCCGGTCGGTGGCAGCAGCCATTTGTGTGATGCTGATGCTTGATGTATTTGACGCCAGAATTGCGTGCTTGGGAGCTGCTTCATCAACTTCCTTCCATGTATCAAGCTTTAGCTTGACCATTTCTGGTATAGCTTCGATTACAAGATCTGCATCCTTAACAGCTTCCTTCAAGTCCAAAATGCCCTCAATTCTTCCCAACGTTTCATCAATCTCTTCTTGGGTGATCCTTTCCTTCTTGAGACCCCGCTCAAGGTTCTTCTTGATGATGGCCATCCCCTTGTCTATGAACTTCTGATCGATGTCCCTCATCTTAACCTCGTAGCCAGCCCGAGCACAGACTTGGGCTATTCCATTTCCCATCTGTCCTGCACCTAGGACTGCAATTTTCTTAATCTCCATTGTTTCAAACCTCTCAATAATGGTTAGTCTGTTTTTAGCTCCGCCAGAGGTGTGTAATATGTCTGTTGCTGGTTCAACAGAGATGTCTGATTAACATCCTCCATCGCTAGTCTTATTTCTGAGATTAATTGAACAACAACATAGTAGGTGGAATCCTTGGAAGAAATAATGTGGGACGACAGCCTTTCGGTCGGAGTTGACGTGATTGACGAACAGCACAAGATGTTGATTGAACGCATAAACAATCTATCAAAGGCTGTAGCGAAGTATATGGGCCACACGAAGATCATAGAGACCCTTCTGTTCATGTCAGAATATACCGACTTTCATTTCTCTACTGAAGAGAAGTACATGAAGGAGCTTGATTATCCTGCAATGGACAATCATCTTAAACAGCATGAAGAGTTCAAGGCTATGCTGAGTACCCTGGAAGAAGACTTCAAAGAGGATGGTGCCACGAAAGTTGTCAGCAAATCCATCAACACGTTTCTTGGTAACTGGCTTATCAATCACATCAAAGTTGTTGATGTCAACTTTGGTAAGTTTCTCAGAGACAAGGGAGTCACCATGGTAGAATAGAGATTTGCGGGTGATAATGACTTGAAACGCTCTGACGCACCCTCAGAAGAAGGCAGTCCGTCAGGCAGCTTGACTAAGATTCTTTTCACAGGTTTCCTCACTTTTCTGACTATCACTGCCGCAGCTCTTCTACATGTCAATCAACCAGAGTTCATCCTAGATCGCTTCACAGGAATCTCTGATCTAGAGTATTCGCTCTTTGACGTGATGCTATATTCAGCTTACTTGATTTTCGGGATTACAACCGGAGCCCTTTCAGACAGATGGTCTCGACGCAGGATTTTCGTGCTTGTGGGCGCCTCCGGTTCAATAGTCTTTTACTTGTTGATGCCTACTACGCTGTCTTATCCGCTTCTGCTAATATTCAGATTCCTCCAGGGATCATTTACAGTGATGGCATGGCAATCATTCATGACGCTGGCTCTTGACTTCTCCACTGCTCAGAGTCGCGGGAAACACATGGGGATATTTGGTGCATTGTTAGCCCTCTCGTTTGGATTCGGACCTGCCATTGGTGGTATCCTTGCAACCATTGGAGTATTCATTCCGTATTACACAGCCGCAGCTCTCAATGTCGTTGTCCTCATCTTAGCAGCGTTTGGATTGAGAGACCTCCCTGCAACAAAGAGAAGGCCCAGCATTGTCCGAAGTCTGCTGGTCGCTAGGCGATATCCCAAACTTACAATCCCCGTTACATTCAACTTTGTTGACAGATTGCATATGGGATTCATTCTTGTCGCCTTGCCTCTCTTCCTGACCTCGGTCCTTGGTCTCCCGGAGTCTCTCAGAGGCATGGCTCTCGCCATATTTGCCACACCCTTCATTATACTTCAATATCCGATGGGAAAG
>JAEOTX010000239.1 GCA_016839605.1 Candidatus Thorarchaeota archaeon | reverse complement strand
CATAGTCTCCTCGACTTAGCAGCTGCAGGAATCACCTTCTTTGCAGTGAGGAAAGCATCCGAAGAGGCAGATCATACTCATCATTTTGGCCACGGTAAAGTTGAGAACTTCGCCGCACTCGCTGAAACGATTCTCATCTGGATAACTGCAGGTTGGATCTTCTTTGAAGCTGTTAGGGTGATTCAACTAGAAGAGTTTCCAGAGCCAACATTAGCTGGAATTGCTGTGATGGTAGTCAGCATAGTTGTCAACTATGAGAGGAGTCGTGTTCTCTATTCAACTGCAGAGAAACACTCCAGTCAAGCCCTTGAGGCGGACGCGCTCCATTTCATCACCGACGCAGGAAGCTCTATAGTCGTTCTAATTGGACTGGCATTTGTCTGGTTTGGAATTCCCATCGCAGACCCACTCTCAGCTATAGGCGTAGCTATAGTTATCCTCTTTGTATCTTTCAAGCTCGCAAAACGAGCTGTAGACGACTTGATTGATCGAGCACCTGAAGGAATCAATGAAGAGATTGTGGAAGTCTGCTCCATGATTCCCGGCGTCATTGAATGCAAAAGAGTTCGTGCGCGAGTATCAGGCCCCTTCATGTTTATCGATGTCGTAATCTCCATTGCAGAGAACACCTCGATAGACGAAGCTCATCATGTTGCTGATGCGGTAGAACGAGCACTGGCTAAACTTGGCAAGCAAGTTGATGTGATGGTCCATATCGAACCAATTTCGAAAGAGGCAGAGACCAAATCTGAATACGATGCCTATGATATGATATACAGTGAAATCAAGAAGTGGCCAGAAATCAGAGGGGTTCAGAAGGTTCGAATTCATGTGATGGATGGGGGATTATTCATTGCTGCGGACCTTGAGATGCAACCTGAACTAACTCTTGGGAAGGCTCACGATATTTCAAGCCAACTCGAGAAGAGCCTCGCTGAACGTCTGCCTGACTTAGAGAGAGTCACATTCCATCTTGAGGCGGATAGCTCTAGGAAGCCTATTCGCGACGTAACAGATGAACGCACGGAGATAGTAGAGAAAATCAAGCAGATTGTTGAAGTTGAAACTCCAGCTCAAGACGCTCATGGCATTGTTGTGACTGACGACGGGACAGGACTGACTGTTTCATTGGACTGTCGACTCGATTCAAGCATGTCCCTTGTAGATAGTCATGATGTTGCAGACCAAATAGAAGCAATGATCAAGAAGACCTTCGATGAAGTGAATCAGGTCTTTGTTCACATTGAACCAAGATAATTGATTAAGATTACCGTTGATGTTTTATTCTGACGCCTACAAGAAATAGGTGTTAAGCTGGGTGGAATTAAGTTGTCAGAGTGTGCAGAATGCACAAGGCGAAAAGGTGAGACGAGTACGCAGGAAGTCTTTCCTTGTGTCCTTTGTGGAGAACCCCGGTGTATCACGCATGCAGTTTGGGTGCCAGCCCATGTCCTCGACAGGCCTTTGGACTCAACTCAGGGCATAGTTAAATTAATGACTGGAAAGTCGGAAAAAGGATGGTATGCCTTCTGTGGTAGGACAGGGCATGTCCCACGTGGTATGCCAATTTGGCATGGAAAGGAACGCGATGGCGGAAAGATTGTCGAAGAAATCATGAACCATGAAAAGCCGGAGGGTCTCGAGATGTTCCCCATGTGGGAAGTAGGTCTAATCGAGGAGAGATTCGAGAAGCGCTGGACAAAGGACCATTTCGAGGTAGCTTGCGATATAGCGGCAACAATCAGCTTGGTTCATCGACTCTGGCAAAAGAAGGAAGATCCACGCGCTTTCCTCGTTACCCTGCAGACGCTGGTTTTTGAAAATGTCGCCAGCAAGAAAGCTGTCTTCTTTGGAGCATCTAAAGATGAGATAAAGAAAGGCATTGGCGAGAATCCAACACTGACCGATGTAGTGAACTATGTATGTAGTAGGTGTGCTGTTGTGGCTTGTCTGAACAGACAGGCTCCATTTCATGATCAAAAGTTGTTCAAGAATCTCATCAAGAAACCCGAGCTTTTGACTTGAGTATTTGGCAGCGTCCATAACAAGAAAGTCAAAAAGGCTTTGAATTTTAATCCGAAATGATAGGGACCGTTCTAGAGAGATGATATGCCAGTCATCCTCCTAGTTCTCGAGAACATAAATGCACCGAAGCAAGTGGTGTACACTGATCTTCGGGTGGGGTGCGCACAATGCAAAAGAAATCTTGGTCTTCTGAAGATAAATACAGGACTATTGTTGATGCCATGGAGGACATGATTTTCGTTTACGACAAAAACGGGAATTATTCGCAGTACTTTGCATCTGATAAAAGTCTACTAGTAGTCCCACCTGAGGACTTCCTTGGAAAGAATGTAAAGGACGTTTTTTCGCAGGAATTGGCAGAGT
>JAEOTX010000046.1 GCA_016839605.1 Candidatus Thorarchaeota archaeon | reverse complement strand
CTATGTTGTTGTTTGTGACTGGGGACACTCTCGAGCTTATGGCATTTCCACCGTGGAGGTTCGGGGGATTTTGGAGGGGTCTCTTGCTATCGATACTCCTATTGTATCAGCTGGAAGCCTCATCAATTGTACATTAACTTGGGCCATTGCACCAGGAGCCTACGCAGGCATCACCAATATCACAGTGAGGCTGGGAGATCCGCCCACCCATCAGCAATGGTCGTATCAGGATGTGTCACCATTTGACCTTCATGTACCGTCTAATGATTTCACCACGGGGACATACAACCTTACAGTGACCTTGGAACGCCAATACTGTGATGCGCTAATTCTTCGCGACACTGTTGACATAGTAGCTCCGGTCCATAGCTACATGCTTTCTCCTTCGCTCATCACTGGGTCTGTGGGACAACAGGCCTACATAGATTGGTCTCTTCATTACTCATCTAATGGGATAGAGATCGCCTCGCAGCTGACTACGATCACAATCGTGAATGAGCTAGATCAAGTAGTCCATACGGAACAAGGAGTTTCCTTTGCTGGAGGCAGCGTGTTCTACTGGACTCCAGGTCAGCGAGGTAACTTCAGTTACACAATCACCTTTCTGGGGAATGGTTCACTCGTTGGCTGTGAGTCATCAGGTCTGCTGCATGTATACGAAGACACTGTTCTCGATTGGCTCACTACTGGGACTATGGATCAGTACACTTCAGTTTCCTTGGAGGTCCGATTGGAAACCTCGAGCGGCATTCCACTAGCCGGGTATGTGGTACATGTCACTGTGACTAGTCCTTCCTCTGTCACCCTAGTCGATATTGACTTGACCACAGACTCAACCGGATACGTATCAGTGCCTATTTCTCTCAACGAAAATGGAGTTTACGAACTTGATGCAGTCTTTGCAGCTTCTGAATATCTGCAAACTTCTATTGACTCTGAAGTGATTACCTCGTGGTCAGAAAGCACACTTACTGTTGGAGGAATCAGCGGTGATAATCATGTAGGTTTCACATGGGATATCTGGGCTCAATTGAAGGATTCGGCTTCAAGTCCAGTTTCTGGTGAGGCTGTTACTCTTAGATTCATACTCCTTCCTTCGACTATTGTTGATGAGCATACTCTGACGACTAACTCCACTGGTCATGTGCAGACCATTTGGGTAGGCAACTCTGCTGGGCCATATCGATTGGAAGCGGAGTACTCCGGAACAGGGTCTCGGGGAGTCGCGTATGCTTCTTCCAGTTTTGTTTTGCGGGTGCCAGCTACGCTCTCTCTGGCAATTACTCAAACCCCCGAGGTTGGTGTACAGACCTGGATTGAGGTCACAGCTAGAGATCATCTTGGTATTCCGATTGATGGTCTGTCTGTAACCGTTACAGTTCTTGACCCCCAAGGCAGTATTCAGATTCAGGAGTCCGGAATCACTACTGAGGGCCGCTATCGAATCGCATGGATTCCGCTCTTTAGAGGGTTGAACAGCATCCGTGCCTCCTCAGGACAACAGTCTTGGTATGACGCATCTCTTGCGTCGCAGAATGAGGATGTCTATGAGCAGCTGGGCATCGATGTGATTGTAACGCCTGGCCAGAAAGCTCCTTCTCTCGTCAATGTTATCATATCACTGATGGATTACCACAGCATAGGAGTCAGTGGGATATCAGTCAGGACTTTTTTCTCTATTAATGGCCAACTGCTGCTCGATGTCACAAACACGACTCAGGGTGATGGAACTATTAGTCACCTAGTCCAAGTTTCAGAACCAGGGACTCTGTCAACATCCGTCATGGTTTCGGCCCAAGACTGGATATTGGCTGCTAGCATATCTTCTTCTGACATTATAATGGGCGCCACGGAGATAGAACTCACAACTCCAATCCTTCCAATCGAACAGGGGACTCAGGTGGGCATAGTTGTCACATTGATTGACTGGGGTGGCACAGCCTTGAATGGTGCTCAAGTGACAATAGAGATCTTATGGTCGAATGGTACTGTAGTTGTTGCTGCCAATAGGATGACTGGCACAGATGGGAAATGCACTCTTGCTCATGATTTCGATTCTGTTGGCGACTTCTTAATCAATGCAAGTTATGCAGGCGATGGCCTCAACTCATCCGCCATATCGTCGGCAATACAGAGAGTTTACATGATTCCATCCATGCTGCTGAATCATAGTCCATCTTGCATGCTTGGAGAAACCCTTCAGATTTATGTGGGTATTACTGATGCAAACCAGCAGCATATAGTCGGAAGGATGCTCATCCTTTCTATTGAGCAGAATAACATAATCGTGTTTGAGACTCAGGTCGAGTCAATCGATGGCATGGAAACAATCCACTGGGATCCCGTTGATAGAGGGATAGCTACAATGACCCTCCTTCATGCAGGAGATCCTTACTACATTGCTAACTCTACTGGGTCGACCATATCAGTCCTAGAGATTGTCAGTGCCGAGCTGATACTTGATCCATCATCGATCGATCTGTTCACCACCGCAGCTCTCCGATATACTCTTCTCACTGCGGGGACTCAGAGCGGAGTGCTGATACATTTCGAAGTATTAGGGCTTGATCTCGTGCCTGTTTGGACTTCCAACATAGTGACCAATGGAAGCGGAGTAGCCGAGGTGTTCTACTTCGCCGACGATGCTCACGGGATTCTTACAATAAGGGCATCACCTACGACAGATCAATTTCTAATAGGAGGGGACACTCAGGAGCAACTCAACGTCGTGACGACGTGCGCAATAGCAACTTCACTAGTCCCGGACCCGCCCATAGCAGGACAGAATGTCAACATAACGGTCTTGGTCATTGACCAACTTGGCAGTCCCGTTGAGAACCTGGACATTGTTGTTTCACTTGACAATCCTCTTGGAGACCCTGTGAAGCTGGGTGTTTGGTCTAACTCGATAACAGTGACGACAAGCGCTGGAGTGGCAGTTCTAACCTTTGTGCCAGCGATGAGTGGTCTTTACTCTGTTCATCTCTCCTGTTCAGGTGCTACATCAGTTCATGGCTTCACTGATGACACCTACCACACCGTATATTCACAAAGCAACGTAGACATTGGCGTATCTGAAACAGAGATTGAGGTTGGAGATATGCTGGACATCACAGCCCTCCTCGTGGACTATCAAGGGTCTCCGATGGCGAACCGGAATATCACGATTATAGTAGATGGCCCTGGTGGTTCAATGCTCGGGCCCACTGTCGTGGTGACAAATAGCACAGGGTATTCCTACTGGAGTGTCCAATTAGATGATGAGGGTCTCTGGACAGTGACTGCTGTCTTTGATGGCCTAGGAGTGTATCTTGCTGCTTCAGACGCAGTCGATGTGAGTGTGAGATACGGGACTGAGATACAAGCGTCGGTCATTTCAACAGGCGATGTTGTCGCGGGCATAACTCCCGTTTTACTCTCTTTGCTTTTGATGGACTCAGGTGGGACACCTCTGGAGGGATTCACGATTGACTATTCCACCTATCACGACTTGCTGGGTCTCACACTGACTGATAGCGTGGTCCAAATCGGGCAAGACCCTATCATGCTGAACATCACTCTGGATAGAATGGGCAACTACACCATTCTCCTGGAATTTGCTGGAACGGCGCATTATCACGCGTCTAACGCAGCTCTGAGGATATGGGTGTATGGCACTACCAACATCACCGTTAGTGTGAGCTCATCAATCGAGCGCTCCTCAGATTCGTATTTGACAGCGTCATTCATTGATGAGGTCGGTTCTATCATCGCTTTGGATGAGCTTAACACTTCATTTGAATTGCATGGGCCTGCTGGTACAGTAGACCTGACTAGCCGACTTCTCCTTACATCTACTGAGATAGGCATATCACTGGAAGGCCTAGAGGTCGGACAATACACCCTGAATCTCACTATCCTAGCCAGCAGTCTAAGGGTTGGGAGTACCACTGCAGTTCAGTTCGATGTTATGGCATACACTAGCTTCAAGGTTCTGGATGAGAGTTTCTCAGGAATAATCGATGATCATCATGAGTTCGCTTTCACGCTTGTGGACAGCCTTGGGGATATTGCTGGCGGAGCTACTGTGTTTGTGAGTCTTTACACGCCAGATGGTAGGGAGATTCATGGATCACCTCTCACAACTAGGACCGCGTATTCCATTTCATCGGAAGCGATTTCCATTTCTTGGGTTCCATCACTAGCAGGGAATTATTCTCTGATTCTTGTCTTCGAGGGTGAAACCTTTTGGTTCAGTGCTAGTGTCGAATTTGAAGTATTGGTTCGATATCCAATTGCTATCCAGATTGAGCATCCAGTTTCAATGGAGTTCGGACAATCCATTCCACTCTCCATTACGGTATCTTCTGGCGTATTCAAGATTAAAGATGCACCTCTGACAATTCGAGTCTGGAGCGATAATGCTTTGATGCTACAGCAGACTGCTTTAACTGGAACGCGTGGTGGAGCTGAGATTGCATTAGACGGCATTTTAGCTGGCAACCTCACAGTGGAGGTTGTATTTTATGGGACAGCAAGCTATGCACCAGCCACCAGTTCGATTCCTTTGATAGTGTCACCAGTGCTGCTAATTGATTTGACACCCTTGAATCCAGTTCAAGTAGGCTTGAATTGCACGCTCAACGTGAGCTACAACGTTCTTGGTGTGACCGCAGGCTGGAACGGGGGACTTGAGGTTTTGCTTTTAGACCCCTTGGACCAAGTTGTGGATACTTGGATTTTGGCTGCTCATCATTTTGGCTACGAAACAATCGAGTTTCCAGTCGAACTGCAAGGCGAGTATCGTGCCAATATAACAATCAGCAATTTGCCAGTGGTGGACCAAATGTCTTCCATACTGACATTTGAAACGATTTCCGGCACGTCATCAATGCCTATGGATGCAGGAACAGTTCCTTTGGTAGGAGGACTAGGAATCATCGCTGCTGTAGCTGTTCTTATCTGGAAACGGGTTGGAGTCATTGTTAGCAAATTGCCCGGAGAATGGGAGAGCTAGTCAAATTCTCAGTTTTCATCTTGAAAAGGAACCCGTATCTGGCTCAGCATCGGGGATATGTCTGTTTCCCAAGTACCATCTTCACGTAGCATTCTTGTATAGAATCTACCTTGGTAGCTGCGGAAGGAGGTGGTTCTATTGCATCTTAAGGTAATACCATGTCTAGCTGCTTCCTCGGGTAGAATAGCCATAAGATGATGTGCCGTTGATATGGGCTGTCGAGTAAGGGCTAGTAACCATTCCCCATCTTTTGCTAAATGTACTGTTGCTGTTGGTGAGTATTTCAAAAAGGCGCGGCTTAGAGAACACACATTGGCGGCCTTTCCTTGCGCTATGACAGCTAAAGTCATTAAATCCAATACATTCGGGACATATGCAACTGTGATGATTCCTATTTCTTTCATTTCTTGAAGGGCATGTAATAATTCGCTGCGAGTCAAGCCCATGTATTCGACATACTTGTCCTGCTCCAGATTAGCCAGAAATTTCAAATTGGCCGTAGCATCAAGGGCCTTTGCCCAAAGATGCGTTGGTTTTCTTGTCCTTGATCCCCTCCAGGCTCCAAACTCATTTCCCAATCTTCTCAAAGTCCTTTTGCCTTGCATCGAACTAGCAATCCTACTAATGGGTACTCTCCACGTTTTTGAGCCTGCATCGTATAGTTGCTCATTTACTGAGGCTCCCGTCCAGTCTACAGTCAATAGATTAGGTCTAGCTCTAAGGGAAGCCTCAACGCTATCTGGCGGCATTTCCAATATCTGAATGCTTGGTTCTCTATATCCTTCACTGCCAATATTAGATGACCATTTCATGTGGATGGTCGGCCATTTGTGGGCAAATCCCATGTAGACAATTCTTTTCAATCCTATTGCAGGTGGTCGTAGCAATGCCCGAAGCATAACTCCAATGCCCATGAGATCGAGTCTATTAACCCAATTCTTTCGTGACCTAGCTGCCTGCGATTTAGTAACTGGCAATCCAAGCACAATGCGATTCGAGTTGTTCATCCTAGCAGAATATTCCAGGACTGTATCATAGGTAAGAGGAAATCTATCCAAGATTCTATAGTATGTATGATACCACGTGTCTGAGTCAAGAGAATCGGTAACAGTCCTTGTTGGCACCCCTAGGCGCTGACGAGCGCCATCCTGTATTATCCTCACATACGATGGTGGCTCTCCGCCACTGAGGATGCAAGAGAGATGACCCATTAGAAGAGCCCGAAGAACCTGTGTTGATTGGAGTCTCTCGAAATAGTCTACAGGATCCTCACCAGGATTATGACCCTTGACAATAGCTCCCAGAAATGCCATTACTTGCAGTCTAGTCTGTGAGTCGTAATTCTTCGGGACAAGTTGATCAACAGTATCCCGCATTCTGTTACCTATTTTTAGATTAGGGATATACACGTCGCCAGTAATCTTCGCCAATTCACTCCATGTTGGAGGAGGACCATCTAATATCCGATCCATCCATTCGATTGCTGCTGACTCGCTAACTTCTGAAAGTGCTAGAAACATCTCACTATACTCTTCTGTTTCATCCGCTATCTCTAAGACCCCTTTCTCGAAAGGCAATATTGTATGCGCTTCAAGGAATTCTCCAGTCTGATTATCTACGATTGAAAGCCAGTATTTTTTTTCATCAGCAGCAGAATGCAAGAAGATGCTAGATTTTCTTCCTCTCCTTTCTATTCTGGTGTACCACCCCGCGCTAGATGGTGGGTAAAGGTGGTCAGGTCTGCTTCTATCCAACATGTAACCTCTTTCAGCTGAAAGCAGCGGTTGGAAGCATATTTCAACAGGAGATGCAAACGATTTCCTTTTCCTTATTCCACTACTATCAATGACAACCTCATCATGAACTAACAATCTCTCAATACCTATGGTTTCCTTCACAAAAACATCATCTGGATTGGAGAGGACTGGTCCCTTCTCATCATAGCGCAAATGAAACTCACTAGCTATTCCATTATCTACTACGGATACAAGCAGCTTTGTGAAATCATCCACGGAATTGTTCTCCGGAAGAATTCTGGCCTTAAGCCTCGTATATGCTTTGCCAATCCAACGAATTTGGATTAGAAATCACCAATGAAAGCAATTGCCAACAGGGATGCGAAGAAAAGGTGTTTGAGACACCCATGGGATGTCTCAATATGGATTATTTTTACCAGGGCTCAGGAGGAGGTGTGAATGGGTTATCAGTATTCCAGGGCTCTGGCGGGGGTGTGAACGGATTGTCGTGGTGTATTGTCATAATAATCAAAATGAGACTCTGAATTCCATGGCAGAAGTTCCTTCTACAGTTTCATGGCAAATACATAACGCCTCTCTGTCAAAGTTTAGTCAATGCGCATTCCTATACTAGAACGAAATCAATATGACTTCAAATACTAAAACAGTTAGTCTTTCAGAGAAATTCGGAATATTGACCGTGTGATACACCATTACTAAAGAGAGGATTACCTGCATAATCCAGAGCGGGCTAGCAGGAAATGATAATTTTTCTCTCCCCTAACAGCAATCAACCCCAAACCCCCAACAATGACAGCTCTGCTGTCCGCTCATCTTCTCATTCTATTATCTTGAGCATGTTGAAAAATTGAAAGCACCTTGGCCCAAATCTAGACCAAGGTGTCGAATTGGGAAACTAGTATTCAGCAAAGTCGAGCATGAAATAGCCCTTGTCGTGTTGACAGGCAGGACACTTATCGGGCGGAGAGGTTCCTTCATGAATGTAGCCGCAGTTATCGCATCGCCAACGGACTTTATCTTTCTTCTTGAGGATCGACCCATCTTTGATTTGCTCCGCAAGAGCGAGATAGCGCTCATGATGCCAGGTTTCAGCCTTTGCAATCATTCTCCACTGGTGAGCGATCTCCTTGAAGCCCTCTTCTTCGGCAATATCAGCAAAGTTCGGATACATCTCGCTATACTCGTATTTCTCTCCCGCCGCAGCATGCCTGAGTATCTCCTCAGTACTTTCATAGGCCCCCGAAGTTGGAAAATCCCATTCTACCTTGATGGCCTCGGTTGCGTTGCCCTGCTTGAGGTACTTGAAGAACCTCTTCGCATGCTCCAGTTCGTGCCCTGCAGTCTCCAGGAAGACTGCAGAAATATGCTGGTATCCCTCTTTCTTAGCGGTCGAGGCAGCCATAGTATATCTGTTTCGCGCCTGTGACTCACCAGCAAAAGACGTCAGTAGATTCTTCTCGGTTTTGGTTCCCTTGAGTTTCATCTCTCTTACCTCCGTCATTCTTTGTCGTGCAGCATAAATCACTGCACTTGTCGAACAACTGTTTCAGGAAATATGGTGCTGACTAAAAAGGTTACTTTAGGAACCAACTAGCTACAAGCACAATGATGAAGTTGCAGCTTGAAATGGATTAGAGAACTACTTCACAATCTCTGCGATGTTCTTAGCCAATGTCTTGATTGCCTGTCGCTCTTCCTCAGTAGGTGTTGCTCTGCATCTGACATTTGGCTCCAATATCTCGAACTTATTTTCCTCAAGATACTTCTTCAGTTTACGGACACCTCCACCGCCCCATCCATGGGTGCCAAAGAGAGCTATGGGTCTCTTCTGGAACCGTTTCCCTTCCATCTCATTGACGAACGCCCAGATCTTGGGGAACGGGAACGCGTCGTAGGTTGGAGTGCCTAGAACAATCACTCCTGCCCTCACAGCATCCGTGATGACATTGTCCATGGTGCTATAGGAGATGTTGTGTATCTTGACTTCGACTCCTAGCTCTACTAGCTCTTTCTTGAGCGTATGAGCAAGGCGCAGGTTATAGCCATACATCGAGCCGAAAATTATCGTGACATGCTTGTCAAGCTCAGGACTACTCCACTTGTCGAAGTGGTCGATGACCCATGTGGGGTCTTTTCTGTAGATCGGTCCATGACTGGGTGCTATGAACTTGATTCCTACTCCGAGACCCTTGACCTTCTCAATAGCCCGTTGAACGAACTTGAAGTAACTCGTGATTATCGTGGAGAGGTATCTTTTGCTCTCAGATTCAATCATGCGCATGTCAATCTCGTCATCGAAGTGCTTCCCATTGAGTGCACCGAATGAGCCGAATGCATCACATGAGAATAGCACCTCATCCTCAGCCAGATACGTGGCCATGGTTTCTGGCCAATGGACGAACTGAACGTGTACGAACTTCAGTGTCTTTTTCCCGAGAGAGAGCTCCTCTAGGTCTTCTACAACTTTGGTCTTAAGGCCTACATTGTAAAAGGATTCCTCCATCCCAGCTGCTTTTTGTGTGAATACTATAGTTGCGTTCTTTGCGAGTTCTGCGATTTTCGGTAGGGCTCCGGTGTGGTCTGGTTCCATGTGATTCAAGACAATGTAGTCTATCTTCTCTGGGTCCACTATCTCACGAATGTTATCAAGCCATTCCTGAGTGAAGATGTTCTTCACAGTATCAATTACCGCGATCTTATCATCAACAACCAGATATGAGTTGTAGGACACCCCAAATGGGAGTGGCCAGAGATTCTCAAAGAGTGCCGTGTGGTGGTCATCGACACCGACATAGTAGACTCCATCAGTAATCTTGCGATGCATGGTTTCAGTTTCCTCCAAATGCATTGTACAAGCTCCCTCTTCTCTTCAATATAAGAGCTGTCATATATGAACTATTGTTTAGTCTGCGTCAGTGGAAGATCGAATCTCTTGAACCAATTCAGCAATCGCCCTGCCCACAATTGATCCGCTTGCACCAAGAGTGCCGCCTATGAGGATTGAAAGGGAAACTATCCATCGTTCGAATCCAGGTAGTCCGATAAGTGATGCAAAGAACTCTCCGATGACATAGGCCTGAGCAAATACATTTAGAAAAACGAAGATGATTGACCATGCAGTTCCCACCCCCAGAAATCCAGCGATGAGAGCATGCCTGTACCTCTTCACAGTTAGCCCCCCAGCGATTCCAGCAAGAATCATCAGAATCCAATGCCCTATCAACTGAAGTGGCAGAGCAATTAGGAGCGTCAAGAAGTATCCATGATATATCCCAGTATCCAAGGCCTTCTGGGTCAGTCGTTGGGCCATGCCTATTCATAGACTGTTTACCCTAAAATGGTGTTGCATGCCATTCGTGAGAATCAAGTTGATTCATAAGGTGCATATTGCAATACTGAATGTAGTATGTTGACCAACAAAGGCCGTCAATTGAAGATGTCTGTTGCTCTCACCTTACTGGTACTCATTGCAGCATTGCCAATTTCCACAGTGGCAACGAAACAACATGCTTCCATTCATGAACCTCTGGCAACTCATAGTTTCTGGCTGAGTCCCCTCACCTCTCAGGTATATTCTTTCGAATGTGAGAAGGGCGATGCTCTTGAAGGAAGCTTCACCGTAACAACTGATGGTGATCACTTCATAGGAGATCAAAAGAAGTATGACTTATGGCCAGGCTGGGGTGACGGTGTTGATCTGTATATCTTTGATGAACAGAACTACGAATCTTGGTCAGAAGGCCTTAATGCGATTTCAATGCTCAACAAGACTGATTTGACCGCTCTATCATGGAATGTTGGTATTCCGTCATCTGGTTCCTGGTATGTAGTTTATGACAATGATTCATCAGTATACGGGAAACAGGTAGAGGGAACTATCAGTCATTCTTCCCAGAACTCAATAATCATACTTGGCTTGCTTGTTCTAGGTGTATGCGCATTTGCATTTATCACTGGTATTTATCATCACAAAAGGCGATGAACAATAAATGGGAGATGCTGTGGCAGAATATGCCACAGCCTTATTCTATTGTTTCTCCTCCATTACGATTTCCTCAGTGGGTTGAACTGGAGTATGGGTTTGTTCTGCTTCAGAAGAGAACTCGTCGATGATTTCCACAAGAGACCTTCCAAACAGCCCGCCAAAACCTCCCAGGAGTGATCCCAGCAGTAAACTGATTACGATGACCAGCCAGCCCATCCCTGAAAGGCCAAGCAAGCCAATGAAAAATTCAGCGACTGCCATTGCTTGAGCGGTTACCGTTAGATACGCAAAGATTCCTGTCCAAGCAATACCAACTCCAAGGAATCCTGTCAAGAACGAGTGACGATGGCGTCTGGTGAAAAGACCTCCAAAACCTCCAGCAAGTAGCATTGTCATCCAAAAACCAGTTAGTTGCAAAGCGATGCCTAGCACAATAACTATGATCAGTGTTGGTGCAAACCCAAGATTGGGAAATATATCATCTATCTTTCTCATCTACATGCCTCCTATGGAATAAATGTAATCACTGCTTCTATCATCGTTCCTTCTGTGTCCGCGGCTTGGAATGCGGCTACTGTGGAGTAGAAATAGATCGCATGATATCCATGCTGCTCAGTGACTTCGTCGTAGGAATACTGGATCCAAAACAGGTCGTCGAAGTGTGGACTGAACGGATTGCCGCTTTGGCCTGGAGCATAGATGCCGTAACTCATCTGGATATTGCTCATGTCGGCCACCAAGCGCCACGAAGGTCCACCACCCACTCTCCATCCGCCTGCGACATTTAACGTAAGCTGCCCTCGATGAGGGATTCCACCAACAGATGTGAGATCGGCAAGATGGTCATAGTAGACCCTGTGCTTGTTTCCATAATCCCAATCTGCCGGATCGTTTCCAAAGACCGGATCTGCTACAAGGTCATCCAACGCCCGGTACATGGCTCGTACAAGAATCTCATCTCGGGTTTCCACAACTCCCGCTGTGGTGTGATCATCGAAATAGTACACGTTGTTTTCCTTGATGAACTTCTCCAACACCGGTGTCCGTGACAACATCAGACTGGAGTCGATGCTCCTTATTTCGTCGAACGTTTCATAGTGAATTGCGTTACGAAGGAACATCCAAATGGTGGGAGCTTTTTCATCCGGATCCATCACATAGTCCCAGTCATCAAGCCATCCAATGATTTCATCGACTGTTGCATTTCCATCTCCTAAATTGTTCCAGGCATCAACGACATAGGGCACAATCTCTTGGGCTCTAACTTCGAGAGCATCTGCTTGGAATCTCTTCATATCGTCCATCGTAACACTATCATCAGCTGCAAGCAATGCATCAATCCTACGTCCACGATAGCCATCAGCATAGGGTCCGAGTAGCTCAAAACCGTAGGTATTCCAGTCAATTGAAAGCTGATTCGTGGATTGAATGTATCCTTGAGAAGGATTGACTGTTCTCGGGATATACGCATAGGGGACATTGCTAACCCACCCGACTGAATCATTCAAAGCCTGAACTGGAAAATGCCCATCGTATCCTGCTCTTATTGGGTAACGTCCCATCACTGTGAGTGCAATGTTGCCCTGATCGTCTGCATAGACCATGTTCTGAGCAGGGACGTCCCACCAATAGGCGGCGTCAAAGTAGCTCTCAAGGTCACTCATCTTATTGATCATACCAACTGCCATGATATTGTGGATTATGTCATTTCCAGTCCACCTCATAGCAAGATTCGGACTATCCTCAGAGTCAACATTGTAGGTATTCGTAATTGAATCAATCAGGGGTCCATGAACAGACTCTAAGACTTCGAATGGGATTATGTTTCCCTCTTTCGTTAGGATTGATTCATCATGGACTTCAAATGCTCTGTAAGCTCCATTGTACATGTACTCGCTTGAGTTGTTGGGGTTGAGCTGTTCGACAAAAATGTCCAGCACATCCGCACCGACATTGGTCCATCCCCATGCAGTGTGTTCATTGTGACCTAGGATTATCCCAGGCATTCCTGCAAATCCTACTCCTGTCACATCCAACTCCCCAGGTACTACAATGTGTGATTCATACCAGAGGGCAGGAGTCTGGAATCCAAGATGCGGATCGTTACATAGAATAGGTTCACCTGTTGCAGACCGATCCCCGCCTACTACCCAATTATTGCTGCCAACAAAGTCCATGTCACCAATTGGATTGATTACTTCATCTAGTGCTTTGATAAGGACCTCAAGCTTCTCTTGAGGTATGTATGCTTCCTCCGCCATGACCCCGCTGTTCAGAGCTGACGGGTTTGGATCCGCCGGATAGCCGCCATTGGCATTGGGATATTCTGTGATGCTTAGGTTGTATTGCTCCAACACAATAGGGATAGAATATGGCATCGTCCACGGGAACACCTCGTCGAACATAGTATCATTATCCATTGTTGACCTCATCCATTGGTTGCGGAGGTCATCGAAACCTCCCGCAAGTCCCCATGACTGCAACTGTGCAAAGATGAAGATGTCTAACCGTCTCCAATGTGGTGGATCAAAACCAAGTATCTTGAATTCTATCGGTGTGGTCACACTTGTCATCGTGTCAATGAAAGTATTCACTCCTGCGACCTCGGCATCAATAGCATCAAGAGTATAGGCAACATCCGGATTGTCCGTGTTCGCTTCAAACCAGGCCAAAGTCTTCTCTGCCGACCTCTCAAATCCCAATGTTCGATACAGTCTGTCCGAGCTGGCCGCGTATCCACCAACTATCTCGCTGATCCTTCCAGCGGCCAGGTAGTTTTGCATGTACATCTGGAACAACCGATCTCTAGCGTGTATGTACCCCATTGCCATGAATGCATCTTCTATAGTATCTCCATAGACATGCGGAATTCCCCACTGATCCTGGACCACCACAACGTTTGCGTCTAGACCTGGTAGTTTGATTGTCTGCGTTTCAGGTTGATGTACACCAACGCCAACGTCGAAGATTCCCCCTGTGGGGGCTACAATCTGAAGGCCTCCAGCTAATGGACCGATTGGCATAGTCAATATCACAATCAGAGCAATTGGTCCAATGAGGGAGAGGACTAGGTTGATTACTTTTCTTTTACTCATTCGCTCTCCAACCTTGTCTTATCGTATTCAAAGATGATGGACAGGGTGGCACTTAAGAGTTCGGAGAAGGACGGAGCTATCAGACACTTATTTGCCAACTGTCTTTCTTGGCAACCTTTTTCTACAGGTCCTTAACAAAGATGTGACTCGTGAATCACAATGGTAAAGACCGAAACTTTTCGTGGTAAAGACTTCATCACTCTACTTGACTATACGAGAGAAGAGATGGAGACCATCATTGATGTTGCTCTAGACCTCAAACGGAAGTTCGCCATGGGAGAACCCCACAAGCTCCTTGATGCGAAAACGCTGTTTATGATCTTCTACAATCAAAGTCTGAGAACTCGCAACTCATTCGAAGCTGGAATGACGCAACTGGGAGGACACGCTCACTTCCTTGATCCCAGTAAGATATACGCTCCTGCATTGGAGGGCGATGAGAAAGCATATTCCACTGAACGCGTGTCAGATGTAGCTCGCGTTCTGGCTAGAATGGGCCATGCAATCGCCATCAGATGCTACGGAGATCCTGTGGGCTGGGTCTATGGTCGCGCGAATGAGGTCATCAACAACTTCGCACACTGGAGTCATATTCCCATTATCAATATGGAGGACGATATCTACCATCCATGTCAAGGCTTAGCAGATGTCATGACCGTGAAGGAGAAGTTTGGCGGCTATAAGGGTGTCAAGTTCGTCATGAGCTGGGCATATTCACCGTCGGTGCACAAGCCTCTCGCAGTGCCACAGAGTGCTATCATTGCGGCCACAAAGATGGGCTGCGATACTGTTCTTGCTCACCCAAAGGGCATGGAACTTGATGACAAGATCCTAGACCAGTGCAAAGTGATGGCAGAAGAGAACGATTCAAGCTTTGAAATCATGTACGACATGGAGGAGGCCTTTGAGGGTGCGCATGTGGTATATCCAAAGGCATGGACATGCAAGGAGTTCATCCCGCCATTCAATGACAAACCAGAGCTTGAGAAGTCACAGGCTGTGTTCGACAAGAACAAGCATTGGATATGCGATCAGGACAAGATGGATATTGCTGGCCCTAAGTCAATGTATATGCACTGCCTACCAGCAGACAGAGGCTTTGAGGTTACGAACTCAGTGCTGGACGGTCCGCAGTCAATTGCATTTGACCAAGCTGAGAATCGACTTCACGGACAGAAAGCTGTTATGGCACTGACCATGAAATAGATTACATTAACGACGGTAGGACTTCGGTTCTACCCCTTTCCTCTTTTTCTCATGCACCTCCGAATTAGTGCTATATACTAAATTGTGAAGTGAGAATCTACGGTGTGCAAATGTCGGACCAGCTAGAACTCATGGTGAAGTATTTGGTCCATCTCCAGTTTTATTCTGAAGAGGAGGACATTCTCTTCAGTCGTGACAAGAAAGAGCGCCTCTCGATAGAGGGCATTGGTCCGATAGTAATTGCCTTCGAAGAGGAGTTCAAGCGCCATCTTCATTTCATCCGGAAAAAGGAGTATCGGGCATTCCTCGAGGCTGTGAAGGAAAAGCTTCCTTATGATGCGGAATCTGTCATTCTCGAGTTCAATGATAGTGTTCGTGACTTGGGGAGCCACGATCTTACAGACGAGCTCGCAGCGAATTTTCTAATCGGACCTATTAGAACGGCGCTTCAGACGCAAGAGTTCGAAACGTGCATGGATGGGATCCGGAGAAAGGCCATTCTACGATTGGGAACCGATGACGCGAAGCAAGTTGTTAAGGAGAGAATTACTGATTTCTATTCTCGGAATGATTCCACCGTGTCGATGCTCCACAACCTGACTCTGCTTCGACTCCTGGCTTCACTGTACGGATCCAAAGCGACTCAGGACCTTGTGAATCAGATGGTCGACCTATATTGTGAAGAGCTATTGGTAAAACTCTCGGCTTAGTTTTGTCACCTCAATGGTGTTGCAGGGGTTTGAACCCCCGCAACGATCTCCAAGAAGATACAATTGGAAGGCTAATAAAATTCGGGCTGGCCCACCCCCCGACAGGGTGGTTTGAACCCATCGTTGAAGATGAAACATTGAATATAAGGCTGGGACTTCCAGCAAACGATGTGCCCTTCAAGACCCATTAGCCGCGCAGAACAGAAGTTATATCTGACTTACTCTTCGCGCAATCTTCTCCGAGCTTGCAATACAGGCCTAGACTAACTTTTTGCTGTCTATTTGCCAGTATCCATGGGTAATTCTTCTGGAGTATCAAATGCCTTAACAATGAAGTACATTGAAAACGAGAGGAAGAGTATAATGCCCACAACTGTGACCAGAAACCATCTGCTGGTGAATTCAGTGAACACATAGAATGGCACAGCTCTATCACTCCAAGCAATCAAGCCAGAGAATACGCCAATAAACTCAATTGAACCAGCCATCGCAACAATCATCAGAACTGCCATAGTGAGATAGGCTGCTCTCTTCGCCCATACACTCTTCTGCAGGGTAGTCTTCAGTATTTCCTGTTTCACAGGCTCTACCGGTTTAGTTCCCGCACTTGCGTTTCTGATAAGCCTTCTATCATGAATATTACTGAGTCTTACAGTGAAATAGCTCTTGATGGTTCGCCGGGTTATATCATCTCTTCTAGTCAGCAATTTATCCATCAGAATAAACGTGATAGTGAACGTGAAAAGGCCTACCCAAAGTGGCGGATATACTGTGACCAAGAAAGGTATGTAGAAATATGTTATATTATAGGAGGCTAATCCAATTCTTAGAGCAAGTATCAGGGAGAGCCACATTGTGTTTGGACCTGCTGGTTCGTCTCTGGTTTTCAGATAATATGAGCCTGCCAACATGCAGAAGAGTGCAAATCCCACAATATTCATGATTGACCAAGGCAGCCATAGGTTGTTGCTCAAAAAGAACCGCGTGATAGGATTGAATTCAACAGCAATTCCGTATGTGGCAGTAGCGACAAGAGTGTATGCCACATCGATTATGCCTATTGGCAGCAGCAAAAACACCAGATTCCGAATCCACGCCCTACTCCACCAATGCGTGACGAGTTCTTGGGTTGTGATTGAGTCCATGTATTTCATGTGTTTTCCCAGTTAAACACCCATTTTCTGATGCTCGCATATAACGGTTGGTTTCTGGGTAATGATTCTGCGTTGATATCATTGTATATGCTGCTATCTAGATTGCCGAACAGTTTGCGAAAAATAAAAGGAATGGCAGAGGGTAGCAACCCTCTGCGCTTATTCTTACATCTATTCTACTAGAGATCTAGGTTGTTGGATAGACCTTGTGTAGGTGGAACCAGTAGTAGGTACCATACATTGGGTTGTAGGTCAGACCGTTGCCAGCCATCCAGTTTCTCCAGACTCT
>JAEOTX010000045.1 GCA_016839605.1 Candidatus Thorarchaeota archaeon | reverse complement strand
GACCAAAGCGTGTCACCGTGTTATCGAAAAGCAGTCCCGTCGTTCTCCATATCAACCTTCGCTTTCAACATTGGCGCCTAATCGCGCAGAAGGAGGGGAAAGAATAAAACAACCGAGGGGTCCCCTACTCTCCCAGTGGAAACAGATGAGTGAGAGGAAGAAGGTCGAAGGCATTCGAGTTGTCAAAATATCTGATGGAACAGTGATTGATCATATCACAGCAGGGCACGCTCTTCAAGTACTGCAAATCCTTGGAATAACGGGGAAGGAGGACTACATCATTACCCTTGCAATGAACATCAGCAGCTCCAAGACTGGGGAAAAGGACATTGTTAAGCTGGAGCATAGATTCCTTGAGGACCACGAAGTAGCTCGAGTTGCTCTAGTGGCTCCTGATGCAACTCTGAATCTCATAGAGGACGGTAAAGTAACCAGGAAGACCCGCATCCAATTGCCTGATATGATAGATGATGTAATCACCTGTCCAAACCAGCGCTGTGTGACAAACAAGGAGAGGGAACCAGTGACGCCCAAGTTTCAAGTTGTTTCGAAAGATCCCGTTTCTCTCAAATGCCATTATTGTTGGACAATGGTTGATGAAACAGACATCGTTGCTCAGTTTACAGAAACGAAATGATGCATTATTGGCCACGATGTCGAATGAAAACCTTAATTATCCCGACATTTGTTGCAGCCCATTAGCAGAATAACTGCTTCAACCCCGAAATAGCGAAAACGGCGTGGAGCAACGAATGGTCGGCAACAAGATTGTAGTGATTGGAGACAGGGACACCGTCACTGGTTTTCAGATGGTTGGAGCCAGTGAATGTGCCATTCCCACTACTCCTGAAGAAACACGAAGTGTGCTGACCAGATACTTCAGAGACCCAGATACTGGGCTCATAGTCATCACAGAACCCCTCGCCAAACCCATAGAATCTACGTTGATGGAGCTCTCCGAGGCACCAGTCCCGGTCATCCTGTTGATACCAGACAGACAGGGTTCCACCGGTGCATATGAGGATGTCCTACGAGAATTGATCCGGAGGGCCGTTGGTATCGAAATTAAAGTCTAGCTTTACAATGATGGAGCGAATGAAGATGAGCCACGACACTGGAAGAATTGAGAGCATTGCTGGACCCGTCGTGAGATGTGCAGGACTCCCCTCCGTACGTATGTATGAAGTCGTGCGTGTGGGTGAGCAGCAGCTCATCGGAGAGGTCATCGAAGTGGGTGAAGGTACTTGCACAGTACAGGTCTATGAGGAAACATCCGGGGTAGCTCCTGGCGAGCCGGTCGAGGCTACTGGTGACGCTCTTTCTGTGGAATTGGGGCCTGGTCTTCTAGGCGCTATTTATGATGGAATTCAGCGTCCTCTTCCAGAGCTCCGTGAAATGTCAGGTGACTTCATCTCCAGAGGTCTAACAGTAGAGGGAATTGACAAGGAGAAGAAATGGGAATTCAAGCCACTAGTCAAAGTTGGCGATCAGGTCGAACCCGGTGATGTTATCGGAGAGGTCCCTGAAACGCAGATCATCACATCAAAGATTCTAATTCCTCTGCGTGTGAAAGGAGAAGTTGTCGAGATAGTATCACCAGGCGAGTACTCAGTTGTAGAAACAATCTGCAAAGTAAAGGACAGTTATGGTGATGTCCATGATGTCGTAATGCTCCAACGGACTCCTGTTAGGATTGGACGACCCTTCAAGGACCGTGTCCCTATGGACACACCTCTGGTCACAGGACAGAGAGTCATTGACACCTTTATGCCTCAGGCCAAGGGTGGCACTGGAGCTATTCCTGGAGGCTTTGGAACGGGCAAGACCGTCACACTCCATCAGTTTGCTAAGTGGGCTGATGCCCAAGTAGTAGTCTATGTTGGATGTGGTGAACGTGGAAACGAGATGACAGAGGCTCTTGAAGAATGGCCGCATCTCAAAGATCCTAAGAGTGGGCGTCCCCTGATGGAGCGCACAGTGCTTATTGCCAACACCTCAAACATGCCAGTCGCAGCACGTGAGGCTTCAATCTATGTAGCGGTTACTCTAGCAGAGTACTTCAGAGATCAAGGTTACGACGTTGCGCTTATGGCGGATTCAACCTCGCGTTGGGCGGAGGCTCTTCGTGAGATATCCGGTCGACTTGGCCAGCTACCCTCTGAGGAGGGCTACCCCGCATACCTCGGTTCTCGACTTGCCCAGTTCTATGAGAGGGGAGGACGTGTGAAAACACTCGGTGCTGATGACCGTCTGGGTTCAATCACGATCTGTGGTGCTGTATCACCACCTGGCGGTGACTTTTCAGAGCCAGTCACACAAGCGACACTTAGGATTGTGAAAGTATTCTGGGCTCTCGATAAGGACTTGGCTGCACGAAGGTTCTTCCCAGCAATTAACTCACTGACCAGCTACTCGCTGTATCACAATACACTCGAGGAATGGCACAAGGAGAATCTTGGAGCTGATTGGCCTGAACTAGTTACTGAGGCAATGGCCCTACTGCAAAAAGATCAAGAACTCCGTGAGATTGTGCAGCTTGTCGGGCCAGATGCCCTCCCTGAGTCAGAACGTGCAACTCTAGAGGCTGCTAGGATGATTAAGGAGGACTTCCTAACACAAAGCGCTCTGCATGAAATAGACACTTACTGTCCACCCGGAAAGACCTATCGAATGCTTCGGGCCATCATCAATTTCACTCGTAAGATGGCTGAGGCCGTTGGTGTAGGTGTTCAGGTCAGGAGAATTCTCGAGTTCAGTGTTCTTGATAACATCGCACGAATGAAGATTTCGCCTTGGGATACCTACGATTCAACACTGGATGCTATCGAGAAAAAAATGGAGCGCGAGTTTCAATCACTGTACCAAGAGATGTCTGACTCTGGGATGATGCTGTCGGAAATCACAGAATAGCTCTTCCTGAACCCCAACTGCTGCAAGGCATAGTGGAATTTATCGGGAGCGAGTACCACCAATGATAAGAGATGACTCGCCAAAAGGAATTGGACCGACTTCATGAAGAGATTGCGACATGTGAGAAATGTCGCTTGCACATATCCCGCTTGAATCCAGTTCCTGGAGAAGGTCCAGTAGATGCAAAATTGATGTTGGTTGGTGAAGCCCCGGGAGCTAGAGAGGATGAGTCAGGCCGTCCATTTGTCGGACGGTCAGGTGAGCTTCTCACTACACTGCTCTCAGGTATTGGTCTCTCTAGGAGTGACGTCTTTATCACATCAATCTTGAAATCACGGCCGCCAAAAAATCGAACTCCATCTCGGCGTGAGATAGAAGCCTGCAGACATTATCTTGAACGCCAAATAGAGATCATCAATCCGCAGATTGTTGTGCTTCTTGGTGGTGTTGCGGTATCATCTATGATTGGTCCATGGAAGCTGTCTCAATCTCATGGAAGATTCTACGAAGGTGGTGAACACACATTCTTCATCACTTATCACCCCGCAGCTGCACTCAGGTTTCCTAAGTTCAGAGATGTTATGAAAGCAGATTTCGAGATATTGAAACAGGAGCTCAAATGAGTGGCGGTTAAATGCTGTGCACTTGACAACTTTCTGTGGAGCAAATGGTCCCACCAATTCTCTCAATGATGGTTCAATCTCCTTTTGAGATTCCCACTTATGGACCTTGGATGGACTTGGCAGGACTTATGCTCAATGTGTTGTTTGCGCTGGCAATCCGTGGCTATCTGTTACTTGTTCTTGTAGGATTCATGATCTATGTCACAGGTCTAAGTGACGGGCTGGGAAAGACGCTTGTAATAATGGGTGTAGCAATTTACATCCTGGGTCCCTTTGTACTCGACATTTTTGCCGGGATAATAGGAACGGGGCCTATAAACCTGGAAAGCGCAACACGCGCATGGTTGAGTCTTATTGGCATGTCAGATGCCGAGCTGGTCTTTCTCCTAGTGACTATTGGTGACATTGTCGCAGCTGTATGCATCCTCTCAGGAGCTATAATGTACTTTACTCCACTCTCGGGAGACCTCAAGTCCAGAGGACAATCCCTGATTGTCAGAGCACTGCTTTTTGCTCCAATTCTTGCCTTCTTTCATGTAGCTCCATGGATATAGTTTCCCTCAAGTCACACGGTAAGTCTTAAAACTAGGAGATTTGTACCGAGCCGAGCAAGACTTGACTAGAAGACCTGAGGCGGCTAGTAGAGATGTCAAAGAAAACCTCTGTTGCTTATCGTACCGTGTCCGATGTAAGTGGACCGCTACTTGTTGTGGAGGGCACTCACAATGTCAGCTATAATGAAGTAGTCAAGATTCGTGCTCCATCGGGAGAGCTTCTGACAGGCACGGTTCTTGAAACGGGTAGAGGAAGAGCTGTTATACAGGTCTTCGAGGGTACAAGTGGCTTAGACACTGATGTCACTGCAGTCCGTTTTACCGGAGAAACCCTGAAACTCCCTGTTTCTAGTGAGATTCTAGGTCGTGTTCTTGACGGATCAGGAAACCCGCTGGATGGTGGCCCGAAACTCACGGCTGAGGATCAATGGGACATCTATGGATCACCGATTAATCCCTATGCTCGACAGTATCCCCGGCAGCCAATTCAGACGGGTCTATCGGTAATAGATGGTCTGAATACTCTGGTTCGGGGGCAGAAACTTCCTATCTTTTCAGGTTCAGGTCTTCCCCACAATAGGATTGCCGCTCAGATTGTCAGGCAATCCAAGATTCCTGGTGAAGAGGGTGACTTCGCTATTGTATTCGCAGCTATGGGCATTACAGCCACAGAAGCACAGTACTTCATGAAGTCCTTTGAGGAAACTGGAGCACTAGAACACACAACCCTGTTTCTGAATCTGGCAAATGACCCTGCCATTGAGCGCATCATCACCCCCAGGGCCGCACTTACTGCAGCAGAATATCTTGCCTATGAGTCTGATATGCACGTGCTTGTCGTTCTAACTGATATGACAAATTATGCTGAGGCTCTAAGAGAGATTAGTGCTGCAAGGTCCGAAGTACCAGGGCGTCGTGGCTATCCTGGCTATCTCTACACTGATCTTAGCCTGATTTATGAACGGGCTGGCCGTATCAACGGAAGGAATGGGACCATTACGCAGATGCCAATCCTCTCGATGCCTCAAGACGACATGACTCATCCAATCCCCGACCTCACTGGCTACATCACTGAGGGTCAGCTCCCACTAAGCAGAGGCCTTCACAGGCGAGGTGTATATCCTCCAATTGATCCTGGGCCATCACTGAGCCGACTCATGAAGGAAGGTATCGGAGAAGGCATGACTCGATTTGACCACAAGGAGGTCCAAGCTCAGCTCTACTACGGATACTCTGAAGGTATCGACTTACGGGACTTGGTGGCAGTAGTCGGTTCCGAGGCACTTACAGACCGTGACCAGAAGTATCTGAAGTTTGCTGATCGTTTCGAGGCAGAGTTCATTGGCCAGGGTGAGTTCGAGGACCGCTCGTTTGAACAGACCTTAGATCTGGGATGGAATCTATTGAGTGAGTTCCCAGAGCGTGAGCTGAAGAGATGCGATCCTGACACAATCTCCTGGGCAAAGGAACAAGGCACCTACAAGCAAGCCTAGAAACTTTGGCACATGCCAGTATTGCCAAACAGAAACTCTAGACTGCGTATTCTTCTTGTGGGCAGCTGTGGCAAGAGCAATCTAAAGACCAGTACCAGAACAAGCAGGGGATGTCGCAGGAGGCCGTACGGTTGAGCATCACTCGGGCTCTATACCATGATGAAGATAATGGTCCTTTTCCTTCTTGGCACCAAAGCTCCGTAGACCGTCAGCTTTGAGTTGGGACTTGATTTCCCGAGCATCAGACAGAGAGATCTCATCTCGGCTTAACATATAATCCACAATCTCAATTGCCTGCGTAACAGTATCGCAGCGTCGAATATAGTCCACAATATCCGGTAAGAAGGTCTTGTGCTCACGTTTTTCTTTAGGTTCGTCATCAGACATTGTGCGGACACCATCTATCCTATGAGTCAAAGTTCGCTTCTCACTCATCTCCTTGGCAAGCGCTGGGAAGTCATCTTTGAACTCTTCGTCTACCATTGCAATCACCAGGCCGCCTGCACTAGGACCCGTCTTGGGATGTATTCCAAGACTTCTCTTGAATAATCCCTTTTAACTGTAGCCAAGATGGCCTTGATTCTAGCTAGACATGAATGCCCACGGAACTTTTCCATCCACGTATCGAGGATTATTTGCTACTGAGAAGAACGAAATTCCGGATTCCTTCTCAGCTCTCCTCCAACCTCCGAGCCCTCCATATTTTGCTGCCAACTGAATAACTTTACCAATCGAACGGTCACCAACTGAGAGCGCAGCCTGAATTCTTGCATTCCTTGGGTCAACCCCTTCCACTGTTACCTTTGGGACATTACGCACTCCGGTTTCAATCAACTTGAGTTTCTGGCGCAATGCTTCAACAGTAGACTGTGGCTCACCCTCCCACCTTGTGTGTGCCTTAGGGACAAATGGATTGACACTAACGGTAGTCCTGAGACCATATGTCTGGGCCAACTGCTTGACCATTTGGACAATTGCCAAGACGTCTTGTTGTGACTCATTTGGCAGGCCTATAATGAAATAGAGCTTCACTGCATTGTATCCTGCATCCTTGGCCATCTTAACAGCTCTGTGAATGTCCTCGTCATCAAGACCCTTTCCCATGACCTTTCTCAGTTCTGGCGATCCTGCCTCTGGTGCTATCGTGAGAGTTCGCTGACCTCCATTTACAAGTGCCCTCAAGAGATTCACTGTGACCGAGTCTGCCCTCAACGACGGGGCTGATAACTCAACACCTTTCTTCACAACCCAATTTGCGAGGTCCTCTAGACCATCATGGTCTCCAAGCGATGATCCGATTAGTGATATTTTGCTTACAGGTGAAGCCTCGAGTCCTTGCGCGATAATCTCCTTTAGCCTGTCGAGGGATCTGGTCCTGCGGGGCCGACAGATATGTCCTATCAGACAGAATTTACAGGAATGACCACAACCACGAGTGACCTCGGTCAGGAATGACTTTCCGAAGACTGGTTCAAGTTGTGACCCCTCTAAAACATCAGGAATGATCTGAGAGGTAGGATATGCAAGTGAATCAAGATCTTCTATGATAATTCTGACCACTGAAGAAGGCTCTGTAGTTGGTACATACACTCCTGGAATTTCTGACAGGCCTTCCAGAGCATTTGATCTGGATGGAGAATCTCTAACCGCGTCAATGATGTCGTGAATGACTAGGTCTCCTTCACCTATAACAAAGGCGTCTACAAAATCAACATAGGGCTCTGGATTGGAGCTTACAACTGGACCACCAACCAGCACGATTGGGCTTTCCTCCGTCCTATCTTTAGCTTCTACCGCAATCGAGCCTAGCTCCAGCATCTGGATGAGGTTGATAATGTCCTCTTCCCAGGTCAGAGAGAATGCAACAATGTGATTGTCTGGTAGCGGTCTGGATGTTTCCAGAGAACGAACAGCTGAAGGGACATCATATCGAAAATACCGCTCGCATGAAACGTCGACTCTTGTGTTAAGAAGTGCGTAAAACAGGTGTGTGGCAAGCCCAGTCATGCCTGCTCTGTACGTGGATGGGTAGCAATATCCTACAAGCACACTGACATCTCTAAGATCCTTCACAACTACATTGTGTTCTCTGAGTCGGGTCTTAGACAAAGCTTGAACCTCATCATGTACTCATTACCACTATCTCTCGCCATGGACCAGCTTACCTGGTGTTACATCCCGCTCAACAATAACCCCAATACCAGTCCTTGCACCTTGATGAAGCACAACTCCTGGTGCCAAGAGAGTGCCTATTCCTGTCTTGACATCATCTCCGACAATCGCTCCCAGCTTTCTGCGACCTGAACTCACTCTTTCTCCCTTGACCGTGACACTCACAGCCAGGTCATCATGCCTAAGATTTGCAGTGATAGTGCCTGCTCCAAAGTTGACCTTTCGTCCAATAACCGAGTCGCCAACATAGGAGAGATGTCCCACACTAGAACCATCCATTATCAGCGAGTTCTTGACCTCACATCCATTTCCCACCTTGACCCCTCTGCTGAGGCTCGTATGAGGTCGGATGAAGCAGTTGGGGCCAACCACAGAACCCTCTCCGATGAACACAGGTCCCTCGATATATGCTCCACTTCTGATAGTTGCTCCCTTCTCTACTATCACCTCTCCTTTCAGAGTCGCGCCCTTCTCCACATCACCCGAGATGCGTCCACTCGTTGTGCTCAATATCTTCTCGTTAGCCTCTAGAAGGTCCCAAGGTTTTCCAATATCTAACCACCAAGAAGGTATCGAGAAGGCACCGACATTACCATTCTTGATCAGCATCATAATGGAATCCGTAATCTCATACTCATCTCTAGGAGATAGTTTGGTATTCTCAATGGATTCCCACAGCGAAGGTCCTGCAGCATACATTCCCACATTGACAAGATTGCTCACCATCTGTTCCTTGGAAGGCTTTTCGATGAGAGCAGTTACCTTACCATCCTTGACCGCTACCACTCCGTATGGTGACGGATCATCGATAGGGAACACAGTCAGGGTTAGTTCATATCCGTCCTTTTTGTGGTGCTGAATGAGCCCTTGAAATGCATCAGGGCCCATCAAGATGTCTCCATTCATCACAATTAGGTGTTCATCACCGGCGAATTCCTTCGCATGACCTGCGGCATGGGCAGTTCCACGTCTCTCTTTCTGCTCAACATAGGAGATGCTCATAGGACTCCAGTCCACTGAGTCTATTCCTTCCTTCAATTCCTCTCTTCGATAGCCAACAATCATCAAGGTCTCTTTGATGCCTGCATCTCTTAGTGCTTCAAGGGTATGGAAAACCAGAGGCTTCCCGGCGACATGGAGAAGATGCTTCGGCATGTTTGCTGTTAGTGGCATCATTCGAGTGGATTCGCCAGCGGCGAGTAGGGCTGCCTTTTTCATGGAGGTTCGAGGTTTCAGTTAGTATACCTCGTTATAGAGTTTGTCGGATGTTCTAGGAGTGTACCGCGCGGAACACCTTAACGCGGTGATAGACCGCGACATACAACCCAAGGCTGCGATACATTAATATAGTTTATTGTACAAATAATTAGGTGTTGATTGAAGCAAGATTGAGAACTCTGTTGGCTTCAACCAAACGAACGGAAGTAGGTGATATCGAATTGATGTCAGATGAACAACTAAGAGAGGAGCTTAAGGAACTGAAGCTCACAAAGAGTCAGATGATCGTATTGGACATTCTCCGAAGCAGTGGGAGAAACGGTGTTACGCCGAAGCAACTCCTGGACAAGGTGTCTTTTGCACCCAGAACTGTCAGATACGCACTTAGAAAGCTCCTCAAGAAGCAACTAATCAAGAGAGTACCATGTCTGCAGGACATGCGTCAGTGGATTTACGTCCCCGCATAGGATATGTCTTCTCACTGGAGAAGATGTATCTCGACGGGTGACCTTGAACTAAGACGTCTGCAAGTCGCCTCTTAGAGGGATTTTGCGGATTGAACAACAAATCGATAGGTGAGATATCCTATCATTGGGCCATGGAACAAGAATGAACTATCCATTGATGGAGTCTGAAGAGATGGAAACGCTTAGGATTGTAGCTGGTGAAGAAGAGACTGCAGCAGTAGTCCGTGCTCTAAACGACGAGAATCGCCGGCGAATCCTCCATGCTCTCAGGTCCAAGCGTATGTCAACATCCGAGATTTGCGAATTCTTAGATGATGTTGATCCAAGCAAAGAATTGAAACCCCAGACCGTCCGCTATCACTTGAAGGAGCTGGAGCGGGCTGGGCTTATCATCCAGGATGGGGTTGCGCCTACTGGAAATGGCGACTCTCATATTATGACAAAACTATGGGTTGCAGCAGCTGAGAACGTCTTTATCGCAACAAGTGACATGGATGTTCTCCCTGAGAGAACCGTTAATGGAATTGACATGACACTCGACCTAGTTGGCACTATGCGTGGCCTAGGGTTCATTTTCAAGGATGAGAATGAGATTCAGGAGATAGCCGAGGACTTCGTTGAACGCGACCGCCTTTGGAAGAAAGCAAGGGTGGAAGTGAAGGAGATCTTGGATGCTGCTTCTGCGATGGATCCCGGAGTCTACCTCGCTCTCAGGAGAATCCTCTGCCTTGCCAAACTAAGTGATTCAGATTTTGAACGCTATCAGAAGCTGAGCAAGGAACTCACAGACAGATTCCGAAAAGCATACAAGGAAGGGCTCAGTAAGAACCCTGATGTCTACTGAGATTCCTCCTCCTACTCTTTGTGGGAGGGATATCTTGTTGTCAGAAGCCGTCTGATTCTACCAGCAATCTTCTTTCCTACTCCTTTTACGCTCTGAAGATCTTTTTCGCTGGCTGAGAAGACCTCCTCCAGAGTCCCGAACTCGGACAGGATTGCCCTAGATATCACAGTGTCTACACCGGGGAATCCAGACAGAACATATTCCAGTGCCTCTGCATCAGTACCTCTAGCATCCCCTGACCTAGTCCGTAACGTCTTCTTTGCCCCCACTTGTTCTAAGTGAGCTAAACGATAGAGGACATTTGCTGTTTCTTCTGCATTTCGAGTCCATAGGATGGGGACTTGTATCCGGATAGCAATTGATGCCAATGCACCGTAAATGGAAGCGGGGTTCACCGCGCGTAGTCCTATCAGTTGCTCCCCTTCGATTATGAGGACCGGTCTCCGATACGACGTGCGTAGCGCTGTGAGCTGCACGAAGAGCCTACCATCTATGAGTGATTGAATGAAGTCTCCCGATTCCTTTCTCTCTATTGCCACATCCTCGGATACTATGTAGTCTCCAATTTGCAGACTCTCCCCTGAGATCTCCACATCTAGCCGAGTAAGTTCCCTGGCTACAGCAGTTGGTAATTCTCTCGAATCAACAATCATCCTGATCGTGTCATCGGAAGGACTTGGAGCCCCTGTCGGTCTTGGTCTCTCTTTGAAAGAGTCCGCAGACACATCTTCACTCACAAAGTCCTCTAGGCTAGTCTGCTCTTCATCAGAGTCCTTTTCGGCTTCCTTTAGAGCATCTGGCATCTTCTTCAATTTACTAATCACACTCCAGTGATAGAACTCATCGTGTGTCCCTCTGGCTACGAAGATTACGACACGCCCAGGTGTCTTTCTTCCTGTTCTTCCTCTACGTTGGATGTAAGGAACCACCGATGGTACGCAGTCATAGAACACAACCAAGTTGCATTCTGGAATATCAAGCCCTTCCTCCCCAACCTGAGTGGCCACCAAGACATTGAATTCATTATTGCGGAATCCCTCAAGAACCTCGACCTGTTTCTTTTGGCTGAACCCCTTGTCCGTACGTCTGGAGCTCTGTCCCACAAATCGACTAACTCTTGCATCTCTCAGCTGTTCTAGGGTTTCCACGACCTCTATTGCAGTGTCTCGGAACCTGGTGAACACAAGAATACGCGAATCCAGATTAGCTGAAAGCTGCTCGTTCACTAGTTCGAGAATCGCATCTGCCTTGGGATGTCGATGCCCCTTGTCAATGAGGGCTTTCAGGAGATTCTCAAACTGCCGAAACTCTGCTTTTGATATCAGGTCCTTGACACCTTTAGAGCTCTTCTTGTGGCGGACTTCTTCGTAGATACCTTGGATATAGCGATAAGTCGGTGTGAGACCCTGGGTGCCAATGAACTCAATGAGATGAACGAGCCTGAGAGCTGCAGTCAGATTCCTGATGACTAAGAATAGGCTACGAGGAGGTTTGGTATAAGACCCGATCTCTTTCCTTACCTCTTTCTGGACTCTAAGAATCTCTCTTCTACTCAATCGGCGGCTGCTGGGTAACGAGAAGCCATGCTCCAGAATTGGTTTCTTGTATTCCTCGAGAAGACCATAGAGTATGTCTTTTAGGACCTCAACCTCGGAAGGCAGTCTTACATATCTTACATCAGTATCTATCGATACGACGTAATCACGTACATCTGGGCTCTTCTCAGTGCGGACCTCAACACGAGTAAGACGGAGGTTTTGACAGACTGTCTTGATATGGTCTGCCTTGTGGCCTGGAGATGCAGTGAGACCAAGGGACAGCTGGTCCGTTCCTTGTTTCTCATATAGCTCTGCAACGAAGGTGTATGCGTAGTTACCCACACCCCTATGGGCCTCATCGTATACAATCAGAGAGACCTCTTGGAGCCCATAGCTCCTCTGTACCAGATCATTCTGCAGAGCCTGCGGAGTCATTACGAAGACTCTAGCCTCGCTCCACATTGAGCGCCTGTTCTCAGGGGTGTCATGCCCAGTCATGCATACTACATGTTCAGCATCGATATCCAGAACCATCCTTAGATACCGAGCCTGTTGATCCACAAGAGGTCGAGAAGGTGCCAGAAACAGGACCTTTGAGTCTGGATTTTGAGTCAGACGCACTGCAGCCACTAACGCTGCAATCACAGTCTTTCCCAAGCCTGTGCTAAGAACTACCATCGTACTTTCTCTGACAGCGACCTCAGCAAGATTAACCTGATACGCTCGATAATCAACACTATCTTTGCGTATCATTGGTTCATTCACGTAGGTCTCGTTCTTAGCCAACACCAAAGCTCCATAGAATAGGTTGTTTCTAACTTACAGTGTTAATACTCAATGTAAAAAGACTCCTATGGTTTTCTGCCCATCGATATACTCGCAGAGAAAGTTAGTCTACTATGAATACAAACATCAAGAAGACAAATTTGAATAGCTCAAAGCCTGTTCGTAGAGCCAAGCAATTTGATGTATGTGAACCAAAGTGGAGCTATGGCTGCTGATTCTGATAATCTTCCTCCTTACCGTGTTGTTGATTGCAGCACGGGTGATTCATCATACATCAGCCGCATTATTTGGGGCAGTATTAGCATCAATTGCTCTTATCATGAATGGGTTTTCAGATCAAGAAATCTTAGCAATGATACGTTTAGAGCCGATTCTTGTTATTACCGGAATGACAGTAGTTGCTGAGGTGATGCGTGGGGCAGGCGTCTTTCAGTTTCTTGCAGTATATTTTGTCCGGTTGACACGAGGAAATCCAAAGAAGCTATTTGTAATCTTCTTTTTACTGACTGCTCTTTTATCGACGGTGTTGCTGAATTCTGTTGTAATATTGATTATGGGATATCTAGTGATTCTAACGTGCTATGCACTCGAGATTAAGCCGCATGGATTCTTCCTCGGAGAACTGTTAGCAGTTGGTGCTGGTGGTGCGTTCACTTTGATTGGCACTACACCAAATATCATCATTGCCGATTACGCAGGATTCGGATTCGATTATTACATGACACGTTTTGGGATATTTGCACTACTAGTGATTGCAGTATCACTAGTCGCTGTTTACTACATGATTCGTAGTCAACTGACTGCTGTCGATCCAAAGGCATATGATCGTTTGATGGATTTGGACCCCTGGATGATGGTGCCAAATCGACGACTGTTTTGGGTATACGCAGGACTCTTTGTTCTGCTAATTGCTGCCTTTGTCCTATTTCCTCAACCGTATGTTGTCGCTATTGGGGGGATGACTGTCTTCATGACGGTCAGTCACTCTGAACCCCGGACAAGTCTTCGCGATATAGAATGGGACATCATCTTTTTCATCGGTGGGCTCTTCATTCTGTCAGGAGCATTGGAACTTGTCGGAATTCTGACCGTTATTTCAGACGTCATTATTTCAGCAAGCGGCGGACAACTAATTCCTGCATCTTTGATGTTACTCTTGGGAGCTTGGGCTGGAACCTTCATTATTGGTGGTCCACCCATAGCCACGGTCTTTGCACCCCTTGCCATCGATGTGGCCACGGTCATGGGTTGGCCTATCGGTATACGTGATCCATTATTCTGGGGGGTAGGATTTGGGGCCGCTCTAGGTGGCGTAGCAGCACCGTTTGGTTCAGTGCCATTGATAGTTTTATCGATGGTTAACTTTAAAGATTCAAAAATGTCATGGCGCAAATTCCTCATCATTGCGATACTGGTGAACATCATTCAGATTGCACTCTGCTCAATCTATATCGTGCTCTTCGTGTTGTTCATTTGAGAAAGCAGATGTTTATTCGACACTCGAACAGTGCTGATGTTTGCATTGAATAGTATTGTATGATGGATGAAGCAACACTTGGCTGACAATACTCACTGTAAAAATCCTCCTACAGGATTTTACGGTTTGGTAAAATGACCGCCTCTTGATAATACTCGGTCTAAAAAGACTCCTACAACCTGAGGAAGAGTAGGAGCCAGACGTGATGACAAGTAGTGAGCCAAACCCAACTATCGAAGCTGAGTTATATGAACTGAGCATGCCTGGTAGGCTGTTGGGTAAGGAAGTCTTAGACAGTAGGGCACGCAGGATTGGGATTGTTCGCAGCATCAGAATCGCAATACATCCAACTCGCTCAGAACTGATTGTAAAGGGCGCTGAAGTGGAGTTCCCAGTCGATTTTGCCAAGGTCGAAACGGTTGGCACTGTAGTGCAGTTGAACTCGGTTGTGAAAGAGGCCGAGGAGATTGAAGTCCACGACGTCATTCGTTTACAGAAAGAAGTTCTTGACGACATCAAATCATATCTTGGGGCACGCTAACCATCCTATTCTATGGAAGGGTTAATAGCCCTCGACAGTGCATTCCGCGTCTGGTGGCATTATTATGGACCTAACTGCTGAGGCGCTAGCAAAGACCATCGACCATACTGTTCTAAAGGCCGAAACAAAAAGGAGCAAGATCCTGCAGCTCTGTGAAGAGGCTCTCACTTACAATTTCGCAGCTGTCTGTATCAACCCTGTCCATGTTGCCTACGCTGCGGAGCTTCTGAAGGACTCTGATGTGAAAGTGTGCTGTGTGGTTGGATTTCCACTCGGTGCCAACACCTCTGCGACTAAAGCCTATGAAACCAAAGAATCAGTGCGTGGTGGAGCCCATGAGGTAGACATGGTCGTGAATGTAGGCGCGCTGCGAGATGAGAACTTCGAGCTTGTCCGTAGTGACATTGAAGCAGTTGTGTCTGCATCCGGTGATGCGCATACCAAGGTGATTCTGGAAACTGGCCTTCTGACTGATGACCAGAAAAAGAAAGGTTGCCTTCTATCGAAGGAGGTTGGAGCTGACTTCGTTAAGACTTCTACAGGTTTTGGTCCCATGGGAGCGACTCCCTACGATGTTCGGTTGATGAGAGAAACGGTAGGCAAAGATATGGGTGTAAAGGCTGCAGGTGGGATTCGTAACTTCAAAGATGCGATCAAGATGATTGATGCAGGTGCTGACAGACTAGGAACTAGTGCAGGTGTTGCTATTGTTGAAGACTTCCGCTGGGCTCAATATAGTGACAGCTGGATGCAAGAAGACAGACCATGTTGGGACTGTCCAAGCCGTCAGGCCAACCTTGCTAAACAACCAAAGGAAGTCTATGTCTGGTACAAAGAGCGCTGCCTTGTCTGTCCAGATAGATCGGAGAATGTGTTCAATGACTAGGAGGAACGAATAATGTCTGACTCACCATTGCCATATATTGAATCCAAGATTCTTCGAGTGTCCCTAACAGACCAAATGATCACCACTGAATCCATTCCTGAAGACCTGTACAGGAAATACCTTGGAGGTAGGGGTCTGGGTGTGAAGATTCTCTATGATGCTCTTTCCCCTGGAGTTGACGCGCTATCTCCTGAAAACCTCCTTGTATTTGCTATCGGACCCCTCACAGCAATGCCTGTTCCTACTGCAGGCAGACTGGCGGTCGTCACCAAGTCCCCTCTCACGGGCACTATATTTGACTCGAATGTTGGTGGTTACATAGGTGCACAGCTGCGTCGTGCAGGTTATGCTGCAATAATCTTCGAAGGAAGTGCACCCACTCCTGTCTATCTCTGGATTAATGATGATAAGGTCGAACTCCGTGATGCCTCCAAGGTATGGGGCAAAGATGTGTATGAAACCACCGACAGGCTTCTAGAAGAAACTGATCCTAAGGCACAGGTGGCCTGCATTGGACCTGCAGGGGAAAACAAAGTCAAGCTAGCCGCCATCATGACGGACAAGCATAGAGCTGCAGGTCGTGGCGGGGTCGGTGCAGTCATGGGTTCAAAGAACCTGAAGGCCGTGGTTGCTAAAGGTACTGGTAGCGTCGGAGTAGATGATAAAGATCGTCTGACCGAGGCTGTAAAGCGGGCTAGACGACTCATCAAGAAGAACGCAGTGACAAACAAGTCGCTTCCTATCTATGGAACATCGGTCCTAGTCAATGTGACGAACGAATTCGGTATGCTGCCCACACACAATTTCCAGGAGGGGACATTCAATGATGCAGTGGGTGTATCCGGAGAGAAACTCATTGAGAGGCTGCTAGTTGGAAGATACAACTGTTATGGCTGCCCCATTGGCTGTGGCCGCGTAAGTCGTGTGGGCGACCAAGAGATTGGAGGTCCTGAATATGAAACCATTTGGGCATTTGGACCACAATGTGGCATAAACGACCTAGAATGGATTACGCTAGCAAATCATGAGTGTAACCTACTAGGGCTAGACACTATCTCTGTGGGTAGCACTATAGGGTGCGCGATGGAACTCTACCAGAAGGGTAAGATAGAAGCGCCAATGAAGTTTGGTAGCACAGAGGGACTTCTTGACTTGATTCGGGACATGGCACATGCCCGCGATCTTGGTGGTGAATTGGGAGAGGGAAGTCGGACTTTCGCAGAAAAGAATGGTGCTCCAGAGTTGGCGATGCATGTAAAGGGTCTGGAAATCCCTGCCTATGACCCCCGAGGAGCTCAAGGTCACGCCCTAGGGTATTCTACGTCTAATAGAGGTGGCTGTCACCTAAGATCCTATCTCATCGGTCCCGAGATTCTTGGGTCTCCAGTCAGGGTGGATCGAGATAATCCAAAAGGGAAAGCTGACCTAGTCATTCTCTATCAAAACCTTTCTGCTGTTATGGATGCGATGATTCTTTGTCGTTTCACAAACTTTGCCTGGACTGTTGATGACTATGCAGAATTCCTTTCCGCAGGAACCGGTCTTTCAATAAATGGTCGTGAACTATTGGAAATAGGTGAACGTATCTATAATCTAGAGCGCATTTTCAACAACCGTGAAGGCTTAACGGCCAAAGATGATCAATTGCCACCTAGGTTCTTCAGTCCACTTCCAGAGGGCAACTCAAGAGAACGAGTGGTTGAGCTTGATACAATGCTAGCAGAGTATTATTCTCTCAGAGGATGGGACAAAGAGGGCAAGCCTTCCAAAGACCGTATCAAAAAGCTGAAAATAGATGTCTAGCCGCAGCACCTGCTAATGGAGTTGACTGCAACTGGCTCGAAAGAAACAAGGCCGCAGAAAGTTCAGAAGGTCTCATGCACCCTTCCTCACCAAGATTCGGCTATACTGGTGTGATGATTGCAACATCCCAAAGGCAGCGGAGACCATTTGTGGAACCTGTGGTAATGAGCCAAGAAAAGTGCAGATATCACCGCCTGGTGACCCATATCCTGCGATGGAGGGTCATCTCCGCTGCGCCATAGCCACCATAGATGAGCAATTCGGTATGGGGGTGGGCCAGAAGGTCTTACCCGCAGACAAGACCATAGTGATCAACAAGGTTTCCTCGCTCGACGCGATGTATGAGTATGTTGTGGATGGTCAAATTATTGGTCGTCTTCGTTATGACATCCCAAAAGGCGGCTATTCCTTCCTTCTCACCCTAGAGGGAGGTCGTCGAATCGGAGCCCATAGCAGGCAGAAGTGGGTTTCATGTCATGATGGTGTCCTGCAATACCTGAAGAAGGGTGCAAACCTAATGCTCCCCGGTATTGCTGGTTGTGACAATGGCATTGAGGTTGGGAACGAAGTCTGGATTACTGATTCAAATGGAGCAGTATTGGGTGTTGGAATCGCCAGAATGAGTGGCAAAGAGATGGCTCGCGAAACGAAAGGATTCGCTATCAAGATCCGTGAGGTGGATGATCCGCAGCCGCCAGCCATTAATCCCACATCGGCCTCCTGGGATGACGCAGTGAGAGCAAACTCCATAGACATCGAATTGATAGAAAATGAAGCAATCTCCTTCATTCATCGAACCATCAAAAGGCATCAGTTGCCTGTGGTCGTTGGTTTTAGTGGGGGTAAAGACTCTCTAGTCACATATCTTCTTGTAGAGAAGGCACTGAAAGAGAGCCCTCCACTTTTCTTTATGGACACTGGTCTTGAGCTCCCGGAAACCGTGGAATATCTGAATGACTTTGCGATTCGACATCAGGCTACAGTTATTACTCAGGAGGCAGGTGACCAGTTCTGGGAGTCAATTGACACTTTTGGACCGCCAGCAAGGGACTTCCGCTGGTGCTGCAAAGTTCTCAAGCTTGGTCCCGCAGCTTTGGCAATCAGTGAGGAGATAGGTGGTGACACGCTGAGCTTTATGGGCCAGAGAAAGCTCGAGTCCTTTCAGCGTTCGGTGGAGCCACGAGTGTCCTCAAATCCATGGGTTCCTGGACAAACATCAGCAAATCCAATTCAGAAGTGGAACGCGCTAGAGGTTTGGCTCTACATATTCAGAGAGGAGGAACCATTCAACCCAATGTACAACGAAGGTTATCATAGAATGGGCTGTTATCTGTGCCCTGCATCACCGCTTGCCGAGATTGAGAGTCTTCGCAAAACTCATCCTGAACTCTATGCGAGATGGACAGAGAAGATTGGCGAATGGGCAGAAAAGTTCGGTTATTCCAAAGAGTGGGCTGAGTTTGGCTTTTGGAGATGGAAAAGCCTACCACCTGGTCAGTTGAAGCTGATTGATGAACTTGGACTGGATATAGAAAGTGAACGTCCTGGACCTTCTGATCGCTTGGAGCTTGAGGTGGTGAAGGGAGTTTCGCCTTGCACAGACTCTGGATTTAGTCTGGAGGGGCAATTTTCAGAAGGTGTCGATTTGAATCGAGTATCAAAGCTGACGCCCATTTTTGGAAGGACGAAAATATCTGAAGAGCTTGGAGCCCTCAGAACAACCTCTGGTGACAGTACAATAGCACTGTTCAGCTCAGGTTCACTGGTCATTCGGGGGAAAGATGAATCCGAGGTTGAGGTTCTGGCTAAGCAAGTAGAGCGTGCCGTGAAACGTGCACTCTTCTGTCAGGCATGTGGATCTTGTGTTCCTCAGTGTGACCATGATGCATTGAATCTTGTTGAAGGTAAGATTACAGTAGACCCCGAAAAATGTACAAATTGTCTGAAGTGCGACACATGGCCTTGCCCAACATACCTTGGTTAGCTACATGTATTGCTAGTCGTTATATAGTGCCGGGATGCTTTCTGCTCACAAAACCTTAATTATGGCCCTCGAGAAGCGGGCCACTGTGACCCGCGACTGAAGATTCTGGTGGTAACAATCATGCTCCGTTCAATCTCAATCACAATTTGGAGATTCCGACGAGAGCTTGTGCTGAGCTTGATAATTTCTATGATCGCCATCCCCTTTGCAAATTACTTGGTCATTGAACGTGACCGAAACCGAAACGAGATGTATGGTGAAGCTTTCTGGATATATGGATTCGAAATCTATGAGATGAATGACCACGAACTTGCTGCAGCCCTGCCACCGGAGTGGGGATATAATGACGAAGACCATGTGCTTCCCGACTACCTGGGAAACATCACCTACGAATATCCCGTATTTGGGCTGGTCTTCTTTGCTATAGCTACGTGGTTATTTCCAGGACAAGGTGGCTTGCAGCCGTTATGGTTGAACTTCCTATTGACCTTGGTGTTCAACCTGAATCTTGTTCTAGTTGCGATTCTCTTGGGTGATCGCATCTTCAAGAAGCAGTGGGCACGGTTCTTCTTCACTGGATACTATGTCTATGGTCTCATTATGTCTGCAGGTGGAGGAAAGCTAGAGCCCATTGTAGACTGCCTCTTTCTCATGTCATTGGTTCTGCTCCAAGAGAAACAATATGGCAAGGGTATGTTTGCCCTAGGCCTTTCTGTCCAGACCAAGATATATTCTGTAGTCGCACTACCCATATTGTTCCTCGCAGCTCCAGTGTCGATTATTTGGTTCCTTGTTTCCACCTTGCTGACGGTCATCCCATTTCTATTTCTGAATGTTGACTTCAGCTCCTTGGTGAATCACTTCCTCAATACATCCACTTACAGCTCGTACATAGTAAATCCCATGTACCCAGGCCTCTTCTCAAACACTCCCATTGTCGAGAATAGCATTGTAGTTGGTAGCTATCCTTGGCCACCTGCAATCATCCCCCTTCTGATATATGTCGGTTTCATGCTCTTTACGATTCGGCTATATCTCCCAGAAAATGAGGCCTTCCGGACAGCATCATTGTTAGGAAAGATTCAGCTTCTCAAACCCCTCTACATCTACATGCTTCCTGCAGTCCTTTTCGTGTTCAGATGGGAGATGCCCTGGTACCTCTTCTGGTTAGGTCCTGCAATTTTCCTATTTGAAAAGGATGAACACAAGATTGGTTATCTAAAAGAACTGACTATTGTGGGTTTCCTGTATGCTTTTGGCGTAGCTGTGAATTGGCCATATTTCATTGTCGGACCTCTTCCAGATTTCGTCATACACTTTCCTTTCGGATGGTATACAGTTTTAGGATTGGTTGGGTTGATAGCTACAATTGGAGTCACATTTGGCATATGGAAATGGACTATTGACCGACGTGTGAGAAGAATGATTAAAATCAGTGAGGCGAAGGCACGCGGCGAGCTGGTGCTGTGAGTCAAGTTTTGGCTCTGCCGTTTTCACGATAGAATTCAATGATTCGTTCTCGTATCAGAGTAGAGGAAAACAGACCATCAGCCTTTCTTTGCTCAAGTCGTACGATTTCTGTGGTCATGTTCTTCTTTAGGAAGTGTTTCTCCAATGAGGAAATATCCGTCTTCTGATCGTACCCAAGCGCAATAATATCCGGTCTGACATCTGTGACAATGACAGTGTGATCAGATGTGTCATACCCAAGGACCGCCTTGTCGACGACATCAAGGGATTCCACAAGCTTCCTTCGCTGTTCTTCAGGAAAGACCGGCGGAGCACCCCTCTCCTTCTCGATGGTCTTGTCTAAGGCGATTACAACAATAAGTTCGCCGTCCTGACCAGCAATCTCCTTAGCCTGTTCCAGATATGCCAAATGTCCAAGGTGTAAGATATCGAACTTGCCTGCAGCCAACACTCGTTTGCCTGACATCATCCGTGCCTCAATTAGTCTTCATCCACGGCTAGGAACTCGTGCCCCTCAGTTATAATTTCGATTCTTCTCTTTGTCTTCGTGATTTGACTCACATGCACAAGACCGTTGATTTCCAACTCCATAAGGGCCGAATTGAGCTCGGCATCACTTGGGTCTTGTCCAAGCGCCTTCTTCAGCGCTCTCTGCAGCTCATCATCTAGAATGACCCCTCTTCTCTTCTGAAGTATCTCCATCACTATGTTTCTGAGAGGCATGACGCTCCACGATGTCATTACTTTCACCTCTCTAGATATAGCCTGGTGGTGCGGTTGATGGTTTTGCTGCTGTTCTCTGGAACTCCTCGTTCATCTTCTCGTAGTCTGCGATGTCCTTAGGAGTGATGGAGGCCTGTACTGCCTTCATTGCTTCCTCAAAATGTCTCCATGAAACGAGTTCGATATCGAGGTCCTCTTTCAGTGCGTGCATTCCCGCCTCTTTGCACAAGTTCTCAATGTCACCGCCGACAAAATTCTCAGTCGCCTCTACCAGGGTCTTGATTTTTACATCCTTGTCCAGAGGCATTCTGTCCAAGTATATCTGGAATATGGCTTCGCGTCCTTTAGCAGTGGGCGGTGGAATATAGACCCATCTGTCAAATCTTCCTTTTCTGAGAAGCGCTCTGTCTATGAGGTCTGGTCGGTTGGTTGCAGCAAGCACCACAAGGTCCTTCATAGACTCCAAGCCGTCCATCTCAGTGAGTAACTGACTCACCATTCTCTCAGTGACATTGCTGTCTCCTGAGATTCGGCCCCGTGAAGGAGCTATTGAGTCAAGTTCGTCAAAGAATATGATTGCGGGCGCAGCAGTTCGAGCCTTTCGGAACACCTCTCTCACTGCCTTCTCGCTCTCTCCAACCCATTTTGAAAGCAATTCCGGTCCCTTTACGCTGATGAAGTTTGCCTGACTCTCAGTGGCGACCGCCTTTGCCAAGAGTGTCTTTCCACATCCAGGGGGTCCAAATATCAACACGCCCTTCGGTGGCTCTATTCCAATCCTTGTGAATGACTCCGGCTTCTTCAATGGCCATTCCACGACCTCTATGAGCTTCTCCTTGACCTTATCAAGGCCGCCAACATCAGACCATCTGACGTTTGGAACCTCGATAAAGACCTCTCTCACAGCAGATGGCTGTATCTCTCTGAGTGCCCCCAGGAAGTCCTCGTTGTTAACTTCGAGTTCATCAAGAACCTCTTGAGGTATCTCTTCATCCTCTAGATTGAACTGCGGAAGGTATCTCCTGAGCGCCTTCATCGCTGCTTCTCTGCAAAGTGCGTTTAGGTCGGCCCCTACAAAGCCATGTGTTATGTGCGCCAGATTCTGAAGGTCTACCCGATTATCTCCTTCAGCAGTCAGAGGCATTCCTCGTGAATGAATATGAAGTACTTCCAAACGACCAGTTTCATCAGGCACTCCAATTTCTATTTCTCTATCAAATCGTCCTGGTCGTCGTAATGCAGGATCAAGTGCATTCACTCTGTTAGTGGCTCCTATCACAATCACTTGTCCTCGTGCTTTGAGACCATCCATGGTTGCCAATAGCTGTGCAACAACCCGTCTCTCAACCTCGCCTTGTACATCCTCTCGTTTTGGTGCTATAGCGTCCAACTCATCTATGAAGATTATACTAGGAGCGTTCTCTTCTGCTTCTTCAAAGATTTTCCTTAGTTTCTGTTCTGACTCGCCATAAAACTTAGACATAATCTCTGGGCCATTTATGTGTACGAAATTGGCTTCCGACTCGCCTGCTACAGCCTTAGCTAGTAGTGTCTTTCCTGTTCCAGGCGGACCATGCAGAATTAGTCCTCGTGGCGGATCAATACCAAGACGTTTGAAGATTTCAGGATGGCGCATTGGCAGTTCTACCATTTCGCGGATTCGTTGAATTGCATCAGAAAGACCACCTATTTCTTCATAGGTGACCTGTGCCGCACCAACAACATCACCAGTCGGCTTCTCTGCAATTGACAGCATTGAAGAGTGCTGAACCACAACGGTTCCGGCTGGTTTTACGCCGGTGACCTTGAAGGGGATTGCGCGTCCCAGAATTGGAATGAAAACTGTGTCATTTGTAGTCACAGGACAGTTGAGGAGCTTACGTTTAACAAACTCCTCGAATCTCGGTTCTGGTCGAATCGGCACAGATGTTGGTGCAAGGGTGATATTACGCGCAGGCTCTTCATTTGCACGTGAAACTGTGACTTTCTCACTCAAGCTGACTCCTGCATTTCGTCTTATTCGACCATCCATTCTGATAATCTCCCGGCCTTTATCTCCTTGATAGGCCGGCCAAGCAATTGCAGCAGTCACACGCTTTCCTTTGATCTGGATTATGTCCCCAGTCCTGACTCCTAGCTTTTCCATGGACATAGCATCGATTCTAACAATGAATCTACCAATATCTCGATGCTCAGCCTCTGTAACTTTTAGTATTATTTCGACCAATGCTTGGCAACATCCTTTTAGTTGTGGATTCTGATAGCTCAGAAACAGGACGGCTTACCGACGACCCTTCAACTTCGTCTTGTATCCCTCTCTCAAGTTCCCATAAAGGGTTTTTTAACACCAATAAAATCTGGTTCCAAGCGAAGTTGACTTACAGACGATTTCGATGAAAGACTGGTTATAAACCCTGAGTTCTAATCGTTGTTTCAAATTGAGATAGACAGATGGCGCGCTTCTCTCTACATGCGCGAGACCATCTCGACCTCTACCTGAGCTACGCCCTCAAGAGAACCAATGGCTTCTTCGATATCATCAGTGCCGCCCATCGACTCTTCTCTGGCAACATTCATTCTGAGTGCCTTTAGGCCAAATGCCACTGGTACTATCTCATTTGCTCGCAGATCCGTTCCATCCGGAATAGCAGCCTTGATGCGCTCCAACAGACTCTCAAGATCAACATCTACGTCTTCTGGCATCACCTTTAATGTGACAACTACTCTTGCCATTACAAATCAACTCCATTCTTAGTTATGGCCCCTCGAACGCGCAATTGGGGCAGGTATATTTTACAGAGAAACGTCTACAGACCTCGCACCGCCAGATCGTGAATTCGCCGCATGATGGACACTGAAACTTCACGCTGTTCTCCTGTGGGGAGATTGAACGGTGACATGAAGTGCATCTGATAGCTCTCATATTGGACAAATTATCACCAGAGGGTATTATCGCTGGTTGCGTTTCATGGGCCCAGCGGTGCGGTTTTTATAAACCTGTCGAAGCGTATAAGATGCCCAGCTTATCAGGAGTGAGCTTAATCCATATATGGCTGAAGGGCCTATGAAGACGTGCTAGTAAGTTTGGAGAGAATATTATGGGTACAAAGCTAGGTGACATAGTGACTGCTGAACCAATCTCATTGAGAGAGCTTGGCGGGCGAATAATCGCGATTGACGCATTCAACACGATCTATGCATTTCTAGCAAGCATCAGACAACCTGATGGCACACCACTCATGGATCGCCAGGGTCGTGTAACCAGTCACCTCTCTGGGCTCTTTTACAGAAACCTGAACTTACTAGAGAACGGAATCAGCCCGATATTCGTGTTTGATGGGGAGGCTCCCAAGCTAAAGGCTGCAGAGGTTCAAAGGAGAAGAGAAATTCGAGATGCAGCGAGAGAGGAGTGGGCGCGCGCGAAAGCGGAAGGTCGAATTGAAGATGCGAGGAAAGCGGGACAAGCTAGCTCTAGACTAACTAGCCCAATGATAGATGAGAGTAAAGAGTTACTGACAGCCCTTGGGATTCCAGTGATTCAGGCACCATCGGAAGGTGAGGCTCTGGCTGCACAGATGACTAGAGCGAACATTGTATGGGCAAGTGCCAGCCAAGATAATGACTCACTGTTATACAACTGTCCCCGCATGATTAGAAACCTGAATATCTCAGGAAGACGGAGATTTGGACGCTCCAAGTATAGGACCATCAGTCCTGAAATTATTGACTTGGACTTGAATCTCAGGCTATTAGAGATAACTCGAGAGCAACTCATAGACATTGCTATCCTGATAGGCACTGATTACAACGACAAGCTGGAGGGAGTAGGAGCCAAGACCGCTTTGAAATGGATTAAACAGTATGGATGTCTTGAGCAGATTGAGAAGGAGCGGAAGATCAAACTAGACTTCCCCTATGAAGAGATTAGAGCCATCTTTCTGAATCCGCCCAAGATGGATGTTGACGAACCAAAATGGAAGGACCCCGATCATGACGCGGTAATTCGAATTCTATGCGGAGAACACGACTTCAGCTCTAATCGCATTGAAAAATCTCTGGAGCGCTTGGATGAAGCGCTAAAGGAGATGAGGGGGTCTACACATCAGAGTTCACTCACAGACTACTTCTAGAGCATTTCAATCATATAGAGAACGATAAATACTGAATAGTAAACAGAACAAGTATAGACAGGTGGACTACCCTGATGCGAGAGAGAATGACTGCAGTACGTGCCGCAGTGGTCGATATTGTAAAAGGAACCTATGGAGAGGATAATG
>JAEOTX010000238.1 GCA_016839605.1 Candidatus Thorarchaeota archaeon | reverse complement strand
TGGATTTCCTCTCGAGAAATTACTCACGGGTTGTGAAAAAGGAATGGAGAGAAGGTGACAAGATCTTTGCTGTGTTTGTCCATGAAGAGTATGTCTTTAGAACTAGCAGTAATCAGACAATCACGACATTGGTCGAGTATGATAAACTCATTGAGAAGGGATTGTGTACTATAGTTGCCAGCGGAAGCGGAGAGGGCATCTTTCAATGGGATTTGGGTTCTGGATCAGCTGGAGAAAAAACTGTGAGAGGCAAGATTGAGAATATAATCAGAACTGATGAGATGCGAGGTAGGCGATATTGCTTCAACTGTGATAAGTGGGACGATTATGATGTCGAGAGGGGTCAAACTGAAGTCATCTGTAGAACCTGTGGTCAAAGAATAAAGGTTCAGTAGGATTGATTGCAGGCTGAAGCAATGGGATAGATTCATTCTTCGCTGGCGCTAGAGGTACATTCCCGAACGCATTGGGTAGCGCTTTCTAAAAATGCTCAATGCGGACTTGTCGAGTCGGTCCTGAACCTTCTTCATATCGCCACCAAGTGAGCTTAGATCAGGTCTAGTTAGTACTGGCCCACTGAGAACATGGTCAATAGAGCTTCCACCCAGCTCAGACGAAGCGATAGGTGCCCTCTGTATTATATTACGGAGCTGCGATTGAACTCCGGGTGGGTCACCCAATGCTGCAACAAGCCCCTGTATATCAGTTTCTGTCAGTGGTCTAAAACCAAACTCGGGGGTTGACCGAACAGACTTGACGACACTGTTTGTGTCCTTGACTTCCATGCCTGAACCGACGAACTCGAAGGGATTCAATGAGATGAGCTTCAACTGAAATGCTGAGTCCGGCCCGACCACTAGCATCTCTCCGCGGGGCGTGGTCATGACCCTCCAACCTCTGGGCCGCTCTGAATACTGCTCAAGAATGCGAGGAACAATATCTTCAGCTGGCTCTATCTTCGTCAACGTGTGTCAATCATATAATCGCGCCTACTCTGATAACCATGTCGTTGAAGCAGCTCATGCGGTGGAAATGGAAGAAACTTAGGGTCTGAGGACCAGTGCCTCTCCAAAGGCGGGCTCCATATCTAACGACCCACGCACCAAGTTCCCTAGGGACCCAAGCTTGGACATTATATCATCCATAGCCTGATTGGCCTGTGCTGTTTGCTCCTCCCAAGTGCCTGATGCATCGCAGAGCTCATCGTGAGTTAACACATACTTGAATGTGAGAGCCACCCCATTCATCTTGACTCCAAGAGCTGTGAGCGTCATTCTTCGAAGACGTTTCTGATCATCCAAGAATGGGCTGTGGAAGTACTCAGGAGAGTACATCACAAGTGCGGCATTGCTTGCAAACGTCTCAAAGTCCTCAAAGGTCTCAAGGACAACAGGGGGGACAATGACAGGATTCTCGTTACTCATTCTTCTCATCTCGTTGTTTCCAATGCATGAACCCCCTGTCCCCTTGGCTTCCAGTGGAGCCACTGCAGGGGGTAGTGTCACGACAGGCCTCCCGGCCAGTACCTGCACGTATTAGTTCAAAATCTTATAAATATATCTATTCTTTTGTTTGTTTCGCGCTTTGCTTAATCATAATTCATTGGAACACGTGTTCTAATAGTCACACAGATCACATTCGCGGATTAAGTAGAAATAGAATCTTCTATTGCTCAGTATTCTCTAGAATTGGTGAGAATGGGGTTAAATCAGAAGTGTCAAACGAATCGCATATGTTCCTAAGTCGTTTGATATGCTGCGATTTCAGAAATGCCAGATACTCAAAGACCGCGCTTACGACTTCCGACTTTGCTCTTGTAGCGATTGATAGATAGAACCCGTATGCTTTCAGACTCCGTTCGAGGGTATCATTACATATGGACCATCTTTGGAACTGGACACTAGCTGCAAAAGGAGAAGCAAACTCGAAAAGATCTTCGTTCGGAGACTCCCAGTTGGCCCTTCGTTCCTTACTGTTCTCCACCCCTTCCAATGGTCCAGCGACCATCATATGCTCTATCCTCTCAATCAGATTCTCCTCAGACTCCTCCAATACCATCAGCAATGCTCTGACTTCTGGCATACTAGCATTTTCCAATGCGCGCTGGTAATGGTCCAGATCGTTCAGTGCTGTGGCGAGAGCGAGGTTCAGCATATGCCTGACAGGGTCCTTACTCACGCTCATTTTCGAAGTTAATAGGAACTTTGTAGAAGAAATTAGTTTCTATGGTTGATATCCAGATGGGTCAGCCAAATAATTAGCAATCAGCTTGTACTCTTCAGAGTCCATAGAGTTCTGCAAAAGAGGCAATCCCTCATCAACGAAATCAATCAGGGAGTGCAGCCGGATTCCAGCCTTCACGGCCTTCATCTTTGCGCCTTGCTTACGGTCTAGCACAACAGCCACATCATCGCATATGACGTTTTGAACCTCTCTTCTCACAATCTCGGCTTGTATCTGTGCCCGAGCAATGAGTTTGCTTTCCATTCCTGTGACAAGATCGTCTACTATACACAGAACGTCGCCATCTTCCACAACTCCCTCGACAAGGGAGTGTTGGCCGTACTCCCGGATTGCTCGATGCAGGTCCTCTTCTGTCCTGACTCCCAACATCTTACGAGTGTGACAGGCAGGTAGACCGGAGTCGAGTGAGATAGCTGTAGCTATTGGTATACCTGCAAAGGCTACACCAACTACCTTGTTGACATTGGGAGCTTTCTCGTTCAATAGCATGGTCATTGCTCGACCAACCTTCTTTAACGTTTCAGGAAACGAACTCAAAAGACGCAACTGAATGTAAAACGGACTCCAGAGTCCAGAGACCAAGGTCCACCCTTCTTTCTTGTCACGCGAAGCTGTCAGAAGCATTCTGTTCTGGTAGATGTCACTCATGATGTCTTGTTTCAATTTACCGAGATTATCAGTCATCGTCCGCTCCCGACTACATCGTGTTCGAGCTGTTCTTAACCCTGTCGAAAGCTGTGGGAAGAGATAAGCGAGTCTGTGTCATTCTGTTAGGCATGGTTTCATCAGAGGCTTTGGACTGGCTCTTGGCTAATTCTGGTCCAGTCATACGCTTCCAGATTGTTGTGGATTTGCTGCAGGAGCAGGACGTGGGAAGAGTAAGCTCGGTGCTAACCGATCTACTTGCCAGCCGTCTGGTCGTTGAGTGGATAGACAGACTGACACAAGGCTTTCAGATGAAGGATTTGCACTCCTCCAAGCCAGCTGCATTTGAAAATACCATGGGGAAATTAGGAGAGCTGGGAATGCGTGCAGGTCTGCAGCCTTTTGATAGCAAGACCCTGCCATTTAGAGCTTGGTTGACAGATACAGCTGAGGATGAAATAGAGCACCCATTCCGTGTTTTTCTGCGAACTATAGTTGCCTCTCTCTTGTCGTTCACAGGATATTCAAGCACTGAGCCAGTCTATAACGTGCTTGAAGAACGACTTGAATCGACTTACTCTTTTGCCAAGAATCCAGACTTTGGGCAGGTATACGTGGGCAAAAGAGGAAATGATGGCCTAGTCAATCCAAGACTATATCCCGATCAGCAATTCGTCTTGCCTTGGATCCATGACATACGCGGTTTCGCTAGCTCAGACCAGATTCTCGCAGATTCCAGTCTTTGTCAGAAAGCAGAAACAGTTGTTTCAATGGTGCTCAAACCGGAATATCAAGAACTCCAACCGGGATATGGACTCATGAAGTATAAGGACCGAGGATACAAGAGCGGATGGAGCGTCCATTTGCCGGGCTTCTTCTCCGAGCCATCAAATGCGTCCATGCCGAGTATACTTCTCATTCTGCCGATTATGGCACCATTCAAGACTGCGAGGGGGAGTGACTGGTTCAAGCGAATGGTAGAAAGACTGGAAACTTGCATAACAGAATATGGAACGTATCGATTCCCAAGAGAGTGGCTGCCTGAGAAACGAGAGGGATATTGGGTGAATGGCGCCTACATGGCCCTTGAAGAGAACAGGAGAAGAAAATCAGCAATTGAATCCGAGTCAACGTTCAGGATGTTCAGAATCAAACATCTGATGGAGAGGTTTCCTTAGGTGGGTTGACTGTACTGATTCGTGGAGATCCTCTGAACAACACACTTAGAACTCGGTTCCGTGTGATCAAGTATTTTACCATGATGAAGCCAATACTGACTCCTAACACGAACCTCAATGGCCAGAAGAGAGTGCTGTGTTCAAGACCTATGAGTGGCAATCCAAATGGTAGAGCTACAATAGGGACAAGATAGAAAGCAACTGGATGAATCTCGTAGAGCTCCTGCGAATTCCTTCCAAGAGCCATGAACAGCTTCTTGAAGTGACTGGAGTATACTAGCGCACTCGAGGCTGAGAAGACCAGAAGGGTTCCAATAGTTCCTGGAATTAAGTAAATCAGAAGGCTCACCCCAAAGTTATCCACTGCTATATCGGTGAACCCATTGTAATCAGATATTAGCACCAGCAGAACGGACAGCAATAGAAAGACTGCTAGATCACGGACTCTTGACGAGGATAGCCAGTCATCCAAACCCTTGTACTGACGCATTGCATTCCCAAAGAACACGAATGTTGCTGCTACAAATACACCACTCAGCCGCCAAGGCGCGAGATTTGGCGTAAATAGAGACTGGATCATCAAGCCAGCGCCGGGAAAGATCACTACAATAATCCATCTGGAATAGTAGGGAAATCGTTCCAATGCTCTATCAGTGATTACAAACAGCATTAGCCCGAAATAGAGCACTGGCAGAAACCACAGATGAGAAGCTGATAACGGAGGACCATTCCCATATAGGAACCATAGAAAGACTTCAACCGGGGTAAAAGCAGAATCAATGCTAGAAGAGAGTGGAAGAAATAGCACCATCATTATCATGTACAGGAAAATGTATGGAATCAAGAATTGCTTTCCTCGAGATGCAGCAAAGCTGCGAAGGTTTCCTCGATGTCGATCATTGTTGTAAGTGAGTCCAGCTAAGACGAAAAAGATGGCTATTGTAAAGCTGCTCAGGTGAATCGTCACAGGATTGAGCCAAGGTATCATAGAATGGACAAGTATGACGAATGTGATTCCTATCCCTTTTGTCACCTCAATCCATTCAAATCGAGGGGATTGCGGCTCACCTTCCATGAGTCTATTCTCCGCCCTTGTTCCTCAACATTAGCTTTCACTCTGAAGGGGCTTCATCCTGAAGAGTCTTTAGATACCCTTTCACAGGTATGATGATGTTCATGTCAGAAGTACTGATTCTGTCACAAGACGAGGTTGAGTCCTGCCTACCCATGGATAAGACAATAGAGGCTGTTCGTGAGG
>JAEOTX010000237.1 GCA_016839605.1 Candidatus Thorarchaeota archaeon | reverse complement strand
GCGAATGAGAAGACTATTGCTGCTCCAATCAAGAACAGTATCTCAGATGCTATGGCTTCTTGCAAAGTATGGGTTCACTCCAATTCTAGTTCCTACTGTATGTTCCGCGCGATGAAATTCGGTCGCATTTTAAGGTGTTGATATGATTGCGTGCTTCATACTTCCTGAACAAATGGAGGAAGTACTGGTTGGATATCAATGTAAGGTTTGATAATAGTCACAGTGCCTATTGAGGAAACAGTCCTCGCACAGCGGCTTCCGGGCTATGCAGACTTCCCTTCCATGCTTCACCAGATTGTGGTTCATCGAATAAAGGCAGGTAAGAGGAACAATCTGTTGTAGCAAATCTTGCGCTTTCACTCTTGTGGAGTTGTCTGGCACGATTCCTAGTCGCTTTGATACTCTCCAGACGTGTGTGTCCACCGGTAGGACCGGCTTCTCGAAACAAAACAACAGTACAATGGCAGCAGTCTTAGGTCCCACTCCGTGTAGAGATGTTAGCCAATCCATTGCCTCAGAGGTTTCCATGTCCTGAAGTACGGATAAATCAAGGGAACCTACCCGCTTCTTGATCTCTGTGAGGGCTGATTGAATCCTCTCACCTTTGACTCGAAAAGGGCCTGAGGACCTTATGACTTGAGCTAGCTCATCGTGAGGTGCAGCTAAGACCTCTTCCCATGTAGCATATGCAGACTGCAACGATTTGAAAGCACGTTCTGAATTGATGTCAGCAGTGTTCTGGGAAAGAATAGCAAAGACAAGCTCCTCGATAGGATCTAATGACCGCTCGACAATGATGTCCCCATACTCTCGAATTAGCAGCTTACAAATGGTATTGACTTTCTGCTCATCACCAGAATCATTAGACACGGTATCACTCAAGATATGCAGGCATGCCTTCCATATGAAGTCACCACCTTAGCTGTTTGATATTGCCGCTTCAGAAGCCTTTTGTTGAGATTTGTCTCTCCCAGAGTCGATTGATGATGCGCGTTATTGTTGTCTATGAAAGTACAAGAGGTCGCACAAAAGCAATGGCTGATGCGATCTGCGAAGGAATAAAGTCCGTGGGTGCAGACTGTGAATTGATAAACGCACCTGGGTTCAAGAGCATGGGAGATGCATGTGCTTTGGCGGTGGGAGCATCAACAAGAATGAAAAGACCCCTTCCAAAGGTTCGTCAAATCATCTCTGAGATGCAGCCACTTGAAGGAAAACCAGTTGCTGCGTTCGGTTCTTATGGGTGGAGTGGTGAGGCCCCAGGATTCATTGGACAGCAGCTTGAATCAATTGGAGGGGTTCTAGTGGATAGTCCACTGAGAGTGAAAGACTATCCAGACGAAGCTGGTCTTGACGCATGTAGGGAGCTAGGTAAGAAATTAGCCGAGAGCTGCAAATAGCGTTGATATCAAGCACAATTGACCTCTAGTCCAGCGCAACTCTTATCATAAACCTGAAATTGAACTCGGATGGGCAGAAGACATGGGATATGTTTCAAGACTCACGGGCTACGCCCTGAAACATCGTGGCCACTTCTTCGGCTTTCTTGCTGCTGCGGGAGTCGGCACCATATTCAATGTCATATCTCCCCTTGTTCTCGTTCAGATAATCGATTCACTGATACCTGCGCCCACCATAAGTGGGAATGAGCTATTCGCTCTCTCAGTGCTGTATATTTCGCTTACTGCTTGTTACATGTTGTTTGACATGGTGGGACGTTATGTGGCAGCCTTATTGGCGCAGCACGTCATCTATGATTTGAGAGCGGAACTCTATGACTCCTTGATGGAGAAAGACCTAGCGTTTTATGACGAGAATGAAACAGGACAGCTGCTTGCCAGAGTCACAACAGATGTCACGACAATGAGAGAGTTTCTCTTCTGGGGATACCGGGTTATTTTCGTAGGCATCGCTACAATGATAGGAACATACCTAGTCATGTGGTCATTGAATCCAGAACTGACCATGTTTATGTTGATTCTGATTCCTTTCACTGCCTTCTTCATAGCTGTATTCTCCAAGAAAGTAAGACCTGTCTTCTATGAGTCACGAAGTCAATATGGAGTTCTCAGTTCTGTGCTTACTGAGAACATTGTAGGCATGAAGGTAGTCCAATCCTATGCCGCTGGAGAGAGAGAGTATGAGAGGGTGGAGAGGGAGAACCGTGGCTTTCTTGAGCTTCGAGTCAGGGCAATGAGGCTTCTTTCATTCTATCGTCCACTATTGCCAACTGTCTTTGGAATAACAACAGGCGTTCTGATCTATCTTGGTGGGTTTTCTTTCGTCTTGGGGGACCTTTCCTATGGAGTCTTCGTTGGATTTCTATCTCTGGTAGGCATGCTAATTCTCCCAGCGAGATTTCTCGCGTGGGGTGTTGGAATGTACCAGAGAGCGTCGGCTGCAGGTGAGCGGACCTTCTACATCTTGGACCATCGCGATGACATCATGAATCCAGAAACACCTGTGGAACTAGACAAGATTGAAGGGCGAGTAGACTTTGATGATATCTTCTTCAGCTATCGTGGAGGCAACTACATCCTTCGTGATGTCGACCTACATGTGGACCCTGGTCAAGTAGTCGCCTTGCTAGGAGGGACCGGATCCGGGAAGACAAGCCTGGTCAACCTGATTCCAAGATTCTATGATGTAGACGATCACGGAACTGTGAGTCATCAGGGTCGCCCATATCGTGCGAGTCACAGAGGCACAGTTAAGATTGGAGAACAGCTGCATAGAATTGAGCAAGACTCAGTGGAGATTGAAGGTGAGAGTCTTCCTGTAAAGCCACCTGGTAGAGTCAGAGTTGATGGAATTGATGTACGCCAAATAAGGATTGATCAACTCAGAAAGAGCATCGGCATGGTGCACCAAGATCCGTTCCTGTTCTCTGCTAGCATCCGAGAGAACATCTCTTTTGGCAGGCCTGAGGCCTCCCTTGAGGAGGTAGAAGCAGCTGCGAAGGCAGCCATGATTCATGACTATGTGATGACGCTTGATGAGGGTTATGAAGCGGAAATCGGAGAGCGAGGTGTTACACTCTCTGGAGGGCAAAAGCAGAGAATTGCTATAGCCAGAGCATTACTCGCAAATCCGAGAATATTGATTCTTGACGACTCGACAAGCTCGGTCGATGCGAAGACAGAAATGATGATACAACAAGCGCTCGAGAATCTCATGGTTGGACGCACGACCTTCATCATAACGCACAGGCTCAGCACCATAAGAAATGCAGACTTGATCGTGATGATGGAGAGAGGCCGCATAGTAGAGATGGGGTCACATGAGGAACTGCTTGCACTTGGAGGGC
>JAEOTX010000236.1 GCA_016839605.1 Candidatus Thorarchaeota archaeon | reverse complement strand
GATTGGGCAGAACTGATGTCCAGCTTAATGGGCGTTGAAATTTCAGCAGACGAGTTTCGAAAGACAGGGGAGAGAATCTATAATCTAGAAAGGGCGTACATTCTCCGGGAAGGGTTCACCAGAGCTGACGATACACTCCCACCACGACTACTGGAGGATCCACTGCCAGAAGGTCCGGCGGAAGGGCATGTTGTAAACCTAGATGTTCTTCTAAATGCATACTATAACTATCGTGGTTGGGATGAGCAAGGAAGACCAACCATAGAGAAGCTTAAGGAACTAGAATTAGATTGGCTGATTGATGTTGTGCATGCGGATTCAGACGTGGTTTCAGTTGCGGCGAAACAGAAAGCAGCTCAAGCAACTACTGGCGTCATCAAGAAGGAAGCGACAGCAGAGTCAAAAGAAGTGATTGGAGAAAAGCCATGGCTCAAGAATTACCAGATAGGCCCATTCAAGCTCGAGCACTCGATGGCTCCATACCCTGAGGTGAACGTGTACAAGTTTCTTGAGGACACAGCAGCAGAGTTTCCAGACGTGATTGCGTGTGAATACGCTGATGAGGAAATGACCTATCCCGAATTGAAGGAAAAGGTGGATAGGCTTGCATCCGCTTTTGTGGCGCTGGGTGTGAAGAAGGGTGACGCCGTTGCGACTGTTCTCCCTTCGTGTCCGGAATTCATTATTGCTGATTACGCCGCTATGAAGATTGGAGCCATACATGTACCTCTCAGCATTCTGCACAAGGCTGACGACCTGCGATATGAACTCAGAGAAAGTAAGGCCGAGATTGTCGTCTGTTCTTACAGACGTATCGAACGAGTCAACCAGGTAAAGACTGACACGAACGTAAAGTCTGTCATCTACACGCCGACCAAGCTATTTCCAGATTACGAGTACCCTACCATGGAAGATATTCAGGATAAGAACTACTATCTCATGGGCGAATTGATTGAGAAACACGAACCCCACACCGAAGCAGTGGAAATCAATCCTAAGGAAGACATAGCACTGCTTCCCTTTACAGGGGGCACCACCGGACAACCCAAGGGCACTATGTTGACTCACTATAACATAACTTCCAATGTGAGGCAAAGCATGCATTGGATGATGGACCCGCTGAAGGAGGGAATCATCGGGAAGAGTGCCGGTGTGATTTGCGTGCCTATCTTTCATGCATACGGCCATTGGGCGGTACACTCTTGCATCTCATGGGGACTCAAAATGTACTTGATGGATTCCAGAGATATTCCAAAGATTGTCAACGTTATTAATCAGCATCGCCCATTCGTAGTATTTGCAGTACCAACCCACTATACGCTATTCTCCAAGATGGATATGATCAAGGGGCAAATCTTCTATTTCTCTGGAGCTGCAGCACTTCCAGCGGATCTTGCAGAGGAGTTCGAGGAGAAGTCAGGAGTGCCTATGGGTGAAGGATATGGTGCAACAGAGACATCCGGAGTCATCACAATCAACATATCAGCACTCTCAAAGGTCACAGGTTTCATCGAGGAAACAAAGAGGGGTGTTGGCCTTCCCATCCCGGAAACTGAGATCAAGATAGTTGATCCGGACACAGGAGAGGAGCTTCCCGTAGACCAGCGTGGTGAGATATGGATTCGTGGGCCTCAGATCATGCGGGGTTATTGGCCGAAGCCGGGAAGTGGATTGAAGGAAGGCGGCTGGCTACCTATGGGCGACGTGGTGGAAATGGACAGCGACGGCTACTTCAAGATTGTAGACAGAATCAAGGATATGATCAACGTTTCTGGCAACAAGGTGTACAGCAGAGTCATCGATGACATCTTGCACGAACATGAAGCAGTCGACGTCGCAGGAGTGATAGGCATTCCCGATCCTGAAAGGCCTGGGAGCGAGAGGGTGAAGGCTTTCATCCAATTGAAACCTGAGTACAATGGAAAGGTTTCCGAGCAGGATATCCTTGAGTTCTTGAAAGGTAGGGTGAAACCATACGCTATGCCGAAATGGGTGGAATTCAGGGATGAGCTGCCATTGACCGTTGTAATGAAGCTGTTCAAGAAGAAATTGAGAGAAGATGAGGCTTTAAAGAGAAATAGGGGAGATTCTGAGGAAGTAAATTAGCGACTAATGGTTGTTTGTGTCTTTGGTGTATTCTCAGCCTTTGTCTTTGGCTCTTTCACTCATTGACAATAAATAATCAAATCTTGTTATGCTATCCTGCACGAGGGGATACAGCATAAGTATGGGGCTATCTGGGTTCAGTCTACTCAGGACAAATGCCCTCCTGCTATCCCTACATAGTTCTGGATGGCCCTACCCTACGCCCAGCGCGATAATCAATGCGCTGCGCTAGGTTGAAGTAGACTATCGCTAAGACGCTAGCACAGCGCGAAGAGGTGTGAACATGACAAAGAAGGAAAAGAGTTTCATTGGAAAGATCGGAGCGGGGGTATTCAACACCCCGGAGTATTCTAGTCTTATAGATGAAGTCGTGGACCGGACAATCTACCTATTCTTGAAACGAGTAAGTCGTGATGACCTTCTTACTCTATGGGAGCAGGCGCAGGAGGAGGAGAAGGAGAGGATAGAGGGAGGAGAGAAGCAGCAGAGAGGCAGAATAAAAGGCAGACTAAGGTAGAATAAGACAAAGTTCGGCTAATTTCTACCTTCTCAAGAAGAAGCTCAGAGAAAAGGAGCTTTCGAAGTTGGGCTAATTAGTCTCTCCCGATCCTTTTTCCACAGACTCAGCAAAACTGGTAAATACTCAATCCCATAGGTTTCCAGACAAGGAATTTCATGCTGGGTAGGTCGAGGAAATGTCCCATAGGATCCGCATCATCATTTTCGTTCTTCTACTACTTTTCGTAAACTTTGACCCTTGTACTGATGCACCCCCCACAATGAATGCCATCGAAGTAAATAATCATCACATGATGACAACTGCTGAAGATATAATCACCTCCATAAGTGGAGCGGAAGTTAGAATTACGAAAGAAGCCGGAGCTTTTGAAGGCCATAATCTCTTCGTCCTTGTCAAGACGGATAGGACGACTCAACAACGCCATCTCTTCATGCTGATTGTTGATTTGAACGGTGAGGTCGTACTTGAAGAATATCTAGGAGTTGATCTTTGGGTCTCGGATTGCCCTGCTGAATTCATAAGCCCTAAGACCATACTCGTCGGTTCGAATTATTCAGCCGCAATTTACAATCTAACTGATGGGTCAATGACCCTTCTGCCTTTTGCGGGACATCATGAGTATGAGTACAATCCTCTTGACGACACTTTCTTCACATTGAACGTCAATGAAGTAGAAATTGATGAAGTAACATATCTCTATGACACCATCGTTGAATTCGATAGACATGGGAGCGTTGTCTGGTCATTCGATACGACCTCCCTGATGAGCGTGAACCAATGGTGTCCGTATCAAGACTATCTAATGGATCTGCCTGACGTAACACACATGAACACAGTCTATTTCGATGCAGAAGATGATTCAATCTATCTAATGTCACGAAACGCCAATACTTTCTGGAAGATTGACCACTCTTCTGGCGATGTAGTCTGGGGGCTTGGAGAACTTGGAGACTTCACACTCTTTGATCAAGGGGGTCGGCAAAGAAGCAACCTGTTCTTTCATCCTCATGCCGTTGAAAGAGTAGATGATGATGCTTTCATTCTGTTTGACAATGACTATCACAATCAG
>JAEOTX010000044.1 GCA_016839605.1 Candidatus Thorarchaeota archaeon | reverse complement strand
TTGTAAGCCCAGGTTACACGTGTTAACTAGGGAGTATACTCTAGTAACATCCGGAGCGTAGATGCATTGGATAACGTAGACAAACGGTTAGTCACACTCCTCCAAGAAAATGGCAGAAAAAGCCTTTCAGAGATAGGAAAGAAACTAGAAATGTCGCATGTTGCCGTTAGCAAGCGATTGGACAAGTTAGTCAAGGAAGACAAAGTCCATGTCACTGCTGGTGTGAATGCAGAGGAGCTAGACGTGAAGCTCTTGTTCATGGGCTTAGAAGTTGACAATATAGATGTAGCAGAGCGCATCAAGGAGAAATATCAGCACTGTCCTCGATTACTCATGCTTGCTCCTGTAACAGGCAGCTATAACCTGATTGCAGTTATGGCAGCGGAAGATACCTGGAGTCTTCAATCGATTGTGGGCACTTGTAGTATGAGAACTGAACAGGGTGTCAGAAGATCTGAGAGCTGGTTCGGCAATGCTCCTATTGTACCAACGTTTCTTCAGCTGAATCTTGCACCTGAAAATGCAAACGGCTCCAAATCACCATGCAAAGTAGACTGTGCTACTTGTAAACGATACATAGATGAGAAATGCGTAGGGTGCCCTCCCACTTCTGTTTATAGAGGAAAGCTCTGGTCATCATCCCTCACAGAGAGAAAGCGCCGAGGTAAGAGGAAGAGTTAACATCATCAGGGGATTCCTGAATCCTGTGAGTTCAATGGTTGACGTCTTCATCCACCCCCTGGCTGTTGTTGATGAGGGGGCACAGATTGGTGAAGGAACGAAAGTCTGGCACTTTGCCCATATCAGGAGCTCAGCCAATATTGGCAGTGGATGCATCATCGGGAAAGATGTGTATGTTGATGCAAACGTGGTCATCGGAAATAATGTGAAGATTCAGAATGGCGTATCAGTCTATCAAGGTGTCACAATAGAAGACGACGTATTCTGCGGACCACATATGACGTTCACCAATGATTTGTATCCAAGAGCGTATGGTGATTCTTGGGAGATAACAGACACACTCGTCAAGCGTGGTACTTCGATTGGAGCGAATGCCACCATTCTCTGTGGAATCGTACTTGGGAATTATTGCATGATCGGTAGCGGGGCGGTTGTCACAAAGGATGTTCCGGCTCACGCATTGGTTGTTGGCAATCCAGCTGGAATTGCAGGCTTTGCATGTAAATGTGGTCAGCCTCTGAAAGATGAAGTTCGGCTGCAAAAAGTCAGTGTCACCTTTGCGTGTGGAAAATGTAAAGAGGAGATCACTATCTCTATGTCTGATTACAAGAAAATGGTCAGGTAGAGAGCTCGTGTCACATATCTACAAGAAATTCGTCAATGAACGCGCTGTAGCGCTCATAGATAAAACAACTCGGATTCGGAATTGCACTGTGATAGCTCACATTGACCACGGAAAGACCACACTTACCGATTCACTCATTGCATCATCCGGACTTTTGTCGAAGGAAGTAGCCGCCACGGCGCGTCTTTTGGACTATGATATGATAGAACAGGAACGAGGAATTACAATCAAGGCTTCGGGCATATCACTTATTCACGAACTAGATGGACAGGACTATCTCATTCATTTAATTGATACACCAGGACACATCGACTTCTCTAGCCATGTCACAAGAGGACTGCGACTCACCGATGGGGCGATCATCGTTGTCGATGTCATTGAGGGAATAATGGTCCAGACTGAAACGGTTTCAAGACAAGCAATGAGCGAGCTTGTGCGTCCTATATTATTCGTCAATAAGGTTGATCGGCTCATCAAAGAGAGAAGGCTAGATGCTAAGCGAGTAGCTGAGGAGATTAACAAGACTGTCCGGGAATTCAACGCGATGTTAGGCAAGTATCTTGATGATGATTCTCTAGAAAAGTGGGAAGTATCATTCAACAAATCGTCACTTTGCATAGGTTCGGCGCTGCATAAGTGGGGATTAGATCTGTCAGTTCTGAATAAAGCTGCTGGAGGAAGTGAAGCTAAAGGTGACTTGGCTAATGCGTTCATTGCGATACTGGAGGAAGTAGTTGAATCTTACTCAAGGGAAGAGGAAGGTAGCTTGACAGAGAAATATCCTATCGCCAAGGTCTTATTGGACTCGGTTGTCAAGACGGTTCCCGATCCGACTGTAGCCCAGTCTTATCGTCTTCCGGTGTTCTGGACACAACAAGGTGGCGAACATGACAAGAGCCTTCTAGAATCTAGCAGTGATGGCCCGGCTGTTCTACTTGTGGGGGATGTGCAACCAGACAGACACGCAGGACTTGTTGCTGCAGTTCGAGTCTTCTCAGGGACTCTCAACCGTGCAGAACCACTGATTAATCTTAGAACTGGAAAAGAGGGGAAATCGCTCCAGGTTGGCATCTTCATGTCTAAGTCTAGAATAGCACTTCCTGAAGTTCCTGCAGGGAATCTTGCATTCATCACAGGTATCAAGGATATCGCTGTAGGAGATACTCTTGTGACAAAGGGCGCTGAAGGCATCTCACCAATGATGGAACTCGAATACCCTACAGAACCGGTAGTCACATACTCTATTGAGCCGAAGAAACTGTCTCAGCTCAGTGAGATTCAGGAGCCAATATCCCAATATGTAATGACAGACCCTGCTCTGGAGTTTGAGGTTAATCCGGAAACTGGGGAAATGCTTCTTTCTGGCGCAGGCGAGCTACACATCGAGGTGAGCATCGAGAAGCTCGCTCGACAGGGAATTGAAGTTGTGATTGGCAAACCAATGGTTCTCCTCAAAGAGCAGATGACAAGGGATGGAATATCATGCAAAAGTGGGGATGACTCTACAAGTATCTTCACTGTTCAAGCCATTCTCCCAGAGGAAGGATTCAAGGCAGAAGAATATGGAACTCTCCTCGACTCTGAACCGATGGGCGGGTGCTATCTCTTGGACTCAACAGGCAAAATCAATCCTTACGGTGAGGAGCTTGAATGGATTAGAGAAGCATTCAGGGCACTTGTCCGGAGCGGCCCTTCTAGTGGGGAAAGGCTCCGGCACCTCGCAATCATAATAAAAGAGGTGCAGCTTAGATTCGAGGCACCAGAAACATCTTGGAGAGATGTGACTAATCCGTTAATTCAAGCCATGAGATGTAGTGTGGCATCCGGGAACCCTCAGACGTTGGAACCTTGGGTGCGACTTGAGATTAGTGCGCCTGAAGAACATGTAGGCGAGCTTACCGCGATTCTCGCGAGAAGAAAGGGAAGAGTGCATGAAATCGACTCGGAGAGGTCCCTATACCGCATAAACGCCGAGATTCCAGTGCGCGAGTCTTTCGGGCTTGCAAGGGAGATCAGAACTTCGACATCTGGTTGGGCTACGTGGGGTGCAAAGCCTGGGGGATTTAGAAAGGTCGGAGCAGACGATGAAGAGGAACCAGTCTATTAGCTCCGAAGATAGTACCTACGATTCATAACTTCGCCAAGCATTGAGAGCAGTCTTCTATCGACCATTGATATGTCATCCATCATCCTGAGGGCACGTGAGATATTCGAAAACACTGCATTGAGATAGGGTTTTGCTTCAACCATCTCGGATTGCTCTACCATCTGGAGATAGGCATCTGCTATTTTCACTAAGCCTAGCCAGTCATCAGCAAGAATGAATTGATATTGACCTCGATCCGCGCTCTCGGGGAATGTTTCGAACCGGTCCCGGTCGATTACAGCATCATACTGATTCTCCAGAGAAAGAGCAAATCGGAGAAGAACATCTGAAAGTGATACGCATGTTGCTTGAATAAACTCGGTAGACTCTGAAAATGAGGGTTCAACTACACCTACGGTTCGAAGCGAAAGCGCTGCACGATACAGCCCTGTGGCAAGGTTGCTATAGTCCTGATTTTCGAAAAAGGACTTCACTGTTTCCGCCAGAGCTGTCTGCCCCCTCCAGTACATGGCAAGAAGTGCATCAATCTCTTCGACTCTGGTCGTGACAGGGTCCTCAATCCGAGCTGTGGGTCCTAGATTGACCGATTCCTGATTGAGTTTGGAAGTTGACAGAGCTTCCATCAAAACCCCGACCCTCGATAGGTCGGATCGGTGAGTAGTAAGGTTGCTTGCACGGCTTTTCAAAACAGACCAAGATTCATCTAGATATGGAAGCACCAAAGAAACTCCTTGCACAAATATCGAATCATCCTGAGCCCTAGCATCCGCTAGGAGTCTGTCTATATCATCTAGCAGACGTAAGACCCGAGGGGGGAGCTTCTCTCCATGTCGGAAAGTAATCCAGACAACATTGTAAGTTGCTATCGCCACCTCGACAAAAGCACGAGGATCTGTAGGAAATAGGGGAACGAACTGAACAAGCACTTCTCGCAGTGATCTCTGAGCTTCATCAGAATATTCATGAGACCGCATCATGGATAATGAAAGGCCAAGCTTGCTGCCCAAGATTTCCAGCTCAGATACCCTACCCCTTTTTTGAAGTGCTTCACGTAGTTGAATCGCACGTTGGAAGGCAGCAACTCCTATGTCCCAATACTCATCTGATTCGGTACTCAGACACACCCAACCCAACGTATTCTCAGCCCTTGCTAAGTCCACTGCCATGTCATGACCAGAGGATTCCATTTGTTCTAAAATGGCCTTGGCTCGTTCTAGATACTCAATACTCTTCCCAGTATTGTCATGGTCACTCAAAAGGCCATGAGCGAAACCGAGTCCCGCTAGAATTCTGAACAAGTGAAGGGATTGATGAAAATTGGGTGCCTCAATCCGTTCATAGACTTGAAGACCCTTTTCTAGGCGGTCTATTGCCTCAGGAACACCCTCTCTCCAACCATTCGCAAGAATACTTGATCCAATGATGAGATGAGCCAGACCAATATCATCCTTAGTTCTGGGAAAGGGATCACCACTCTCTTCATACAGCTGTGCGGCCCTATCACTGACAGCCCGTGCATCCTCATGATGGACCGCATCGTCACGCGTGTCATTTACTCCCAATTGAAGAACAACAGCTGCAAGGCGTTCTTTGTCAGGATCGGCACCAACGGATTTCTCTAGATCATGAAGGATGTTTCTTGATTCCTGAAACATTCCAAGTTCTGTGAGCACGCATGAATAATCGAACATTGTTTCGAAGAGAAGATCCTGATTTCCCAATCTAGCTGTGATCTTTGAAAGCCGGTTGAGCAAGAGCTCGGCACCAACAAAAAAGCCCTCTTGAATCAAGATGCTGGTAAGATAGTGCACCTCATGAATAGCTAAGGCTGTGGAAGCTTCGTGTCCTCGTGTTATAATGGCATCCAGTATCATCGATACTTCGTCAGTTAAGAAAGGTAATAGAGGTCTCAGATTGAGATTTAGGGCGGCAGTCATTGATTGTGCTAGTTGACCCAGGATATCAAGCAGTTGAGGTATTGCCTCAATATCAGGTAGTAGTTCAGTTTCACTTCGACGGAAGCTGTTTGTGTAGCGAACATCCAGAAGAGAGAGCATCTCAGGAAGAACGCGGTCCTCATTAAAGGATAGACGGACAGTCAGTTCAGTAAGTTTGGCACTAGCCAGGCCAGGCCTACGAAGAATGATCTCCTCAATTACACGGGCGATCTCAAATAACAGCTCATTTTCACTCGTGGTGCCTATTGCCAGATTCTGAATTGCGGAGAGACCATCATCAAGAGAAAGTGATGAACATAGAACATCTCTCAGTGTCGCAATCAACAAAGACTCCACGTTGGACTCTCCTCTTCCAATCTCAGCTCTTCGAGGAAACATATCGCTTTAAAGTCTTCACAGAAAGGACTCATCATTCTAGAACGAAGTCGTTCCAGACTCTTGATGTGTCCGTACCACGCATTCGCTCCATCCGGACCTTGTGATTAGGCAGATCACCATCATCGTCTATCTTGAATCTAAGGACTGCATCTGCCATGTACGAGAATGTTGCATAGGTCTTCTCTTCATGGACGCCTTCCTCAAGGATGAACATTATACTATGCGAACTTTGAGTAACTCTGCCACTAAGTCTTTGGACAGCTCTCGGCATTGTTACGGGATTTGAGTGAAGAATAAGTGTGGACAGACTGTCTACCACAACACGAGAAACAACCAGGCGGTCTAATACATCAGCCAGTACAATTCCAAGCTCACTAATGTCATCAATCTTGGCAAGGGAGTGGACAGTGCTTGACATTGGTGCACCCATGCGTTCAGAATAGCCGTCAATGAAAACAAACTGACCTGAATTCTCATACTCGTCAATTGACCAACCATGTCGGCTCATATCATTCCTGATGACTCTAGGAGAGACATCAGTTGTCACAAATACTGCAGGGAATCCAAGCTTGAGACCGTCGTAAAGAAAAGCTTCAGCGTATGTTGTCTTTCCCGCCCCGAGAGGGCCAAGTAGTATGTAGGAAACCTGTGTGAGCTGACCGAACTTAACCAGATCCCCAATCATTGGCCGTGCAGTAACTGGTGGAGGTTCGGTGCTTTTTGATTTCGTTTCTTCACCCAAGAGTCACGCCTCAAGTTTTTCGGATTCTATACTCCAGTACTGATTTCTGCTGGCCATACTCTGATGCCTTCGTCTGTTATCCTCATCGAATGGATTCGCGAGCTGTGTTTTGAACCTCTGAGTTTCAATACTTCTATCGACCTTGACCGAGATGTTTCGCTAATCATCTCATTGTAGAGTACAATAACGCCGCTGGCCAAGAATGCTTCGATATCAAACACGCCGAGACCATCATGTTGAGATTGAATTTCACTTGTCAGGATAAGAGTTGTATCTGCACGAGTTATATTGGCTGCAAGCTTGAAGAACTCCTCCCGCAAGATGTCCCGGCTTCGAAACTTGTATGCTAGAATAGCAAGTGTGTCAATCACTACACGTTTGGCACCCAGCTTCTTGACATGATTGAGGATAATCGCTTCCAAGCCAGAGAGGTCAAAGCTAGGATATTCGCCAATCTTCATCGGTGTGGCCTCCTTTGAAGGAGACAGGTCCACAATAGCAAGTTTCTTCTTCTTTACTAGCGCATCCAGGTCCATTCCAAACCTCATCATGTTTCTCTTTATCAGATGTGGAGATTCCTCCAAAGTCACAAGAACTCCTGGTTCATCGTACTCTGTTGCTCCATTGTACAGGAACTGGTTTGCCATGATGCTCTTTCCTGTCCCTGCTCGTCCCGCGAGGAGGATTGTATCACCTTTGGGGAATCCTCCCTCAATTAGCTCGTCCAACCCTGGAATCCCGGTCTTTACTCTCTCTATAACGAAATCACTCATTTGGATGCACCTCTTTTGGAACTCACTTTCGCTCCCAGAATCATCTTCATTATCATATCGGGTTCTGGAATTCCCGTCACTGAAACACCACCGATCATAGTAGTAGGCAGTGCGAAGATTCCAAACTCCTCTGCCGCTTCGGGATTCTCGCTCACATTGATGACTTTCAGAACGAAGAATCCTCCTCCGAAATCGGTAAGAGTCTCTCTCAGCACCTCTTCAGCCCTTGGGCAGAACGCACATGAATCAGACTTGAATAGGACTACCTCAACAGGATCGTCCTCTTCTTCGTCCTCCCCTTTCGGGGATTTCTTTGGTTCTGCATCATCAGCCAAAAAAATGGCACTCCTACGCCTAGGGATTATCAACTTGAAGCAAAATAAGTAACTTAATAGTTTTGACGACCTAGTCAGATAGCAAACGTCGGATATCATCTAAATCTCAGTATCTTCCTAATCTTAGTTGCAGCCTTGCCAACTGCTCTTGAATGATAGCGCACATTCTTGGGCATAATTGTGCCAAGAATCAATGCCTGATTACCTTGAGATGATATCCTTCTGAATACCGCTTTCCCTTCAGAGCATCGCACGGAAATGTCCTTGGTCTCTCCCAGTGAGAGCTCATTTCTGACCCTTTCAACTGTGTCTGCGATGTGTCCAGCCATCGCAGCGACTACATCAATATTGGTAGTGGGGGACACAGCATAAGCCATGACCAGACCATCATCTCTCGCAAGGACCGACGTAGTAAATCCGCCCTCCTTGTTCATCTCCTCTAACGTTTCAGTCAAAGCTCGATAGTCCGGGCGCTCTGAGGTCATAGCATCATCCCTTGGCGGGAAACGATTTGCGCATTTCCTTATTAAACGTGCTGGGCAGTCTATTATCAAAGTGGCAGATTCTTTGAAACCAGCTAAAATACAGTCGGATGAGAGATGGCTCGTAACCCAGCATGATGCCGCATTACAATTAAAAGAGGGTTTCAGTAATCTGAAAGGGCTAGGAGACCACTGAATGCCGGGTGAGTATCGCCTGAAAATCACTATGCTAGGTGATGGTGCAGTGGGGAAAACCGCACTGACGATTAGGTTCACCGAAGGAGGATTTCAGGCGGACTACAAGAGAACCATTGGCACAGATTTCGCCCTCAAGGACCTTCAGCTGAAAGACCTGAATGCCAGTGTGACCTGTGTTGTTTGGGATCTCGCCGGGCAGCCGCGTTTTGAAACGGTCCGCCAGGGCTTCTATCGAGGTGCTCGTGGAGGGCTCTTAGTATATGACGTTACTCGCCGCCGTACATTTCTCAACATTGACAATTGGAAGAATGAATGTTTCTCCAATCTAGCCAATCCAATCCCGCTTATAGTTGTGGCCAACAAGGTAGACCTTGCAGACAGCCGGGTTGTATCAAGAGAAGAAGGCGAGAAGTATGCCAAGAAGCACAAATTCCTATATGTTGAATCTAGTGCACTCACGGGGGAGAACGTAGAGGAAGCCTATTTTGCTCTTTGTAGAATCATCCTAATGGAAGGAAAGGCCCGAGCGACAGAAGCAAACAGAAACAGTTGATGATGCTAGGCTCGTCTAGGTGTACCTTTCAAAAGACCTAGTGCTCTCTTGCATTGCCATAGGATATAGAACACTCGCTTATCTCTGAGGACTTCTGCATCAAATTGCTCAGAAATGTCATTGAACTTTAGAATGAGCTCTTCCTGACGGCTCTTATCGGCGTCAGCTTCGATTTCAGCTAGTAGACTCTTGAATGGAGCGAGCATTGCCTGCATCTCCTTTGCCTCCCAGCGGATAATGGCACCCGAGCCATCAGCAGTGATGAACGCATCTATATCGGGATACCACTCAATGCCATCGATTTCGCTGACTGTTGTGCCCTCGCCCTCTATCGTGTAGGAGTCAGTAGCCCAGACAAAGAGCTCCTTCTCGCTTGATCCTGATGCCATGTACTTGCCATCCCAGCTATATGAAAGCGCTCGAACCTCGCCATCATGTCCCATCAAAGTTCGTTCTGGCTTGAATGAATCGCCGTCTGATTTCCAAATGATGATCCTAAGGTCTGAAGAACCCGAAGCCATTCCCTTACCGTCGGGTGTAAATTTCACAACATGGACTGCAGTGCGATGGTCCTTAAGACGGTTCAACAGCTGTCCACTATCAGCATCCCAAACTGCGATTGTGCCATCGACTTCTCCAGAGATTATTCGTGTGCCATCAGGGGACCAGTCACATGTAACTACGTATAGCGAATGCCCAGTTAGATGGTTGAGCTCAGTCCGAGTCCCCACGTCCCAAATGCGCAATGTAGTATCACCACTCCCTGAAACAAGACGACCACCATCAGGAGAGAATGCAAGTGTCAATACAGGATATGTATGACCCTCCAGCTTAGCAAGCAAGGCTCCTGTGCGGATGTCCCATAGCTTGACGATTCTGTCCACACCACCGGTAGCAACAACATCGCCCTGAGGGCTGAAAGCTATAGATGTGCATAGAAACTCATCTTGGATGCGCTGCATCTCTTCGCAGTTTTGTGCGTTGTAGAGTCTAACACTTCGGTCCTGCATTGCTACTGCAATCATCCTTCCAACCTTGTTCATAACAAATCGGCGTGTGATTTCCGATCCATATTCAGCTTGGGGCTTCATTATTTTTGGTTGAAGGAAGAGTGAAAGATCTCTTTGCTCCATGCAATGCACCTTTTGAGCCGGTTCTATTTGCCCCGACCTGAGGCCGTGCTAAAAAGGTTGTGAAAGGCTCAAATGACTGAGCCATCGCAATAAGTATTAAGACAAGCGCAGACGACCACGAATAGCGAGGCCTAGTATGTCCGACAAAGATGATGATACATCGACTCCAACACAAAGTGGCGACCCAATAGGAGGCTTCAAGAGAGCTATGGGCAGATTATTCAAATCAAAGGAAGACAAGCTCGAAAACGCGCTAGCAACCATTTCATCGATTCAGGCATGCAAAGACGCAGCCATAACGGGAGAGGAAAATCTCAGACTACTTGCAGTATGCAGACTGGGAGATTTTGGTTCAAAGTCTTTCGACACACTAGATATCGCTCTAAACGATGAGAGTAAAATCATTCGGGCTATGACCGCAGGAGTACTCGCTTCATTAGCTGATAACAGAGCAATACCAATCCTAGAAGCACACACCTCTGACGATGATGAAATAGTCAGAGATGCCATTAGCTTCGCTCTAGACTGGCTACAGACACGTGGCGAGGATGTTGTCGACGAACCTTTGATGCCTGAAGCGTTGTTCGCGGGAGGAGAGCAAATCCTTGAGGCCACTCCGATTCGAACCAGTGACGATGTCATTGTAACTAATGGCTACCAAGTATCTGACACTAAGTTGCAGTTCAGAAGCACCATTGCCAATAAGACTTCTGAAACCATCTCGGAAGTGACTATCGCAATTCTGTCCTTTCCTCCAGATAGCCTATTGCAGCCCTATGGAAGAACGCAGATCATATCTTCAATTAAGCCTGGTAAGTCCGAATCCGTCGAGTTCGAATTCTATGTTAACTCAGAAGCAATTGAAGGTGAGATCGTATCATCAGTGATTTTCGTGAACGGTGATGGTGAGAGGATTGCCGCAAAATCAGGCAACTGCTTCATCAGATCAATCTATTCCCAAATTGAACCATTTGAGATGAACGCGGACGAGTTCCAAGCAATGAAGAAAGGAAAGACTACTTGGAATCGTGAACACGTCGTTGAGGTAGAAGCAAAGACGCTTTTCAAAATCGTAAAGAAACTGTCCGAACGGTATAACCTTCATTCCCTTAGAACGGAGTCCTCAGTCAAAGACGGAATGTTGATGGGAGTTGTCGCAGGCACTGGAAAAGGAAAATTCACTGACGCCCGATTGACCGTCACTATAACTCTCGTTGGAAAGGTCGGAGAAGGAATCTCCAAAGTCAGAATAGACACAATCTCGGATGATTCAGAATTAATACAAATAGCCGCAAGCGAGTTTTTTGAGCGCCTGCAAATTGAGATACAGGATATCGAATGATTCGTCTTACTGGCCCAACAATTTCAACAATGTCACTTCACTGAGAAGACCCAGCTTCTCTGCAATTCCCTCAACGGCCTGAAATGCAGGTGAATCATCTGGCAGGTCGAAAACCGGTTTCCCCATGTAATTGAGCTTCGCGACCTCATCATCATTAGGAATCATTCCGGCTAGAAAGAGGTCATTCTCTTCAAGCCCTTGTGAGACCGCATCAACAAGATTGGCGGGAATACGATTTCCAATCACTACTAGCTTCTTGAAGTCAATATGAACCTCTTTGGCGAGGTCTCTTATTCGCAGTGCTGCTTCAAAAGCGGCTCTTGAGGAATCAATCACAATAATGAGGATGTCTACATTCCTGTCAGTGCGCCGACTGAAGTGCTCAAGACCTGCGGTCATATCAAGAAGAGTAATCTCATAATTCATCGTGAGTGTGTCAAGAATCTGTGTTAATATTCTGTTGACATAACAGTAGCAACCTTCACCTTCTGTTCGCCCCATAGCTAAGAAATCAAAACGGTCCCCCTCAATGAGTGCTTCAAAGATTTCTCCTTCCAGAATATCTTGTTTCGCGGCAGATGCTGGAAGTGTTCCATCATCAATTTTCTTCCTCATTTGGGAAGCTATCTCTCCCACCGATGCTGGAACATCAACTCCCAAGGCGCGAGGAAGATTCATGACTGGATCTGCATCAACCAGGAGAAGTGACCTTTGGGTCTGCTCTGCAATTATTCTGGAGAGGAGTCCTGAAGTAGTGGTCTTACCGACTCCACCCTTGCCAGACACAGATATCACTAGACGTTCTTTCATTCTTCTTACTCTCAATAGGAAAGAGGGGGCATTTAGCCCCTAAGACCGTTTAGGTATGGCCTCTTACTCTTCTTTCCATTTACCTGATTGGAGATACTTGGGTATTCCGCTGGAGTCCTGGGGACCTACTTTGACAGTCCAACCAGAGACCTCTTCGGTTTCACCACTAATTCTCGCGGCCATTCCTGGACTGATGAGAACCTTGTGTTTGACCTTGTCAGACACCTTGTATTCCTCTAGGCTTTCCGCCACTTTCTCTGCAGTCAGTCTTCTACCTGCAACTGCGGATTGGACACTCATTCCCTCCGTATCAACCACCACGAGATAGGCATTGACGCCAGCCTGTTTGATGTCGCTCTCTACAGTAAAGTAGGTAAGCGCAAAGTTTGTTGTATACATCACTGGAGAGTCTGCATCAACCTTACCGAATTCCTGTAGTCCGGCCTCAACGGCTACGGGCTTGACTGGATCGGTGTAGAGATTGCTTCGTAGAAAGGTTAGTGGCAGATTGGTCCACATGTCCAAACTATGGACAACGATTGCATCAGAGTAACGGACTATCATTGCTGCCGCAGTGAGGACCTCGTCCCATTTAGTTAACTCTGGTGCAGCACCCTCCTTATGGTCCGCCCATACTGAGATTGGAGTCGCAAGTAGTGGATACCCAACTAGTTCGTTCTCCTCTAGTGTAGCAGCTCTCCTGAGCTGCGTAAAGCTGTCAACAGTGGTACCAAGACCAGCTCTTGAAGCTGTGCCTGGATCGAGTACAATTTCCTCTACTCCCATGGCTCTCAGAGTATTGACAAGCGTTGCAATGTCGTCTAACCCGCTTGGTGCATAAGCCACCAAGGGGAGATTGTGCTTGACTGCAATATCTCCAACATCGGACCATGTATCCAGTGTCGCTGCATAGAGCAAAGGTCGCTTATCAGCGATTGCGTTAGCTGCAGCGGCCAGCATCTCAGAATTTAGCGAGCATAGGATAATTGGCCAGTCAGTGAGCTCAGACAATTTCTTTGCAGCCTTAGCAAAAGTCTGCGGATCTTGTGATACACCTCGTAGTGCTACTCCATCTAACCGTAGATTCTGACCAATGTACATGTACGTCCAGTCTTCAATAGCCTTGACTCTCTGGGAGAGGGCATCGCCCTCAAGTGTGTCAGCTACATCAACAAAGAATGCAATCGGATTCGAGTATCTAAGATCATGTCTATACAGGACTAGCTTTCCACCTATCGAAGCAGCTTTTTCACCTGTGCCAATCACAACTTCTCTGACTGGAGGACGAATTAGATCCTCTAGCTTGGTCAGCTTCTTGACATACTGAGCCTCTTTGTAGAGAGGAGCACAAGCAGCAAGCTTCACCGTGTATTCGGCGAGCTTCGTTGCAAAAGCCATGCAGTTGGCCTCTCCGCACTCCTCGCAGTTTGTACCAGGCAAAAGAGGGTAGATGTCCAATGGACCTGGAAGTTTGACCATTTAGATCCCCTCCGGTATTTCGATTGATGTCCAGTCTGCGTATTCCTCGACTGGTATCGGCCGCCTCTCTCGAAGCCACTCAATAAGATCATGGACTGTCTTCATCGCTGCAGGATGCATCATCATGAAGAGGTCGTTTCCTGCCAGCAGAAGTGACAACGCAGTCACACTCTCCCAGATTGGTCCACGAAGTTCTCTCGGACCAAGTTCAGGTGCCTTTAGCCATGCCTCTCTAGCAGCCCAGGCATTTGTAGTACCAGAACTGATTGGGTATTGTAGCTCGCTGTCGCCTAAGAGCCCAGCCAGACGCATCCTCTGCATCATGGTGAAGGCATATTCAAGACCATATCCAAGAGCAGCTGTTGTAGGATCAATGACTATCTGATCGGGCGTTACCCATTCGATAAGCCTTCGGTTCAGTTCCTTCTGATCATTGATGTCGAGTGAGGTCCAAGACAAGACAATCTGGTCATGCTCCTTTGCAGCTACTGCAACGGGTTCATAGACATCGATTGTAGCCGAACATAGCAGGGTCCGTTCACCCTCACACACCTCTGCAGCCTTTGCTAGGACAGGACCGTCTTTCTCAGGGTCTCCTGCAGAACCAATAAGCACAGGAACCTTTACTGCTTGTAAAACCTCCTCGACAGTCTTTGCGGCTTTTGCAGGTGATGTGTCTCCGAGTTGTCTATCGGTACTGATGAGATGAATTGTTATCAAATCAGCTCCGAACTTGTCCACACAGAGCTTCGCCCACTCTGCGGGATCCTCAAGAACTTCTCTGTAATGTGTCTTCACCGCCTTTGCCAGTGGAATAGGCATATCAAAGACATCAGCCGCTATGATTGGTGGATTCTTCGGTGGTGATTGAAACAGGTCCCATGCTGGTGCAGTATGACCACCAATGGTCACGGTATTGCTCCTTGAGCCTCCCTCTTTCTTCGTGGCCCCAATAGTAATCTCCCGAATGACACCGGGATACTCACCAAGGGGAGCCTTGAGCTGCGTGGGTATGAGGGACTTTGGCCTCTCAATTGCAGCCTTTGCTGCAGCCTGAGCTATCCGTTGGACCATGGGACGGAGAGCAAGCTTGAGTTCGTCAACCTGTATCGTGACATCCTCCAGCTCCAACTCGGCGAATTCACCGAAGATGTCGTCTAGCGACTGCCCTCTTCCTTCCTCATGGGACGTCATTTCTTCTTTCCACCCTTCCCTGTCTTGCGGATAATGACCTTCTCAGCGTATATTTTGGCATTCTTGAAGATGATTTCAAGGCCGCCACCAATACCACCAACCATGGCAGTCATTTCACCAGGTACAGAAACATAATCGCCAGTATCAGAAACCTCTGCCAGAGCTGTCTCGTCCTCCTCAATCTCCACCCAACGTTCCACAACTGGATGGTTCTTCTCCTTGAGGAAGGTCTTGAGATCGCCAATGGTCATGACATCGTTCTCGGTCGGGATCTTGTCTCTGATATCTTCAGGCATGAACTCATAGATTCGTTGTTTCACTGAGTCAGGCATCCATACGACTCTATCATAGCCACCGTCAACCTGTAGGAAACGAGGTGAACGCATGTACTCTATTGAGAGCCCATGGAAACCAGGCACCTGTCGGCCTCCAGCCGTGGAGTCAGCCATGCTTGAAAAGGGCAGTCCGTTCACTGTTTCACCCTTGAAGTCTCTGTGGACAACTCCAAGACCGTCTACCTCAGGAATCACAAACGCGATTGCCTCAAAGCAACCACAGCTTGTGTGTGGCTTGTCAAAGGCACTGTAGAGAGCTACTGAGGTGACCTTACCAAGCGATTTCTCCGCGCTGATCTGATTCACACCTGTGTACTCACCAGAAAACTCATCTATCGTGTCACCTTTCGAGATTGCATAGAGGGGCCCTTTAGGGTCAACTCTTGCGGCTGCACGACCATCGAACCAACTTATTGCTCCGCAATTTGCATATCTCTGCGGTGTTATCACACAGATGTGAGTTGGAGCGAAAGACTGACACAATGAGCATCCGTAGAATGTGTCTACATCTGGATCACTGAGTCCTCTTGCACGAGCATCTCTCTCGTTGTATCTGTTTATGGCCTCATCATATCGTTCGGCTATCTTCTCAGGGTCTGTGAAGAACGTAACCTGTATTTTCTCAATGATATTCATCTCACTCTTGAAGAGCCGAACTAGGACCTTACCCAGAAACTCAAAGGTATTGAATCCCTTTTCGAAAGACCTCTTGTTGAGCCGAATCCAGATGTCGTATCTCTGGTTCAGGTGCATCATTCCTTCAACGAAGTTCACATATTCGTGAATGCGCCTTTCAATGACGCCTTCAAGGTCAGGTTCTATCTCCTTTCCAGCCACCTCTATTAGGATGCCAAATGGATGATAGCTCCCTTCCTCCATGTCCTTCAAGTCGGGTCCGATGACAGTGACTTTCTCATCTTCGATGTCGCCCATTTCTCGTGCCAGAGCAAGTTCGAATTTCTGTTCCATTTTTGGACCGCCGAGCTCTACATACATGTCCTTTCCTCGGACTCGCTCACCTTCGTATACTACGCCTACATCTACTGGAATGTCTTCAAATGACATGTTACTTACCTCCTCCTACAAACTCCAGAATTTCATCCAGAGTTTTGTGCCATTGCTTCTCCTTCATGTTTGGGAATGACCAATCTGCATGTGGTTGATAATAACGCCCCAGGGTAACCTTTGCCAGATGAGTCCCAAAGTTCATAACTGCAGATAGCAGCGTCCACTGCATGTAGTATGGGATACCATAAACCAGAATCAAATCGTGAGGTCCCTTTCCATGGGGACCTGGCCACGATTCATCCTGAAGGTAGTTCGCCAATTCCATTGCGCCTTTTGATTTTGCGCCTTCAAAACCCTTCTCAATAAAGGCCTTGATTGCGCCTCCAGTAGCAACAACAGGTATCTTACCAGCCTCTGAAAGGGCTATTGCATAGTCAATCATGTCACCCTTCCCATGCGGCATGCCAACTGCATCAGATCCCACAATCAATAGGGGTTTCTTTGATTTCGTGAAGACTCTTTTTAGCTGGGTGGCCTTGTTGAGTGATTTTGCACTGTCAGGGCCGCAAATCTCTCCTGTCTGCCAGGGTACTGGTCTCATCACCATTATTTGCCACCTCCCATGACTAGCTCCTTGAGAAGCGTCGGATCTGGGATTGTTCTTTCCTTCCATTTGTTCTCCTTCATTTGAGCCAAAATCTTGTCCTTCAATGTGATTGGAATATCCGATTCACGACGGATGTAGTTCCAAACATCCTCCGGGAAAAAGCCGTATGAATTCTCATGGATGTCAATGTAGTGGCTCAGTTTGATGGAGCGCCCCCTACTTGTATCATTGGGCCTAAGACAGAGCTTTGCTGTCATCACATTAGCTTCTGCGACAGTTTCAGCGGCATAGAATAGGTGTTCGGGACCAGGCGCAGTCACTACACGATCTCCAGTACGTGCATCATAGACAGTCCAAGCTCGTTCTTCCTCAGCTTTACCAAGCAACATTCTTCGGTACTTGGAACCATGAGGGCCAACAATCACTGGAACTCCGAGTCGCCAGAAACCAGCTGCAATTGATGCAGCCTTCTGCGACATCGCGCCCCAAGAGATACCTACAGCACCAACCCGATTGTGAATGTAGTCAGCAATTTCAGCGTAGTTGGCTCGTAGATTTCTCTTGGCGAAAATCGCAGCGATTTTAATCGCAGCGCCAGCTATGTGAGGATTGGATACACATGAACCAACATTGAGAACGCAGCCTGCATCGAATTCGCCACCACGTCTCTCATATATGGATTGGCCATTTTCATCTTTTACATGACCAGCTGATATTGCTGCACATCCTGAAGTCACTATGATATACCTTCGTTTGGCGAATTCTTCGGCCATTTCGTGGATATCAGCGCCTCCACCAGGATAATTAGCACAACCAACATGTGCAATTACTCCAGGAATCTCTCCGAAGACGATGGGCTGGCCAACGCTGCGGATTTCGGTATCCTGAATTGCACCCCTTCCTGTTCGAACCTTGTAGGTTTCAGCTTCGCAGTCAGCTTCAGCTGCAACAACCATCCAACTATGTAAGTCATAATCGTTGGGACATGCAGATTCGCACCGTGCACATCCAATACAGTTCCGATAGACATCACGTAGTGGCTCGAAATTCCCCGTCTGAGCCGCTAAGACAGCCTCCATAACTGGCTGGTCATTTGGACACGACCGAATGCATTCACTACATTTCTTACATTCTTGAGCCATCTTCTGAATCTGTTTCTTTGTCGGGAAGAATTTCATCTTCCTTCTTTTTGGCATGACAGCAAGGGCTACTTTGGTTGCAACCGCTCCAACCTTATGGTGATCGGAGATATATGCACCAGGTATCTTTCCTGATACAAGTTCATCAACTATCGAGTCAATTGCATCATCAGATCTGTCCGGCAGTCCCATTACTGCTTTGTCACTCGTTGAAATAACTGGAGCCTTTACTTTCTGAGCCTCAGAAACCACATCAGTCCGGACACATTGCTCGTCCACTACTACAACATCAGCCTTGCCGCTTCGAATATATCTAAGCTGCCAAGAGATTGGCCCAATCACCTTGGCACTTGGATCACGGCGTGTGATATCCCATGCAGTGCAGCACATGCCACCTACCTCAACTTTGGCTCCAAGTTTCTTCTCAGTAATATAGTCGGTTATCGAGGCTGCTGGTACAATGTTGTGACCAATAGTCAGGATGATTGCCTTGTTTAGATCCATCATGCCTATGCCAGAGTCAACAAGCGGCGCTTCTGGATCGGCTTTCGGAAAGCCAAGTGTCGAAATCTGAACTAGGTCTGCAATCTCCATGCTTACTTGATCTATCATCCCAACATGGAGAACCTTACTCTCGAAGTCTAACCAGCTCCCCTCTTGGCCCGTGTGTGTGGCTGAGAGTGTGTGAGCTAGTTGACTCTCACAATAGTCAAGAATTATGCTGGCATCCTCAAGAGTTCTTGGTCTCGTTCCCGTCACCAAACGAGAAACAGGTGCGTGTATCTCGGTGCCAGGTCCTTGAATAAGATCAGTTCGAGGACCGAACTCATCAATCAAGTGATCAACCAAGTGTCTTGCATGAGCCAAGTGTGCTGCATTGCCTATATTGGCTGCTGCGAGCACAATTCTTGCCTGTTGCCCCTTCATATCAATCCCACAGGCACCCCGCTTGTCTCCGGAGAGGTCACATTTGCCAAATGTACATAGACAACAGACCTGACAATAAGGCATGTAGGATGGCGTATATTTCGTCAAGAGCTTGTGGTCCCAAGATCGGAGACCGGTTGGACTCGGCATTGGGGTTGGACCCATTGGTTCATCCCATTCGTCATCCACGATCTGCCCGATTCGAACCTCAAGACCTTTGAAGACACCTAAATCGGTTCTCGCTTCATCAGCTTTGAAGTGTGCTTTCTTTTTCATATGCATACAAACCCTGTGGCTAATATGCTGGTCGTGACAAAAAGCAGCATAATAAGGTTATGAATCATCAACGATATCGAGAACAAGTATACGAATCAATCGTTAACCAAATGAATCCGTATTCTTTCGGTAAATTATATGACACCGATTTGAACGTTCACAGTGTAACTTTAAGAAAAGCGTGTTCATTCTCGAAACTCATCAACAAGACGTTGTTTTATCTCTCGAATTGCCACCATCCCTGGTGAGTCAGCATCAAGGTCTATCGGAGCCATGCCTTTTCGGTCAGCGGCTTTGATCGATTCATCAAGTGGGACCATTCCGAGAAGGGGTATTCCTTCGGATTCCACTCTTTTCCGAATCATTTCTTCATCCTCAGGATCAGCGACCTTGTTGCCTACAGCTAGTATGCGACCAACGTTAATGTCAAGTGCTAGCTGCTTAATCTTGGACAGGATTGCTAGAGACCTACGCCCTGGTTCTGCAACTACGATGAGCGCGTCCATTCCGGTGGTTGTCCCTCGACCAAGGTTCTCCACTCCAGCATCCATGTCCATCACAAACGCTTCATCAGAACCTAGAACCAGGAACCGCATAAGCGCCTTGAGGAGAGTAGCAGATGGACACATGCATCCTGAACCTCCAAGTTCTACGGTGCCTGCGACAAGTAGGCTTACGTTATCCGGCCCCTCGACTGCAAACAGACCACTGAGGTCATCAACACGCGGATTCAGTTTGAAGACTTCTTTGTAAGAGCCTGCACCTGAAATCTCCATTCGCTCTTTCAATAAGTCCTCATTCTCTGTCAAAGGGACAATTTTCTCAGCCTGTTCAGCTGGAATGCCTAACGCAGACCATAGGGTATAGCTTGGATCTGCATCTACAGCAAGAATGCTCAAACCATCTTGTCCCAAGAGTCGAGCGATTGTACCAGCAACTGTGGTCTTTCCGACCCCTCCCTTACCTGCTACAGCTATCTTCATTGTCTATTTCAACCCCTTAGTCACAAGTTCATGTAGTCTTGATATCACGTCAAATTCAGCTGCAGGTTGCTTTGGATGAGCGCTCCACTGCTTGTACGGAACCTCAACAAAATCGAGCCGATGCATTTTGCCAGATCCCAATAGCATACTGTCTGCAACGTGAATAGAAACTCTTGCTTTGGCATCGGTGATGCCGCCAGGTGGACCAACGTAAATCAGTGGAATGCTAGCGAATGCCTTAGCTGCAGGTCCAGGCAGCTCTACAAGTGAATCGTCGCCAACTATGAGTGCAGCTTCGAACTCTCCAGCCACAAGCCTACGAAGTGTATCCCCATCTCCTGCTTCAACTGCGTTCTTAGTGACACCCATGATGTTGGGTTCTGTTGCCATGGGCAAAGCGAATGCCTGCTTCCCAGCCTCCCTCACAGACTCGATTAGTGTTTGGAGCCCAGAAAGATTCGCCTCTGTATTTCCTGAGTTAATCAATCCGCTGCCATAGAATATCACTGTGCAGTCGGATTTCTTTACATTGCGAACAAGCCCAAGCAGCTCCTGAGCAGAAATACCAGCTACATCTCCAGTGATAGGACTCTTTCCTAAAATATCAGATGACAATGCATCAAGTAACTCTGCGTCTGCCCCGGGAGGGATAATCAGTCGATGATTGGCCATCTTCATTGTCTCCGTATTTCGAACATCCACGACTCCGATAGTCCTACTCTCGATTCCCTCAGGTATGTTTTCGCCACGCGGCAAGACTGCAAACTTACTGGGATGTCGATGACTGCTCTCTGTTGGATTAGATCCCCAATACAGAATGAACTCACCATTATTTCGGACATAATCAAGATCGATTTCCAGCTGCTTGGAGTGAAGCTTATGGATGAGTGCCTGAACCAATCCAAGACTAGCGGTAGTATCGAAAGCGGCTCCTATGGACTTTGCCAGCTCAATTCCTTTCGTGATGGTTTCATCTGTTGAGTGAGACCACCCATAAAGAAGAGGACGCTTTGCAGTGAGCAGAATCTCTGATGCTTTCTTCAGTGCCACACCTATAGAGACCGTCTTTTCTGTACCGGTATCGCGGACCACAGATTTCGCGTCGTGCATCTTTATTGAGGAGATCAAGTGTTGATGACCGAGTCTACAGAGGCCCAATGAGCTAATTTCCTCACCTTTCACCTCTGCGGCCACATCATCACAAAGTAACGCGCATCCACTGCAGACGATATCTTCCATAGTATCACCTACCAAATCTCGATGGCATCTGTGCAGCAATACTGTTCACAGACTCTGCAATTGAGCCGATCAGGGGGAAATCGCCTGCACTTCTCCAGATTGATTATCTTTGAAATCCCGTTCTCAACAATGAAGACTGTGTCACGACTTTTGCCAGCCTTACCATGACCTGTTTCAGGCTCGACGGCTACATCTACTGGACAGACAACAACACAGTTGCCACAACCAGTGCACTTGGAATCATCCAGTTTTATTCCAGTTTCCTCTGCTGATTGCATCGGAGCGACAAGTTCTCTTAGCTTCTCAAGGTTCTTCTCAAATCCCTCTTCCAGGAGAGGGGGGCAGTCATCAGGGAGAACGTCACCAAGCGCCATCTTAGTCGCAAAAGCCATGCAGGTCTTTGGTTCGCATAGACGGCAGTTTGTCTTGGGTAATAGATTGTAAAGCTCCATGGGATTGAGTTTCAAGTCTTCGGGTCTCCCTTGGCGGGTGTGTTATCACTAGCCATTGCCTGTGGGAATCCAGTTTTCTCCTAAAAAGAATGATGCGGTATGGCACAGGGCTCATTGGAAAGTCCATTTCTCCAGATATCACAGTCTTCTTATCGTAGAATGTTGGCTCTGAATCCTGAATGCTCACACTTATACTGGATAGAAAGAAGCTCATCAAGTTGAAAGACCGAAGTAACACAAACAATCAGATAACACCTGGCCCAAGGGTCTTTGTCACACCTAGGTGGAAATTGTGAGTCGCAAAAAGAAAAGCAAGAAGAAGAAAGAGAAAAAGACTGACAAGACTGCAGTCTACCTTTGTCGATGCGGCTCAAATATCGCAGACACCATCGATGTTGACTCATTGAAGGCAAAATACGAGGCCAAGGGAATCTCGCTTGTTGAGGTAAACGACCATTTTTGTTCAGAACAAGGAGTAGTAGATCTGATTAAGTCTATCAAGAAAAGCAAGGTGGGCAAAGCTGTTATTGCTGCATGTTCGCCTCTCCTTCATAGGGAACTGTTCTCTGACGCTGTGAAGGAGGCGGGACTAAACCCAGGACACCTCCATATGGCAAACATCAGAGAGCAATGCAGTTGGGTACATTATGATGACCCAGAAGTAGCAACTGCCAAAGCTGCAGCTATTATAGACACTGGATTAGCCAAAGTAGACAAATCCTATCCAATCACCACACATGATGTGCCTGTGACTCAGAAAGCGCTAGTGATTGGTGGCGGTGTTGCGGGACTAACCACTGCGCTCGAGCTTGCTGATTCTGGCATAAGCACGGTTGTAGTAGAGAGGGAAGGATTCCTCGGAGGTCACATGGCAAAGTGGGACAAGCTGTTCCCAACATTTGACTGTGGAATCTGTATTCTTGGTCCTATGATGGCAAGGGTCGCAAGGCATGAGAATATCCAGATATCGACCTTGACCGACATCATTGACGTGAGAGGTGCGGTTGGTCATTACAATGTGACATTGAGAAAACGACCCAGATTTGTTGACCTAGAGTCCTGCACTGGCTGCAACAAGTGTATAGAGGTATGTCCTGTAGAGGTCCCTGATGAGTACAATTACGGGCTCGGAAAGAGAAAAGCTATGGTGAGGCCATTGATTGACTTGGTGCCTCTCGCACCTTACATAGACACTCAGAACTGTATTGGATGCCAATCCTGTGCAGGGGTATGCGAACCAAAATCTCTTCGATATGAGGAAGAGGAGTCTACTGAAACAGTCACCGTAGGCGCTATTGTTGTTGCAACAGGGTTTATGCCATTTGACCCACGAATTGTCGAGGAACTTGGATACGGGGAGAATCCTGATGTCATAACATCATTGGAGCTCGAGAGGCTATTGAACCCAGGAGGGCCGAGTGGCGGAAAGCTTGTCAGACCTTCAAGCGGCGAAGTGCCTAGAAGAGTCGTATTCGTGCCTTGTGTAGGCAGTCGTTCAGAGCGCTTCGGACGACCGTATTGCAGTAGAGCTTGTTGCACAGCGTCTGTCAAAGAAGTAGTTCAAATCAAACAGCAGATACCTGAGATCGAGGCCTTCGTCTTTCATTCCGACTTAAGGACCTTTGGAAAGGGACATGAAGAACTCCAAGTCCGGGCGGCAAAGGAATACAAGGTGAATTTCGTCCGAGGAGCGATCGGTGAGGTTGTCCTAGATCCGGTCACTGGTCAGACAAGCATTCGTGCAGAGGACATAACACTAAGACGGCAACTCGAGATGGATGTGGATCTTGTTGTCCTAATGGTTGGAATGGATGCAGAGCCAAGTAATATCGCTCTGTCGAGGCTACTCAAAGTACCATTAGATGAGAACGGCTTCTTCCTTGAGCAACACCCCAAACTTGGACCAAGCACAACCCCGACGAAGGGCGTCTTTCTATCAGGAGTAGCTCAGGGTCCAAAGGACATCTCTGACACTGTAGCCCATGCCGGACTTGCTGCATCAAAGGTCAAGACCTTGCTCACTAGTGGCAAGGTGATTACAGAGGCATGTGTTCCATCTCTTGATCCATCTCTATGCATCAGCTGCCGCTTGTGCGAACAGAACTGTACTCCCGATGCGATTTCTTTCAATGACGAAAAGCATCCATTGATTAACATGGCTGCTTGCAGGGGATGTGGATCATGTGCGGCCGCGTGCCCATCTGGGGCTCTTGATCTTCCATGCCTAACGAATGAACAGCTATTGAGTGCAACAAAGGCCGCGGTGGAATATAATCCTCAGAAGCCAGCTATCGTTGGATATCTTTGTCGATGGTGTGCCTATGGGGCTGCAGATAGAGCCGGGACTGCTAGGATTACCTATCCACCGAATATGATACCGATACAGGTTCCATGTACTGGACGTCTGAATGTGGTAACTATAATGACTGCGTTTGCAGAGGGCGCTGATGGCGTGGCAGTCATGGGATGTCACATTCAAGATTGTCACTATCGGTCAGGTGCCGGATATGCTCAGAACAGGATGGGCAAGGTAAGGGAGTTGCTCAGGGCTTCAGGAATCGATGGGGGACGCCTTTACTTTGGTAGTGCTTCCGCATCTGAAGCTGATAGTTTCGCAGAGCAAGTAACGAGATTTGTAAATAGAATAACACGTCTTGGACCATTAGGCAGAGAAATAGTAGAAAAGCCTACTGTCAAACCGCCCCAGGATGCAAGAGAGGCAGTCGGAGGCTAACATCATGGAGCGACATAATATTACAGTTGGCGAGAAGCCTGTCGTGTCCATGGACATTGAAGATGGCAAGGTGAAATTTGCCTGGAAAACCTCGTTGCTCAAGAAGACTCTTGACCATGCAATTGACAAATGCGTGGGTTGCAGTCTATGCCTACCTTGCCCCTGGGAGGCAATTACCCTTGGACCTGTTCAGGAAACAGCAGCAGGAAGGATTGAGGGAGCTCCGCTCGTGAATGTCGATCCTGAGCTATGCACCTTCTGTGGACTCTGCGACTCTTCCTGCATTTTCAATGCCTTTGATGCCAAATATGAGGGAGAAGGAGCTATCAACGACTTTGTCAACATCGACGGAGTCCACACAATTGATGAGGAGAAGTGTGCGCCCTGCTTACTTTGTGCAAAGGTCTGCCCAACTGAGTCACTCGACGCTGAAGTCAAAGTCGAATGGAAGAAGGACCTCGTCAAGTATGAGGGTGAAGAATCAGCTGAAGGCACAATAAAGATAGACGAGGACAAGTGTTCACTTTGTGGGTTGTGCGAACTCCTTTGTCCTGAAGCAATCAAAATCTTCTGGTCGGAATCAGCTGAACCGCCTGATTTCAGACCAGCAGTAAGTATCAGAGCCATAGACGAAGAATGCGACTACTGTGGATTGTGTGCAAAGATATGTCCAGATGAAGCTATAACTGTCGAATGTACCAAGTCCAGTCCCAGGACCATTAAAGATCCTAAGATATCAGGCGAGCTGCACCACAATGATGAGACCTGCGTGAAGTGTGGCCTATGCGCTCAGGTCTGTCCTTATGATGCTCTTAAGGTCACTAAGCCATTCTCAGGAGAAGTAGTCATAGTAAGGCGTGACAAATGTGATCCAGTTGGCTGTCACAACTGCTTCAACATATGTCCAGTCAAAGCAATCCATCCGACAGGAACTGAAGAGAAAATCGACATATCCGAGCACTGCCTCTACTGCGGAGCATGCGAGCATTCTTGCCCATATGATGTTCTGGAAGCAAAACGTGATGGCTACAATGTTGAGGAGCTTGAGAAAGTTCGTGAGTGGGAGAAGGCTAGAAGGCTGTTCTTTGAAGCGGTCATTGGCAATGACCCTCCAAAAAGCGGACTCTTTGAAAGGGAAATCACTGTCTTAGCTGCTGAGAGGGCACGGGTCAATATACGAGAAGGACAGGGATGGGAATCGGAGGATGGAGTCCGAGATAAAGCGATGAAGGTCGCTCAGCGTACATTGAATCTGCTCAAATCAAGTCCTAGATTGACACTGCAGGTAGAGCGGGGTCAAATGGACAAAGTTGTTTCAAAAATCAAGGGCCCTCCAAAAGAGAGTCAAGAGAAGTAATCTTATCGTCCGATTTTGTGGCTGTGACCTGTATTCCATGCAATTGCGGAGGCGAACCGTCAGTTGGAACTGCTACGAGAGATAGTGCCCAAGGTCCGCGAGGCATTGATGACACACTATCTTCAAGCCGCTCATCAATGAATCCGCCCACAACGACTTGGCCCGACTTCGATTTGATGTTGACAGAACCGCCTTCCTTGATGCCTAGCTTCTGGAAATCACTCTTACTAAAGGACGCCCTTGCCGCGAGGTCCTGATATTCCTTTGATTTCTTATCCTTCTCAGCCTCAATGTCAACCTCGAAGGAGTGGGCTATCACCAATTTCAGGTCGAGATGTGGAAAGAGAAAATCACCTAATGCCATGTCTGTTTCGCCTAGAGTATGAATTGGTTAGGTCAGACCACCCACTTCTAGGATTTTAATAGCTAGTTCGAGGAAAGATGCCTCGACATTCAGGCCGGTCTTGGCTGAAGTCTCAAGGAAGCTGACATGTGCACCGCGTTCGGCTATTCGATTCGCCATAGTCTGACCTTCTTCTGTGGTCACAATTGTCTGTTGCATCACTGGATTGTCTTTGAACTGCTCTCTGAGGTCTATCTTATTGCCTATCAGAACGATTGGAATCTTCTTGCCTGCATTGCTCCAGCATTCGTCAAGCCAGTTTCCGATGTTGTCAAAAGAAGTGCGTTCCACAGTGGAGTAGACGGTTAGTGCACCCTGTGCGCCCCTATAAAACGTAGAACGTACATTCTTGAAGTGCTCTTGCCCGGCAAGATCCCAAATTTGAATACTGACATCATGCCCTCCCTCAAGGGTCATCTTCTTGACTGCGAAGTCAGCGCCTATGGTGATCATGTAGTTGGCTCTAAAGCCTTCACCCATGTACTGGCGCCTGAGACTTGTCTTTCCGACAGATCCGTCGCCCATCAAGATCACTTTGAAGAGTGCTGTGACCATCTATAAACCTCTTAATCCCTTTGTCGGGGACTTAGGCGTTATTTTACGTTTGTGATATTTGAGTCTATGCCGATTGAATGAATTGCTAGAATCTGACATAACCAAAGATACAAAGATGGTTGCCGCTTAGGTCTGACGACCTGCAATGGCGGATGATATTCTAGAATATTGGATGGCTGAAGCGCGCGAACTCGCGGCAAGGTTCAATATCAATGATTTCGATAAGAGCTCAGAATTCTGGAACTGGGACAATTTTGGGGAGGAAATTGTCAAGCTAAAGAAAGTCTTGGACCTTGAGGGAGGGTTTCTTGACGTTCTAGGTCTTCGAATCAACTTTGAAACGGGAAAAACGGAGGATCTAATGACTGGCAAAGAATTCCATACTAGTCGCATAATCCCTCACCTTTACTACTACACTAAGGCAAAAGATGTGGGTGTTGCTGGTGAGTGGTCCAAATACAATGCACTTCAAGGTTCCTGGGCTTGTAGATACTCCTTTGATGAGGAGGATGTCAAAGCACTGACTTCAGTGTTCGTTGAGAAGAAAGAGAAGCTATTCAAGACCTTGGAACGCCTTGGTGCAAAGAGAGTGGACTATGGAGATGCTGGATTTGAATTAGAGTTCCTACCAAAAGTGAAGGTCCTGCTCATATTCGACGAGGCAGACGAGGAGTTTCCAGCCAATGTTCGACTGCTTTACGACAAGAACTCGATCTATTACCAGCCCCACGAGATGCTTGGGGACATTAGCTGGTTTTTAGCCTCTCGTGTGTTTAAGGCGCTCGCATAAGCAGTATCTATCGGATTTATCCCGCTTGGCATACAGGCTTCTTACCCTTGAAATCAGGACATATTCCAAAGGTATACAGACTTCATCATCAGAACGCTTCTTCTTTGCTCGCACCTTTCGTTCTCTCTTCTGTTCAGTTGTGTCTCTCAGCCAGCCAGAAAACAAATGAGCGTCTACAAAAACAGCTGAAAATGATAGAATCAGAAACCAGGAATGAGTGGGGAGAACATCTATTTTGTTAGTAGCAGTGGAAGAGGAATCTATTATCTCAGCCCGGACATTGGTATCTAGTCTAGGAATGATCAAGATAAACACAGACTGTCCCTGGGAGGATTTTCCCAGTGTGAACTCCTCATGCGTGGATGTTGAATCGCTCAGAATATATGCAGCCCTCTCACTCTCAACCCAAGTTTCGATTCTGATTCTCGCATTGAATTCAGAAAACACCTCAATAACTACCCAAACACCCGCATCAATCCACAGATCATAGCCCAAGAACTTTCCTTCCAGGAGAAATTCATCAAACAGAGGCCCGGGTGGTAAATCGTATGAGGCGATAGGAAAGCATGCAATTGTTGTGGTGATCAGAACTGACGAGGAAAGCAAGATAGCTAATATCTTGTATCCATTAGCTCTTCGAATTCGAATCATAGACCTTGCTGGGAAAGGCATTTTGTTCAAAATGATATGTTGGGGTGCCTACTGTTATCTGTTACGACATGGTAAACAGCACGCTGGTTTTACTTTCGGAAATCAGTCACCCTCAAAGCAATGGCATAACATCTGGTCGTTACTTTCGGCAAGCCTGACTGGTATCCCATATCAACAGACTTTTCCAATGAAGATTCAGATGGGAGAAGCTATGAGAAGTACTGCAACACTTGTCTTTCTTATAGTAGCGGTATTGTTGGTACCAAATAACAATGCGGGTTTAACCTTCCACATCAATGATGGCGTTATGATTTCTGAAGGATGGCATTATTCACACTTCGAAGTTTGCACGATATTTGCCATGAATGTCAGCATCAAAGAGACCATTGCAGTCAAATCCATTTCTGACACCATAGTCCAGTTTGATTACAATTTGGAATATGCTGTAAAGGAGGCATATCAGATTACTACGGGGAACAGGTACAATGCTACCAGCTACGGTCTGAGGTTCTACGATGACGAGATGCAGCTAGTCGGCATCGGCGAATCATCATTTGAGATGCTCCGACAGGTGAGGAAGGGTACTGGCGAGGTTACGTTATCTCAGGTTCCATACGAAGCATCGTTCGCAGCTATGGCGGCCTATTTCGATGAACCAACTTGCTTCGAGTGGACGGCGATTTATCCAGCATGGCAACTAGAAGGAGTAGGAACGGTGACTACCGTCTATCTTGCGAATTCTTCAATTGCAAGCATTGGTGTATCTGCTCATCCAGAATTCACGATATCTGGCGATGGCGAGTACCAAGGATACGATACTTGGATTACTCAAGCCAATGAAATTCCTCTTGCTGTTTCAGATTTCTCTCATCAAATCCAATTTGAGAAGAATAGCGGGCTCCGACTCAAGGAAGATATGTCTGCATCAGTTACAGGGGAGTTCACCGTTGAGTATCACCTACGGACCACGCAGTTTGCAGATGTGATTAGCGGCATACCAAGAGACACTGATAGACTTGGTCTAATGATACTAGCAGCTGGGTCGGCAGTCGGTATTGCAGTAGTAGCCGCTGCAATTGTTGCTACTGTGAAACGAAGCTAGACTACTTACACGACCAGTCAGTTGTCACCGGTTTACTTTCGGGAATCAGTCCCCCACATACGTCTCCCATCTGGTGAACAAAGGCACTCCAAAAGACCCACAATCATTGGATGCATACTGTTCTGCACCTGCAAGACTTTACGCCACGTGCCGCCTGATAGGAGATGAGAATCATAGGTAGAACAGCTAGAACTTTTCGCCAAAGCATAAACATAGAGGAATCAAAGTGGAAAGGATTCCGAAGGGTATTGACACCACAGGAACGAGAATTACTTGATTACATATTCGACAGTGCCAGAGAGTATGCCGATGCTGGAACGATGATAGTCACACCACGTGTACTAGAGGTCGCCTTTGTGTCCATGTTTCTCAATATGCGAAGCGAGATTGATGGGCTCCGTCAGAAGGTCGCCGAGTTAGAGAAGGATGCATGATGAAGCAAGTCGGATGGCTCCTTGATGCCACCGTCGACTACAGGAATCAGGCACTGACGTTGTGGATCAAGGCCAGTGGAAAGACCCTCGGCTATGTGTACAGAGGGTTCCATCCCTCAGTCTTTGTCAGCCGTGAGAAGAAGAAAGGACTGGACTGGAGTTATGATGACATCCTCAAGGTGGTTCGTGCGCATCCCAAGGTGACTAAGACAGGATTCACTCAGAAACGTGTCAGTGTCTATGACCAAGAGATGAGTCGCGTATTGGAGGTCTCCACCACACCAGATGCTCACAGGGAGGTGGCAGAAGACCTAGAGCGGCTTCCGGGAGCCACTGTCTTTCATGGCGACATCGACCCCGTACATCAATTCTTCATCCATGATGACATCTTCCCGTTCGGTAAGGTCGTCTTCGAGTCAGAGGGAAACATTGTCACCGCGATACGATGTATCGACAGACGAGGGGACTCTGACTATGAGATGCCAGATCTGGAAGAGATTGGCTTTGAGGTATTCATTGACGCTAGACGAATCTTTCCTAGAATAGAGGACAAGATTCACCATATTGACGTATATCACAAAGGACTCACCATTCGAATTGAGGGTGAGAGTGAGAGAGAGATTCTACAGGAGTTCCAGAGGACCATTGATGGAATTGACCCGGATGTGATAGTCACCAGAGATGGCGATGCGACCCTGTTCAGGTACTTGACACTACGAGCAAAGTTGAATGGCGTGAAGCTTGTCATGTCACGGGATGGGTCACCCTTGAATGTCAAGAAGAAGGAGGCCAAGTCATTCTGGGTATACAATCAGGTCTTCTTTCGATCAGGTAACCAGGTCATGTTTAAGGGGCGACTCCACATTGACAGAATGCAGAGCTTCTATTACTCACCAACAGGCCTTGAGGGGGTGATGGAGGGCTGCAGGCTTGCATATGCAAGACCACAGAGAGCATCTCGGATGTCAATTGGCACAATCAATGCGGCTGTCCAGTACTATAATGCCTTCAAGATGGGTATCCTGATACCACCTGTGAAGAAGAACCCCGAGTTTCTGAAGACCATAAACGACTTGGCGTCCATAGATAGAGGGGGCCTCATCCTGCAACCAAAGCCAGACATCTATGAGAACATCTCGGAATGTGACTTCTCATCGATGTATCCGACACTAATGGTGACACGGAACATAAGTCCGGAGACCATCTGCACGGTTGAAGATTGTCCAGACAGCCCCGAGAACTGCGTCGATGTCCCCGAGGTGCCAATTCGCATCTGTCAACGAAAGAGAGGCATTGTGGCTCGGTCACTGGAGCTAGTATTAGAGAAACGTGAAGCCTTCACACAGCTGATAGAGCGAGGCTATGAGGCCAAGAAGTACGAACGAATGCAGAACACTCTCAAGGGCATACTGGTTTCATGTTTTGGATACCTGGGCTTCAAGAATGCCAGGTTTGGGAGAGTGGAGGCACACACAGCAGTCACTGGATTGGCAAGAGATGTGCTCTTACAGACACAGGACATAGGGGAAGACATGGGTCTTGAGCTAATACATGGCATTGTTGACTCAGTTTGGCTCAGATCCAAAAAAGGCCCTGACTATGACACACTTCAAGAGTTCTGTAGACGCGTCACGGAGAAGACCAATATCAAGATGTCCCTGAAGGGGATATTCAAGTGGATGGTGATTCCCTCATCACGACTTCATCCATCTATTGCACCATTGAATCGGTATTATGGCGTCTATACCAACGGAGGTATCAAGACACGGGGGATTGAAACTAGAAGGCGTGACACCTGCCTGTATGTGGGCGATTGTCAGATTTCAATGATCAAGGTATTCGCTCAGGCCCACAACAAGACTGAGTTCATAGAGAAGATACCAGAGGCGCATTTGGTGTGTCAGGAGTTCATTGAGAGGCTCTACCAAGGAAATGTCGACATCAGGGACTTGGTTCTACACAATCGCCTAACACGTGCGCCACATGAATATCGTGCCACATCAAGAGCGGCGATAGTTGCTCAACAGCTTGTAGAGAGCGGTCGAGAATTGAATGCAGGCCAGAAAGTACGCTATGTTCTTGTGAGTGCTGACTCAGAGAGCCCACTGCGTCGTGTCAGAGCATTGGAATTGTTCGATGACGCGACAAGATACGACCCGAAAGCGTATGCAGACCTCTGTTTCAGAGCATTTGAGAATCTAATACCTCACCAGTATCTTGATGAACAGGACTTACCTTCGAAGAAAGATGTTCTCGCTCACGCACCAAAACACTGAGAAAACACTATTCGGTAATTGCGTGAGCTTGCATAGCAATCCTAGGTTTAAGCGCACGTACTGGAATTCCGGTTTCCCTTGAAACCTTCATGACATCATCAGCTTCGGGCTTGATGTTGATTATGCTCCCATCAATGCCTCGAGAGACCTTCACACGGACCATGAACTCCAGACCCTCAATTTCCATTTTGCATACAATGGTCTCTCTAGCAGCTTTGAGTCTGTCCCAAGTCGCGTATCGAATTCCTAGAGTTCCAAGATGTTTGATCAAAATCTCCGCTATGCTCTTCAGCCCAGATTTGGCTGCAATTACCTTGACCACATAACTGGGACGATTTTTCTTACCATAGGCTGGAATCATCACCACATCATATGCCAAGCCCTCAGACAGGAGAGTATCGAACATTGTCCCCATGACTTCACCATCGATATCGTCAACATTGGTCTCGATGACGATTACTTCATCCGCGCTCCAGGAATCAATCATCTCAGCTCGATCCTCCTTTTTCTTCTTTGGTGCAGCTTTCTTCTTTGTAGGTTCTTTTTTAGGTCGTTCCTTCTTCTCAGGCTTCTTTTCAGGCTTCTTTGGTTTAACCTTTGATTCATCAACGAACTCGCCCACAACGACCCTCATGCGGTTGGCCACCTCGCCCAAGTCACGAGAGCCGAATCCGATGCCCTGCTGTTTGACAACGAATCCTTCTGAGGACTCGATGAATTCAGAAGCCAAAGTTGCGAGAAGAGCCGCGCCAGTGGGTGTTAGGACTTCAGTCTTAGCCTCACCCATTATGAACGGAACGTCATTAGCAACAAGTATCTCAGCTACTGCTGGAACAGGCACTTCGAGAAGGCCATGCTCTGTCTCAATTGTACCACTCCCCACCGCAACGTGAGTGGCAATTATCTTTGAATCAATAAGAAGTCCTGCGCGTTCCATGAGATATGCAGTTCCAACCAAATCGAGAATGGTATCGACTGAACCAGTTTCATGAAGGTGCAACTTGTCTATCGGGGTCTCATGGGCCCTTGATTCAGCTTTCAGAATCTCATTCAATGCCCTTTGGGAAATCTGCTTTGCGGCAGGTGAAAGCTCCAACTCCTCAGCTACGGCATCCATCATCTCAATCAAATCGTTCGGTTTGAAGCGCATACCTGAGTCCTTTGAAACCTTCAATTGAACACCTGAAATATCATCATCACTTTTAGTTGCAAATCGGACTCGCAATGATGGGTCAAATATTAGTAGGCTTGCAGCCACAGGAAGAAGAGCGTCATCTTCACCCAGAAAGTCCACCAATGCAGAAAGAAACATGTCCCCTGATGTGCCAGCTGTCTTGACATCAATGAGGACTATCTTCGTCAAATCATCATTCTCCGGTCTGGTCGATATATTCAGCTCATGGCGCAAACCGAGCTGCCCTTTTTTCTCTTTCGTGTGAGCAAGTAGTGCTTGCTCGCGGTCAACAAATCATTCTTGCGGGCAGCCTAAATAATGTTCATAGCACGAACATATGGCTCAGCAGCATAACTGAAGTAATGAATTCTGGAGACCCAGCATTCATCTACATCTGAGGATGTACATCCGATCTTTCAGAGGACTCTTCGATTCGGACTCATTCTTCGAATGCTATCCGCGCATCGTTTTTCGCTGCTGAGCTGCCAACTCGCCATTGGTCGAATATGGCCATATACATGCATTCCTGCGGACTAATCCACATTGCAGAGGAGTCAAATGATTCGTCAATAAACTCCACTGGTGCAGAGCGAATTAATACTCCAGGTATTGATTCATCTGACTCACCCATCACTGCTGTACACGCCGACGCAAGATTGTCTGCAATTGCCCTCCTAGTTATCCGCATCTCGTTGCCGAATAAATCAAGTCTTCCTCTGTCATCCGCAACTGGTCGGAATCCAGCCACACCTAGCGCCATGCCGATATTCCCCAAACGCAGTGGTTGGGTTCTACTGTCAATCACCAAGACCCCGATATCTCTTCCATACCGGTTCCTTGCTTCCAGCCTGATTCGTTCTGCACTGCTCCTTGAATCAACAGGTAAGAGAGATGCATGGTCAGGAGGAACGTTGGATTTGTCTACACCAGCATTGGCCATGAGTGTGTTGTTCTTGATGGTCAGAAGAATATGTGGAATCCCTCCCAGAATCTCATCTGCTTCCCTTAATACGAGTTCAGCCACTTCAGGAATGAGGTCATACTCATCTGCAAGCTCAATCGCCTCCTCACTGAGCTCAACGTCTGCAAGGTTGATTACGCGGCCTTCTGTTGTTCCCAATGGAGTTTCTGCGATACCGAGAATATCATTGTCTTTCAAATCAAGACCGACATCCTGCAATGAAGTGACAAGAACTTCTAGTATATCATCATCTTCAGAGATGACTCGTGTCTGAATGGGGATGATTTCCATAAAGGATTCCTCAAATCGGGCGAGGCGGCATACTAAGATAAAACCTCTCAATGAGCAGATTTGAAGCATTGAATCCCTATGACCGCTGACGCTTCATTCGAGCACCCATTATACACTTGTCCCCCTTTCGGCCGCCCATTGGATTATGAATCGTTCCCATTGAATTCATACACCGAGCGGCAACTGCCGCACCCATTGCTAGACCATCTTCCACAAAGAGCAATTGATGCGACTCAGTCCACCTTTTGCCATCTTCTAGCGAGAGCTGTGAATTGATTAATCTGGGCTTATTTCCAGTCGTGATTGCTCTTCCTGTGAGTCCGAAAGAAGTGTCATCAAGAATTAGTCCCTCAGAAATCGCTAAGTTGACCAGACGTTGCACAACATGAAATTGCACAACATCGATGAGAGCCAACAGTGTATCAATGCTGGATTCTTCAGCAATCTTCCTTCCGATTAGTTCCAGGTCTAATAGGCCAGATCCATTTTCTCCTGCATCTACTCCCATCAGAATTACGTCAGATTCCTCTGCAGCTTTCACGTTGACAGGAACTGTCCCAAATCTGCTAATTCCGGTTGGTACTCGTACAACTCGTATATGTGCAAGAATTTCATCTACCCAAGAATCGTCTATCTGATTTTTCCGAGGGCGCTCGGAGTTTTTGATATCAAGGATACAACCAGTCTGTTCTTCCACATTTCCCGTTCCCCTGACCAACGCATCAGGAATCGCTCCTGCCAGACCTGCAAATGAGCCGATGGTCTTTGCATACGGATGCCCGTTATCTGTTATTCTTCCTGCGAGGGTAGTTCCAAAATCAAGTGTCATGACTGGATTTCTGAAGTCGACATCTGTACTCTTTGCCGCTCCTTTCAATCCAGCTGTTACTAACTCACCCTCCATCTCGTTAGCAACTATCTCTGCATTTGATGGAGGAAGCGAACTAGCAACTGCACCATCGAAATATACTTTGTGAAGCCAGGTGAAGTCCCTCAGACTAGGAGGAAGATTCTCTGGCGATATAGCGGCAGCCATTTTTCTAGGTGCTACACCTGCATGAAGACAGCCTTCTGCAAGTGCTTTTACAATCGCTCCAACCTCCTCCGGATCGGCAAATCCAGCGGTCACCCCCGTGGAACGTACAACGAAATGAAGGTCATTCTCAATGTCAAGGCGTGCACGATTCAATGCGGTTCTGAGAATGTCTGACACCAACTCAGTAACTGATTCTCGGGTCAGATCTACACCTGTGAGGGTACGGCCAAAGACCTCCTCGCCCTTCACTGGTGGACGAACACCTCTGGTCATCCGAATCTCCTTTTCAATCTCGAAAATCTCTGCGGTCTCCAGATTCGTTGTTACGATTATGCATTTCGTGGTCGTGTTGCCTAGTTCAACCGATGCAACAGTATAGAACCGCCCCATGCGCAGTGAAGAAAGCCCAATGCTACGGGGACGAACCACAATCGGCTTTCTTGACATCTTTTTTCCTCCGCTTAGAGGAGTTTCCTAAAAGGATGATTTTCAGGAGGTTCTAAACCCATTTCCATCTTTGCAGACTCGGCTGAGAAGATGTCAGCCATTGCAACTGCTGGAAAGACTCTGTTGGCGTTAGCAATTGGCCCATAGAGGATAAAGTCAGCGCCTAAAGACTGGACGACTAGATTCGAGGCGATATCACAAATCTGGTAGGCATCCCGGTTCTCCTTTCTATACTTCTTGAGCCAGGTCCATGATGATGCAGCGTTATGAATTCCGGACCCTGTTGGGTGTCCATAAAGGGTCTTGGATACAAAAGTAAATGAAACAGCAGCGCCAGCTCCTGCGCCCATAGCTGTCGTGGCTGTGTCAATTAGTGGCTTTGTCACTCCTACATCCTCTGCGATTGACAGAAGTCCTTGCTTTAGCGATGCTGCGCCCTCGTCAAGCACTGCTCTACGTCCTGCCGTCGATGGATCTTGAGGGTTGAAAGCAAGGACAATGGCACACTCATGCTGGAGTTCGCGTAGTGAATCCAGCTCTTCTTCAGTTACGGATATATTGATTGAGTTGTATACTGCTCGGTCAATGAGTCCAATCTCTTCGGCATGATGCAAGCCTGCTACCCGCACCATAGGATCAGTAGAATCGATGATGAATGGAGATTCTGTATGTGAGCATACGAAATCTATGTACCTCTTCATTGCATTTGCAGTTTCGGAGAATATCTGAACCATCGCGGGATTGCCAGTTGTTTCGGACATTGTTTCCTGTTTATTGATAAGCTCCTCAGCAGCAGACTCATCCACTATTCCCTTGGATGCATCCCGAATTATCTTATGTCCTCCGTAGAATATTGTCCCAGCTAGAACAGTGGGAGTCTCACCTGGATTGCCACCTATCTTTACACCACCAATATCGTAGATGTATTGCTCTTTTTGAAACACAAACAATGTCTATATCTCCTTTCCAATGAGAATCGTCCCTGATTCGCTAGATTGCACTTCTATGCCAATGGATGTTGGATGTGCAGTGAGTACAGCGCTTGTTTCCTGAGGACCAACTAAAAAGGAGAAGGGACTCAGTGATACTCCAAATTCAGGGAGAAGTGTTATCGAACCTCCGATTCCCATTCTCTGAGTCGAACTTGAAGCTCTTCTGAAATCTACAAACATAGGATCGCCAGAAAATGAGCCTGGGTTTCTAGCATGCAACTCTGCAGCCATTGCTGCAATCTCTTCTGCACGGGAAATATTCATCATATCTACAAACTCAATCTGATTTCTAAACCGCTCCACTCCTTCAAGTGGCACATTTTCGATATAGGGAATAGCTCCAGGGGCATCTATGATCTTGCGTGTGTCAGGGTCAACTCCGTTCTCATAAAGCGACTTCATTGAAGATCCTGTCAGGTGGCCTGGTACTTCAGGTCCTGATAGAATTAGAAAGCGGATAGAAGGATTCGAGATTATGTTGATGATGACCCGTTCGATCCCAATATTCTCAGTCTTGCATGTGCCTATGATAGCATAGCTGCCAGGAACTGGAAACTTCTTACCTAAGGTACAGATTGCAACAGATCCACTTGGGTCTCCCACTTCGAAGTCCCCAGGCACATGAGGCCATGCATTTCCCGACATCTCCTGACCTCCTACTCACTTGCTATAGGCTCGAAAAGATGTTTCTCCACTCCGAGCACCTGATTTGCCTCTGCAACAGAAGCGGCAATTGCGTTCTGTGTAAGAGCTACTGCAGTGAAGACTTCTCGCGATCTTCTCATTGAACCATACATTATGCAATCGGTTGCGAACAACTGAGCGGCAACTATTGACGCGATAACTGCTGAGCTGGCTGTTTCCTCTTGGTCTAAATCCTCTTCCCTGATGAACTTCCATGCGGATGGTGCATTATGAGGTGCAAGACAGGTAGGCAGACCCAACTCTGATTTTACTGCCATGGTCGTTCTTAGTTCTAGACCATACCCTGCACCTACGGGCATAGTACCAGGGTCGACTAGGAATTTCTCTATTCCAAATGTCTTCGCCTCGACAACTGTGTTTTCAATTACTTCCATCCTGTCCTTTAGGGAGCTTGCTTTTGGAGACCATCCCAACAATACGGCCATGCTTATTGAACTCTCTTTCAAGAATGCCCGTTCAGCTTCATCCATCGATATATTGACCGAATTGTAAATGGCCCTCTCAGTGAGACCAGCCTCGTTGCAGAACTCAGTGGCGCTCTTCCTAGCACTTACGTTGGATGATTCGTACATGAAAGGCCCATCATAATTATCAACAAGCCATGATAGATGCCGCTCCATAGCAACAGCAGATCTGCCATATGCTTCTACAATGAGTGGGTGGCCGGTTCTCTCAGCCATGCTAATCCCTGTGTCAAGCCAGTCTTTTGCTGCTTTCTTGTCAAATAGACCCTCCTTTGTATTCTCAACAATGGATTGTCCCTTGAAGAAGAGGCCCCCTATAAGGACAGTTGGGTTCTCTCCGGGATAGCCTCCGATTGTGATACCTCTGATGTCAAACGACTTCTGTTCTTTCTTGAAGACAAACATCTTTGTTCTACCTCAACTGGGTCGGGGGTAGAGACCTGCAGACTTGACAAGTTCTGGAACGCAGGATTCCCAGCCTACTGCCATTATATGAACACCATCCACACCATCAATCATTCTCAGTGAATTGATAGTTTCCGTCGCGATTAACAGACCTTCTTGCTGGGCTGCCTGTTCCTCATCATCAAGTCCCTCAGCAGAATTCTCTAGCCGCTGGAGTATTGCATCAGGTATGTTGATGCCTGATACATGTTCAGTCATAAACTCGGCCATTTCGAGTCCCTGCAGAGGGACCACACCAGCCAGAACATACGTATTCAGGTCCTCAATAGATTCTACAAACTCTGCGAAGCGGTCTACATCGTAAACAGCTTGGGTCTGGAAGAACTGGGCACCCGATTCATGTTTCAACCTTGTTCTTCGAATCTGTTCGTTGATTGGTTCAATAAATGGGTCAAAGGTCGCACCCAGATAGAGATTGGGCACTCCTTCTAGCTCTTCGCCAGCGTGATCATTGCCAGCCATCATTCGAGTAGCCAATTGCAAGGCCTGAACTGAATCAATATCAGAAACTATCTCGGCTTGGGTGTCTGACCCAAGACCTGGAAGGTCCCCAGTAACGAATAGAACGTTGCGGATTCCTAAAGCATGTGCGCCATATAGGTCACTCATCAATGCAACTCTATTGCGGTCTCTCATTGCAATATGTAAGACCGGTTCGGATCCAGCATCGAGAACAAAACGTGCACTGGCGATGCTGCTCATTCTTGGTATTCTGCGGGGATTGTCCGGTATATTGATTGCATCACAAAAGTCCTTGAGCATACTCGTCTTCTCAAGCAACGAAAGGTAGTCCGACCCTCGAGGTGCGCTTATCTCAGCAGTTACTACAAACTGGCCGCTCTGCAACATCTGTCCAAGACGAGTATCCGGCAGTTTTGAGGCCTCCCTGTTAGTGGATGTTGAAGAGGCAACCGTTGTGAGCCTCTTAACTACTTTGGTGTGTTTTCAGAGTTCTCACTCATCAATCTTAGTAAGGGACCCATCTGTGACCATCTTGGATAATTTCTGGGCAAGCACGGCATCCAATGTCACATCAACAGATATTGTGTCTTTGCTGTACTCTTGGTTGATAACTGAAGTCACATCATGAAGCCAGGAGAGCAATGACATTGACGTATCATCATAAGGAAGAACGAGGCGGTAGTTCGCTAGTGGTGTTAGACTTTGCTCTACTGCCACAATTAATTCTTCAAGATTCGTTTCATTCTTTGCGGAAATAGGAACGATTTCTGAGTGGGTAGTTTGAATTAGTTCAGTGCGTTGAGTCAATTCTTCTTCAGCAAGGAGATCCATCTTGTTTAGGGCGATAACAACGGGGATGCCATTTGCTTCAATATCCACAAAGGTATCCAAGCACGTGTTCAACTTGCGCTCAATCTCGTCTAACGGGTCAGAACCGTCAACCACTAACACAATGACGTCAGCTTCCCCAATCTCCATCAGCGTCGTATTGAATGCACGAAGGAGAGAGCGCGGCAGATCACTGATGAATCCAACAGAATCAGTGAGGACAGCCTGACGACCCGGTATTGCAATTGTAGAGGTCTTTGTTGATAGTGTCGTAAACAACTGGTCAGCGACTTCAACTTCCGAGCCAGTTATTGCATTATGCAGGGTGCTCTTTCCAGCATTCGTATAGCCTGCAAGTGTTACTTCCTCGAATCCTTTCTTTGCCCGACCCCTTCTCTTCAAACTCTGTTTTCTGGAGATTGTGTCCAACTTTTCCTGGATGTATGCAATCCGCTTTCGAATGTGCTTAATGTGAATTTCCAAGGGGCTTTCTCCAGGGCCCACCTGATCTGCGATTGGTCTATCACCGACATGTTCTTGCTGAAGTCGAATTCGAATCTGATGACGCTGAAACGGAAGTTCATAGCTGAGACGCGCTTGCTCTATCTGTAATTTGGCCTGTGGGGTACGTGCGTGACGATCAAATATCTCAAGAATCACCTGAGTTCTGTCTCGTACTTCAATCTCCCATCGCTCAATAAGTCGAAACATTTGACCCGATTTCAGGGTCGGTGAGAATAGAACGAAGTCTGGTTCATTTACTTCAATCCAAGTTTCAATCTCCTCAACTTTTCCACTTCTGATGCCATACTTAGCTGATGGCGCACTTACAATGTCAAAGACCCCCGATACCTCATAGCCTGCTGTGGTTGCCAAAGCCTCAAACTCACTGAGTAGATTCGGGTCTTTGTGACCTCGCCTCTGTACAAGTAAAGCTTTGACGACAGTCATTGATATTTGGCTAGACTGAACCATCTTAAAGCGTTCCATTCTTGTCAAAAGGAAAGATTCTTGGGTAAATCCAAGGACACACCAAAAGGACGGAAATGAGCCACTTCGAAATACGTGCAAAGGATGGACTGGCAAGGCTTGGAAGATTCACCACAGCCCATGGTACTGTAAAGACACCGCTCCTTATGCCAGTAGTACATCCAGGCAAATCTGCAATCACTCCTCGGGATTTGATTGACAAGTTTGGTTTTCAGATGGTGATTACAAACTCATACATCATTCGGTCGCACGACCGTTTCCGTGCAAAAGCAATTGAATCAGGTGTTCATGGGCTGCTCGATTTTGATGGTCCGATCATGACAGACTCTGGAACATTTCAGATGTATTTCCATGGTCTAGCTGAAGGAGAAATCGACCCACTAGAAATTGTCGAATTTCAGAAGAGTATTGGTTCAGATATAGGAACTATTCTAGACGTTTTCTCGGATCCAAAAGTTGGAAGGACTAAGGTAGAACAGGATGTCGCGGTTTCGCTAGAGCGAGCACGGCTCTCAGTGCCAGAGAAAGGAGAAATGATGCTCGCGGGAACAATCCAAGGAGGCATCTACGAGGACCTTAGAGAGAGCTCAGCGAAAGAACTGGCTTTGATGGACTTCGACGTACATCCCATTGGCGGAGTAGTCCCTCTGATGGAGCAGTATCGCTACTCAGAGATTGTACGAATAGTACTCGCTTCAAAGAAACACCTTCCACCAGACAGACCAGTCCATTTGTTTGGATGTGGGCATCCGATGCTCTTTGCTCAAGCTGCGCTATTGGGCTGTGACCTCTTCGATTCAGCATCATATGCCAAGTTTGCAGAGTCAGGTCGAATGCTCTTCCCCACCGGGACAATGCACCTAGACCAGTTGGAAGAACTCCCATGTGAGTGTCCAATCTGCAGCACAACAGATGTCAAAGAGCTCCTGAAGCTTGACAAACCTGATCGAGACCTGAGTTTGATGAGCCACAACCTCCACGCAAGCGCTGCTGAAATGCGTAGGGTACGACAGGCGATAAGAGACGGGAAGTTGTTTGAGCTCGCTGCTGCGCGATCAGTAGGTCATCCTACTCTTCTTGAGGCATTCTCTACAATGATGAGAAACTCAGAACAGATTGTCCAATCAGACCCCTTAGGCAAATCAGCATCGATTATGTACACCGGTCCGGAAACGCTACATCGACCAGAGATGGTCACATTCCATTCAAGAGTCATTGAGCGATATCCGTATCACACCACTGAAACGGTGCTTCTGGTACCCCATCTTGGCGATAGACCCTTCGCAGATACCCTTCCCAAGGCTGTTGAAGAGATTCGAAAACGGAGTAATGAACGCCTCCTGCTGATTTTCGTCACTCCTTCAGGTGCAATACCCTGGGAATTGGAACATGTACATCCTGCTCAGCAATGCATTTTTCCACAGCATTTTGGGGAGATCGAGCTCGTTGTTACATTACAACGCATTCACGAAATGTTGGATAATCTCACTTTCAAGCATGGGTTCTGGCTTACACGCGATACTGCCACTGATAAAGTGGGACCAGACATTCAGCGGCAGTATGGACTAGAGCGGATTGAAAATCTGGAACGCATAGAAGAGATCCCCATCGATGACAATGCCAGCTGGGAAAAGAGAAAGCTGCATGCGCTTTTAGCATATCAATGGGATATCGACTTCTCGAAAATGCAGGATAGCCAGAAGCTGCAGTTTGTCACGTCTAGGAGCACAGGGAAAATACGTTATGTGAAGCGTAATGATAAGATCCTCTTTACGCTAGTCCCCACAACTGGGCTCTTCACTCCTACATATGAAGGAGGTCTTGAGCTCATTCAGATGAACCTTGATGCTAGATATCGTGTCGCCATCAAGAATGAAGTGAGTGAGTTTGTGGTCAAGGGAAAGTCTGCGCTTGCCAAATTTGTCACACATGCAGACCCCTTACTGCGGGCTGGAGAGGAGGTTATAGTGACTGATGAACAGGGCAGTTTGTTAGGTGTAGGAAGAGCTCTTCTCAATGGCTCAGAGATGAGGGCTTTCTCGAGGGGCGTTGCGGTCACTACTAGACATTCGAAGCCATAGATGGCATCTTACCTGTAGCCATGGGATGCCCCGGAACTTTCCTCAGAGCCTCTACTCCGCCCAATGGTAGAACCATCACTTCACGATGCGGTGCGAAGAGAGTAATACTGTCCCCCGCTTTCATATCAAGGTCGGGATCCAGGAGCGACTGTGCACTGACTCCCCCAACTTCAAAATACACCTCAAGACCATTTCCGATATAGATGGTTCTAGTCACCTTGCCTGTGATCTTGTTATCGGATGGATCCATTTGCTGAAGATGAAGGTCTTCTGGCCTAAAGGCACACTTGACCGCCTCGCCTTTCTCGAATGGATATCCTTCAATGGTGGTCCTTCCCTTGATTGCCTGTCCATCCGGCAGGGTGACATCGATGTATTCACCTACCGATTGAATGACACCGTCAAGGAATGTACATTGACCTATGAAGTCTGCAACAAAGACTGTCTGAGGATCTGAGTAAATCTCTCTGGGAGATGCAAATTGTTGCACATATCCCAGATCCATAACAGCCACTCTATCTGAGATACTCAGTGCTTCATGTTGGTCGTGCGTCACGTAGACTGTGGTTATTGATAGCTCACTCTGGATTCTCATTATTTCCTCTCTCATCTCAAGCCGCAGCTTTGCATCAAGATTTGAGAGTGGCTCATCGAGGAGGAGTACGCCTGGTTCAATCACAAGTGCTCGTGCAAGTGCCACACGTTGCTGTTGACCACCAGATAGCTGATGGATATGGCGCTTGCCAAGTTCCTCCATGTGCACAAGACCCAATGCGGTGTTGACTCGTTTTTCGATAGCACCCTTGGTATACTTCATGCCATCGACTCGTTTCAGCTTCAGTCCATATGATACATTATCGGCCACAGTCATATGTGGCCACAGTGCGTAGTTCTGGAAGCACATTCCCGTGTTCCTCTTATGTGGAGGCACACCTGTGACTTCCTTGTCGTCAAAGTGAATCGTCCCTCTGTCAGGTACGTAGAAACCAGCAATCAAGCGCAGAAGGGTTGTCTTCCCGCAACCAGATGGTCCCAAGAGTGTAGAAAGTTCTCCCTCCTCTAGGACCATTGTCACTTCGTCAGTAGCGACTACTTCACCAAAGGTTTTCCGCAAGTTTTCTAGTCTAATCTCAACCAATTCATATCACCTCAAATGCCCGTGATAGCAGAAGATCTGGCTCCTAGTATTTTTGTAGTGACTGTTATGACTGCCATTTGCAGGGCCATCATTAAAACTCCAAGGCATGCCGCATTGTTAGCCCCACCATACTGCCCTGTCATATCGAGTATTTCAGCCGTCCAGAACGTCATCGGTGCTTGCTCTCGTCCTACACTGCCCAGAATGAGACTTGTGCTTACTTCACTCACAGAATATACGTAGGAAAGCAAGGAGCCTGCAAGGACGCTTACTCCAATCAGCGGCATGGTAATCTTGAAGAAAGTCCGGTTCCTGCTAGCACCCAGATTCTGAGACGCTTCCTCTAGAACAACGGGCGTTGACATCAGTCCCGCATACGCCGCTCTGACAGTGAATGGGAATTTCCGAACGGTATATGACATAATTATGAGAAACGCAGGACCCCCAACTGGGAATATCGGAGTATTGTAAAAGAGCGTAAAGTAGCCTGTCGCGATTACGATGCCTGGAAGCGCGATCGGGGAAGTCACGAGTAGATCAAGCGCTGTCTTTCCAGGAATGTCTCTCCGGGCAATCAGATACGCAGCGCTAGCTCCCAATAGCACAATAACAACAGTAGCAATGGCTCCGTATATCAGTGTGAGATATATTGATTGGGTCACATCGGGATATGCCCATAAAACCTGGTAGTTATCTAAAGTCCATACATCTGGTAACAGACTATCCGTCGACCACGTGCCTGCGAAAGAGAGGACAATTACACTGACTTGAGGTATGAGAGCCAAGAATAGGAGTGGAACCAAGAGGCAGTATAGGAGTGTAGTTGCTTTCCTGCTAATCCTGCGAGTCCTTGGATTCCATTGTCCACCTTTGGTTCCGGAATCGTAGGACCTTAAGGCTGTATATTTGCGAATTGCCATGAATCCAACTAAGGCAAACACAAGGAGGAGGATACCTATTGTGGGTCCTTTTGGATCCAAACCTCCAGCCTGAGTTGCTACGTTGTTGAAGACCTGAAATGCTAGTGTATTTCTAGCTGATACATGATCTTGGAACACAATTGGTGTTCCAAGGTCCTCTATGCTTAGAATGAAAGTCAAAATGGCTCCAGCCTGAACCCCAGGCATCGCCAAGGGGAATGTCACAGAACGAAATAGTCCAAGTCCTTGTGCTCCGAGATTCTCAGCTTGCTCTTCGAGTGATGGATCAATGCTCATGAACGAAGAATAGGCGTTGAGGTATACGAGTGAGAAGAACGAGAGAGACTGAACGAAGATAATAGCAGCAAGACCACGAAGCCATATTGCAGGGATTGGTGCCCCGAGAGGAAGTAGTACCATGTTCAGTATGTCTCTAATTGGTTCGAAGAGCTTATTGATGAAGCCATCCGCACCAAGGAACTCCTTGATGCCAATTGCTCCTACGAAGGGAGTGGCTAAGATTGGAAATATGAGAAGTGTGCGGATTACCTTCTTGCCAAAGAAATCATATCGAGCCACGATGAAGGCAAAGAAGACCCCTAGAATGACAGAGAATATTGTCACTAAAATTGCGACATAGATTGAGTTTAGCACACCTCCTAAATCCCAACCGTATATCACTAGGAGATTCAAATCAGGATCATAAATTGCTGGTGTCAGATTGGCGAAGAAGTCAGTGTTTCCTGTAACTGGATTATAGACCCACGGCCAAATATTCGAGTCGTTGAAAAGGCGAATGAAGTGCTGTAGAGTAAAGACTCCTGTATCGGAATCAGTGAATGAAGTCCAAACAACGCTTAGAAGAGGAATGATGAGGAATAAAGCAAATACTGCAATAACTCCAATTAACTGAACCCATGTTAGCGAGTCCATCTCTCTCCGCAGCTGGCGCCATCCTGATTTTGATCTAGTACGGATCTGCGACGCTGCCTGCCGTGAGTTTGCAACTGGATTTCTAAAGAATCCAATAAATCGGGTTATACCTCCCTTTACCCAAGAACCTGATGAGCGTACTTTCCCTGAAGTCCAAGATGAAAACCGTCTTGGTGCACTTCTGATACTAGATGTGAGAGAGTCCCGGATGCTGTCCGGGACCATCTCGGAATCTATGGCTGAGGGTTCTTGGACCTCTACTGGATCCTCCTCACTCGCCGTCATTTTCAACTGCCGCCTGTCAGGATGTTGGTACTGAAGCAGCAACTGTGTTGTAGTGTGACTTGGCTTGGTTTGTCCAGGCAGCTTTTACGTCAGCCTTGTATGATGCGTCGTAGATCATGTCATGGTTTATCCGTCTAGCATAGTCGATTGTGAACTCTTCAAGCACCAAGGTATCTGGATCCTGAATGGTAATTGGAGCTCCCATCTCAGCGGCATACGTTTCCAACTCGCTGGCATCTATCCAGCCATTGTCATATGCATTTAGAATCGTTGTCCAGCAGTTTACTAGCTCAGATTGTGCATCGGTGAAGACTGATCCCCAGTATTGAACGAAAGCAGCATTGATCTCTAAGGAAAGTGTGTCATTGAAATCAATCCCTAATGTCTTGGTGGTCTGATTGAACACAGAGTACAATCTATCCTTTCCAGCAGCTCCTGGCTCATCAAAAGCCTCCCTCATGACAGGCATCCGTAGAATGTTGTCATCTAGCCAAAGTGATTGGCCATATGGGGTGAGCACAAAGTCAATGAAACCCTCTGCCAATTGCTTCTGAGAGCTTGTCGAGGCAATGGCAATTGGATCCCCGTTCACAATTGTCTGATCCTGAGGTATAATGTATTCACAGTCAGGATTGTTCTCTTGTGTCTGATAACCATAGAAATCGATTGACATAGAAATCCCGACTTCTCCAGTTTCAGCCGCCTGTTGAGTGTCTACTGAACCACCATAGATATTTGAGCTCCCAGCCATCCTTGCCATGGTAGCCCAGCCCGCATCCCACCCGAGACCCTGAGTAATGATTTCATAGATACGGGTATTGGAAGTCGTGCCCGGTGCATGACCCATAGCAATAGTAGGAGTTGTTGGCAGCAAGCTTCCATAGATTGGTTGTGCAAGGTCTGTCCAGTTGTTGGGAACTGGCAGTGAATGCGTTGTGAGGAAGTCGTGGTTGACAGTGAATCCAAATGATGAGATGGCTGCAGCAATCCACACAAGCTGCGATTGAGCGTTAAGTCGCTTCATATTAGCCCCTGCAATGGTATCATTGACTCTGGCAGCCGCATCTACCATCAGTGTGCTGGTCAAGGGAGATAGACGACCGTCTTGCGCTAACTGATCAAACGATGTCGGACCGCCTCCCCAGCATACATCAGCCCCATTTGTGTCTATCACATCATCCCAGAATTGAAAGTCTGGCGTCTTCCAAGTAATTTCAACAATATCGTTCGCTATAGCAAAATCAGATGCCAAGAACGCAGGTTCAAATACATTGTGAATTGCGACGTCATGTCTTGTTAAAACAACAAGCGTCTTTGGCCCTACGGGGCTAGTAGTAGTGGTAGTAGTAGTGGTGGTGGTTGTTGTTGTCGTCGTCGTTGTTGTTGTAACGGGTGGAAGTCCACCAAGAAACACCCATGTGACACCTGCCACCCCGATGATGACTATTACAACTACCGCCAAGATAGCATTTCTCGAACCACCTGCGGCTTCGAACTCGCTCATTTATTATTCCTCTCTCCTTTTAAGTGACCTAGCAGTCATTCAGGTCTTGTCAGGTTCATATGTCTTCACTCATGGCTATAAATCTGTTCTCATCAATTTAAGAACAAGTGAGCTAAAGCTCCAATGTTGTTTTGCACCTGGCAAATCATGATGTTATGCGCGTTTGAAACAGGCCTAAAAGTCTAAATAGTACTCACTCGGTAAACATGTATCTTCGTTCTGCAAAAAAGATTAGGAAACGAAGGAGGATTAATACATAATGAAAAAGAAATACTCGAGTAGTATCCTCTTGATGATGATAGTTGGACTTGTTGTTGTTCCTGGCGTCGTCATCCTTGGCTTTGGCCCTATGGAGGCGAGTGCTGCTCTACCATCGCGCACTATAGTCTTTGATATGAGCCACGGTCAGTATGAGGACTACATATTCGATAGTTTTGACACATGGATGGAGGGAAACCTCACACTCATGGGTTATGATGTAGTTTTTGCCTGGGGAGGTATAAACGCATCAATATTAGCTAATGCCGATGCGCTTCTGGTTGGTGCAATCAATCATGAGGCTTCATCAGGAGTAACACCTTTTGTTCAGGCTGAGTATGATGCGATTTCAGATTGGTATGCAACTGGTCACAAGTTCCTATGGGTAGGAGCTGACTCGGACTACGGTGGAGGTGCATGGAAGACAAGCAATGTGACTCAGATTCTGAGTGATGTTGGCTCACACATCTATCCAGAGCCCACAACGATTTCAGACGACGATTCCTATGCGGGATCAAACTACCGTCCCGTAGCAAACATCACCAGTGACGATGCGTTCGTGGCAGAGTTAGTTCAGGATGTCAGCAATGTGCTCGTCCACAGTCCAACTCTGATCTATGGCAGCACATCAGCTACTGAGGGACAGGATGCGGTCGCTCTTGAGACTGGATCAGTTGATAATGTCTACCCAGTACTGTACTTCTTCAATGGGACTATTGGAGATCAGGACTTGACCTTGCCATATGCCCACACAGATGGGACATTTGGCCAATTCGTAGCAATGGCTGTTGAGGTGAATGCTGGAAGTGCAGGAACCGGAGTCCTTGCAGTATCAGGTGGACCACCTTACGGCTCACATGCTCCAATGTACCAAGACACTCAATCAGGCCGAACTGATTTGGATGGATATAACTTGGTCCTCCAAACTATTGAGTGGGGTATTCGGATGACTGACTACAAGGGCAAGGTTGTCTTTGACATGAGTCATGGTCAATATGAGGACTACATCTTCGACAGCTTTGACACATGGATGGAGCGAAATCTGACTCTCATGGGATATGAGGTCGTGTTCGCATTCGGAGGCATAAACTCATCAGTTCTTGCTGGTGCCGATGCGCTTCTGGTTGGTGCAATCAATCATGAGGCTTCATCAGGAGTAACACCTTTTGTTCAGGCTGAGTATGATGCTATTGAAGCTTGGTATGAAATGGGTCACAAGTTCCTATGGGTAGGAGCTGACTCGGACTACGGTGGAGGTGCATGGAAGACAAGTAACGTTACTACGATTCTGAGTGATGTTGGCTCACACATCTATCCAGAGCCCACAACGATTTCAGACGACGATTCCTATGCGGGATCAAACTACCGTCCCGTAGCAAACATCACCAGTGACGATGCGTTCGTGGCAGACCTAGTTCAGGATGTCAGCAATGTGCTCGTCCACAGTCCAACTCTAATCTATGGCAGCACATCAGCTACTGAGGGAGCGGATGTAGTTGACCTTGAAACTGGTTCAATTGAAGACGTCTATCCAGTGCTGTACTTCTTCAACGGGACAATTGGAGATCAGGACTTGGTTGCGCCATATGCTCACACAGATGGGACATTTGGCCAATTCGTAGCAATGGCTGTTGAGGTGAATGCTGGAATTACAGAAACTGGTGTCATTGCAGTATCAGGTGGACCACCTTACGGCTCACATGCTCCAATGTACCAAGACACTCAATCAGGCCGAACTGATTTGGATGGATATAACTTGGTCCTCCAAACGATTGAGTGGGGCATTGATACCGCAATAAACACTCCAGACATTACCACCACGACTACAACGACCACAACTACTACAACTACTACGACAACTGAACCACCACCGCCACCGCCGATCGATCCAATGCTGCTTCTAGCAGTCGGTGTTGGAGCAATAGTGGTGATAGTGCTCATTGTCATAGTGATGAGAAGAAGATAACCCAAATACAGCTGTAGTCTGGAAGTCATCCAGACTACGCCCCTTTCTTTTTTTACTCTCAATTTTAAGAACAGCCACATTCCAAGCAGTCATACCTGTCGATTTTTGATTCGCGCATACCTTCATATTGCTTCAGACGGACTATCTGAAACCATATAAGTTGAGGGAGCATCGGATAGGGATGTATGGAAGACTTGAACCCAATGACTATGAGAGAGCTGTAGAGGTCAATATAGTCAGGGCTTTTGGATGGTCAATAATCGAGTTTGAAGCTGTACTCTTTCAGAAATATCTGCACATGTCTGGTCCAAGTTCAGTCATGCTTGAAGAGGAGTTTAAGAAGCACTTGAAAGAGATGCACGCAAAAGGCTTCGTATCACCTCTTGAGTTTCAGAGAAAGAAAGCTTGGAGGAAACTTGTGATCGAGTCAGACATGGAGGAGGAGCTCCAGGACGAGGACGAGATTCGAGAACTCCTTGAGGCGGCAAAGAGAGCCCGTCACAAACAGAGGAGGAAGAAGAAAACTCCTCATGGAAGGATTGTGACCGAATCCAGGATCATTGCAGAAGACATCCTAAGTACATTGAGAGACAAGGTGATTCGGGGCGAAATGTCTGATAATGCGGTAAAGGAGATTCTCATGCAACATATAGAAGGAATGCGACGCGCATTGCTGGAATCGCCAGATGAATTCCTGAGATATATCAGAAAGAATATACCAGGCATGAGGAAACCCATGGGGCATATCCTAGCATCCAAGGGAGAAGATGTACTCCTCCTGAGTTTGCGTCTGATTAGTCATGAATAAATCCCTAGAACGCTCTTGTTGTGAGAAATTCTGAGAGTGAGATCAAGAACTCGAGGTATTCTGGGTCAAGTGGTGGCTCTGTGTTCTTCAAAGCAGATTGAGCCTCCTGCAGGAGTTTGTCTCTGATCGCTTCGGTGGCTTCTAGAGCTCCAGAATCGCGAAAGACTGTTCGAACCTTGTCTACTTCATCTTCAGTCATATCATCTTTTCCAAGAAGAGTTTCTAGAGTCTTCTTTTGCTCTGGATTAGACCTTCGAAGTGCCTGTATGAGCAGCATGGTCTTCTTCGCTTCTCTAATGTCGCCAGATGCTGACTTACCAGTTACAGCTTCATCTCCGAATGAGCCCAGAATATCGTCCTGCATTTGGAAAGCTTGTCCTACCTTACTCCCAAACTCTCTGAACGCGTCAAGTTGAGCTTCGCCTGCTCCAGCTACTATGGCACCCATTTCTAGAGCCTTCTGAAACAGAGTTGCTGTTTTTCGATAGACCATTTCCATGTATGTAGCTTCATCGACATCTGGATTGTTTATCATTGTCATCTCTAGCAGCACACCCTCAACTAGATCACTGAAACCTTTCTGATAGAGATCAAGTAGATTCATGCTCACCTCAGGCTTCAGCTCAGACGCATTGATGGCTTCTGAACCAAGGTTGATGAGAGAATCGCCACCAAGGATGGCAAGTGTCATTCCGAAATCTGCAGCCTTCTCAGGCCGGGAATCGATTTGGTCCTTGTACCAGTCGCGATAGCGGGCATGGAATGTAGGACCGCCTCTTCTTGTTTCGTCATGGTCTATCAAATCATCGTGAAGAAGTGAACCGTTATGCAAAATCTCAAGCGAACAAGCGGCTCGGTAAAGATACTCAACTTCAATATCACGTTTCACTGCCTTATGTGCCATTATTACAGCCAATGGACGAAGTCTTTTTCCACCCCGCATGATGTACTCCTTGATGTTGGCATAGTACTGATCATGGATGGGGCCCATGTGAAGGGCTGCTTCCCTCTTCTTGGAAAGGAACTCATCAAGAGCCAAGTTTATCTTCTCAACCTCTTCATCCCAAGTATCCTTGAATCTGCTCATGAAAAATCCTCTCTTCACGCAATCTACATTCGCTTCTAAAGTAGGCTCCTTTTTAGGGTTTCCAACCTGTCGAACTACACTTAGCGAATAGGCGAAGCTGAGGTCTTGTTGAGTTTGCATTATTGACCAACAATCTCTGTACCCGAGATTGCGATGGTGGGCATCACGCGATTGTTATGAACTTCCAAGTCGAAGCCAAATACTACTTCACGTTGGATGGCCTCATAGAGATTGCCGACCAGAAGTGCATATTTGATCTTAGTCGTCAGCTCGCCATTCTCAATCAGCTGTGCATTGCGTATTTCATTGGAAAATGTACCAGCAAGTGGATCGGCCTGTGGCCACGCAAAGTGCTCAATGTAGACACCACGCTTCACTTCGCCGATGATATCATCGATACTCTTTGTGCTGGCAGGTATTTCAAGTGTAGTAGACCTGCATCGAACTGGACTTGAAAATGAGCCCTGCGCGTCACGAGAATCACGTCTAATACCATTTCCAGTGGATGCCAAATCGACTTGCGAGGCATTATAGCTATCATAGAGATATGATTTCAATACACCTTTGTCAAGTATGGGTGTTGTCTGCATTGGTGTTCCTTCATCATCTACTACTGCACTCAACAGACCTTTCTCAGATAAGCCATTATCAGCAATTGTCACACTCTCATGTGCTACAGAATCACCTACTTTGTCAGTCCATGGACTGGAACGATTGTTCACGTTCTCCGCTGATACTGCAAATCCAACCATGCTTCCAAGCATCTCACTGCCCTCACTGGGAGCGAGCACTGCTATAGCATCTTTCCAGTTCTCCTTGAATCCTTTCGCCTGAACTACATCCAGGGCCTGATGCTTGAGCTTCTCTCCGATAAATGCAAAATCCACATCATTGAGATTCCTTGACCAGCATCGCTGCACACCTTCACCAACAGAATTGGATTCTTCCGCTTTCGCTGTGAAGTAACCAAAGACCATGGTAGACTTGGATTCTGCTTCTGCTCCGAGAGAGTTTGTGATTTGGAAATCCGTAGAACTCGCTCTCAGAACTCCATTTGGCACACTGACGTTGTCGCTAACTGCAGAGGAAACGAGTGTCATAGTCCTTTCAAGTAAGACATCACTGTCAGCCTCTCCAGTAGTTTGGTCATAAAAGCGGTCGGAAGAGCCAGCAGGTTTCTTAGGATCAGGCAGCGAAACGAACTTGGCGTCCTCTGCAGAAACCTTCGCCATTGACATTGCACGTTCAACTACGTCTTCAATAGACTCTGACAGAAGAGTGGAGCTAGTGAAACCGATTTTCTTGCCTGTGATGAACTTGAGTCCAACGCCAACTTCTTCCTTGACATCCGCAATCTTTGGTATATTGTCATCAATGTAAATACTGGAGGTCTTAGCTAGAACTGCATAAGCTTCGGCCTGTGAGGCCCCGGCACCCTCTGACTTGGCTACTAACTTACTGGCAATCTCACTTAGGTTCATTCTACCCACCTCCAACGATGAGTTCGGCGCGCATATGCGGCCCCCCACTCGTCACAGAGACCCAGTCCTCTTCACCTTTGCCACAAGTACCCCCAGAGAAGGTCATATCCTTGCTGACTGCATCGACTGTAGCCAAGATATCTAACACTTTGCCGGCCAATGCATTACTTCTAACAAGCTGTTGTTTCTCACCATTCTTGATGACATAGCCTTTCAGACAACTCACTTGGACTCCACCACCCACTACGTCTTCCATCCCACTCATTGGCTTTATGATGTAAAGACCATCCTTGGTGTCGGAGATCATCTCCTCTGTAGACCATTCGCCGGGTCCAAAGAATGTGTTACTCATTCGAGCGAAGATTCTACGATTATAATCCTGAGCTCGTCCATTGCCTGTCGGATCTACACCCATGACTGCAGCAGTTTCTAGGGTATGCATGTAACCTCTGAATATTCCATCTTCGATGATGAATGTCTTAGTGGCAGGAGTTCCTTCAGAATCATATGGGAAGGAGCCCAACTTGCCTGGTAGAGTTCCATCATCTACCATTGTCACCAGATCTGACCCGACTCTCTTTTCAACCATGCCAGTTAGAAAGGAGCGCTCCTTAACAACCTCATCAGCTTCACTACCATGACCACAGACCTCGTGAGCGATAATTCCAGATGTGTCGCCATCCATTATGATGGTCATCTTACCCGAAGGCGGCTTCTCTGCTGATAATAAATCCAGAGCACCTTGGGCGATTCTTGAGGTGAACTCATTTATGTCAACTCCTCTGATCAGCTCGTATCCAGTTTGCCCAGCGACTACATCATAGTCATAATGCATCCTATCGCCCTCTCTGGCTACTGGATTTGCAAAGGCTCGAATTCGGAGCTCATCCCATTCAAGTCTTGCTCCTTCTGAATTGACTAGCCTAATGAGCAGTTTCCCGTCTTGGTAGCTTGTGTTGGTATTGACAATTCGGTCATCAATCTTCATGCCTTTGTCAAGTGCTATAACAAAATCGATCTTCTCTTCCGTAGAAACATCCTGTGGATCTTCCTTCACAGAAAGCCAGACAGATTTCTGTTCGGAATTGACGTTAGAGAGGTCAATATCCTTTCGCGAGTATTTCGCGCTTGCCTTCGCCATCTTCGTTGCTTCAGAAAGAAGCATCTCCAGACGTGCCTTCGTTGCTTCTTTGGTTGTTGATGCCTGCCCCCAACATTCACCAACTAGAACTCTGGCAACAGTACCAGCTCTATTTGTACGATTGAAACGTCTGAGCGCTCCATTGACAACAGCAAGCATAGTGCCCACTCTGGACTCCTGACGAATGTCCGCGAATGTTACTTTCTTATCAGAGATACCTTCGATAGCATTGGTCATGAGGTCAAGCATGGATTTTCACTAAGCAGAAACCAAAGCACAGCTAAGATAAGGCTTTGGAGAAGAGCAGTAACGGCACCGACTAGATGTAAAGCGTCCCTTTCATAATCACAATACCCGTTCCGCTCACCTTCACAAGCTCGATATTCTCTTTGTCTCCTCGAACCTCGACGAAGCTCTTTCCCGGTCGTCCAACTGCGTGGCCTTGTTCGACAACAATACTCGCGACTCCTAGAGTATCGTCTATAATTCCATATCGGATCATATAACTAGCCACACATGCAGCTGCAGCACCACTTACTGCATCTTCGTTCACGCCAAGGGAGGGAGCAAAATGCCGGACTTGAGCGTCAGAAGTCTCATCATGGGTCGCTCTTGTAAAGACACAGAGAGAACTAAAATCAGAGCCCTTTTGGAGTTCAACCAATCTATTCAAATCACATACAACTTTCTCAAAAGCTTTCAATGTGGAGAGTGGTACAACCAGAATGGGAATTCCTGTAGTTACAGTCTGCATTGGCACTAAGCGGTCTATATCAGCTAGAGTGATTCCTAGAGCCTCGTTGAAGTCATTTGGGTCGTATGTGTCAAGAAATTGTGGTTTCTGATGCGTGATCTGTACTTCGTGGAGTCGTGTTGTGTCATTTTTGACAATGTCAGCCTGCAGTAAACCAGCGTTGGTCTCAATGCTCACCATAGTCTCGTCCCTGTATATCTCCACGAGACCCTCATGAATGAGTGCATGAATTGCTGCGATTGTTGCATGTCCTGAGAAATCAATCTCACCTCTAGAAGTAATGAATATGAAACGGTGGTCAGCCACTTTTGATTTCAAGACGAAGACGGTCTCTCGAACATTCATCTCCTGCGCAATCTTCGCCATCTCATTCTCTTTCAGACTCTCGGGAGCAAGAATGACTGCCGCAGGATTCCCGCCATAGGGCGTGTCTGTAAAAACATCAACCTGAAGTAACTTGAGTTCTCGCCGCTGATTCATGCTGAACATCCGACATCGAAAAGGTTCGGGCGCTAATTAAGGATTTTATCTGACAGCTCTTGGAGGATTAGAAAAGTAAAAGGTGACGAGCACGCGGGAAATCGTGGTAGGAGGGGGGAGTTTCGTAATTGAGGGCATGTAACGAAAAACTAGCCCACATGCTCGCCTTGCATTCTCTTTAGCGATGGACATGTCCCGCAATCCCACCGCCTTCAAAGTTGAGGGCAGAGCTAACTTATTAAAGTTATGGCAGTCAGGTACGTCATCTGCTTAAAGTGTTGTTAAAGTGCTCTCAGACGTCGTATTTCGGGACAGGAGCAAAGCGCGCCTATGCGTTGTTTGCTGTCCATTCATTCTCTTTCATAACAAACTGGATGAGAATATTCCAAATGAAGGCAGTATCAAACTTTAAGAGATTGGTTGAAAACAGGAAAATGCGGCTTTCTTAAAGTCATGATGAGAAAGAGAGGGATGAGGAGCAGAGCTCCTTCATCCTAGGGGGACTATGCCTCGAAAGGCTTTGAGATACTGTCCTCTTCGACCTGAGTTGGCTTGTGCTTTGCGCGCCAATCCTTGACAGGCATAGAGAATTTATCCTCGACCCTTGACCTGTGTATTGTGTTCATGGTGCAGAATGGGATTATTCTTCCGTCAGGAACTGCATAGTTCACATCACAGTGCTGAACGCGTTCCAAGTCAAAATTGAAGGGATCTTGGAAGTGCATCATTCCAATCATAATGACGCGTCGCATGAACTTGGCGAGAGATTCGTAGTCTCCGCGGTTCAAGAATGCGCTAAGAAGATCTTTGAGGATTCCTTTCCTTTTGATGTGACGTGCACCAGCCGCAAGTTTTGCTTTAGCACGAGCACCAGCACCTCTCTTTTGCTCGGCGTAGAGATTTGAGATGTCCTCTAGTAGCTCGATGAACTTACCGACTTCAATCAGATTTGTGATTGGCTCGTAGTCACCATCATCGTTGATCCAGATGAAAGTAGACATTCCACATGCAAAGTGAGTGCTGAGCTCCAATTGGGGATTATCCTTCATCAGACCAAGCGCACGGCCTACAGGCATCATTGCTGGGACCGGGAACCACTCAGTTGCTGGAATCTTTCCACCTGTCTGTTCTTCAATCAGATGGATGACATCAGGAATTGTGATTCGCATCTCCTTCCTTGCTTCGTAGTCAATTCGACCTGTGATGCTGACTGGCTGGAAGTTGACACAGCGAATAACATCATTGTTCTCCACTGCAAACTCCACAATCTTGCCAACTTGGTCATCATTCACTCCGCGTACTACTGTGGGCACTAGTACGAGTGACTCCATTCCGACTTCTCGTGCGTTTTGAATTGCTTGCAACTTTACAGGAAGAAGGTTAGTGTTCCTGGCTGCAATATAGGGTTCAGGGGTCACTCCATCAAACTGCATGTATATGGTTGACAGTCCTGCGTCACATAGCTCCTGTAGGTACTCCTTGCTCTTGCCAATTCGGATGGCGTTGCTTGCAATCTGCACATGCCTGAAGCCGACCTCCTTGGCCCACTTGATGTACTGCGGAAGATGTTTGGTCACAGTGGGCTCTCCACCAGCAAACTGGATCGCTGGTGCTGGAACAGGTTCATTTCGGCGGAGGTTCTTCAACATCTCAAGTACCTCCTCTGGTTCAGGCTCAAATACATTGCCACCTTCAGCTGCGACTGCAAAGCATATCGGACAGCGTAGGTTGCAGCGGTTAGTAACATCAAGTAGTGCTAGAGCAGTGTGGGACTTGTGCTCTGGACACTGTCCACAATCCTCAGGACAGCCCTTAACGGTCTCAGTTCGGGGGTTATCTAGACCTACGGATTTGTACCACCAGTTCGAGGCCTTCTTAAACATCTCAGCGTCACCCCAGTAAACATCAATGAACTCACCATGAGTTTCGCATGTCTTCTTGTACATCACTTTGCCATCTTCCTCATAGAGGGTCGCATCAATCACATGGACCTCGTCATTGTCTAAGAGATGGTCGGGACATATCGACTGAGTTGTATAGGGCAGATCTCTCGGAGGGTACTTCTCTACTTTGAATCGGTCATAGCCTCCGGATTGCTCATGAGTAATCGGCTGCTCTGGTACTGGCTTCTCTGGTACAGGTTTAACATCATCAGTTGCCAAAATTCTTCCTCTCCATAATCACCATATGGAACCACCACTAAACAGGGTGGTATTCTAGAGCTGGCTGCGAGATTCTTGCAATATAACCTTTGTCCGAAACTTCCGAGTATGAAAAGGGGTATGTCATTCTGACGTTTCCAGAACGAACCCCTTCTCAAAACCGCCTCTTTCCTCACGTTTCCTCAGCCGTGCGTCGTCTATTGCTGCTCGATCAATAGAACGGTGAACTAGGAGAGCCTCCAATGCTTCAAGAATATCTGCGATTTCTTCATCTTCCCCTGAAGTCAACAGTTCTTGGGCTTCTTCAACTATTTTCAATCTGATGAGCTTGTCAAGTTCAGTTCCAGATACAACACGAACTCGTGGTTCCCCACCATCTTGTCTGATGATCTCAGGAATCCTATCTCGAACTAGCTTTTCTGGCAAAAGCACCACCAAGTACTCAGTTCAGAGGATAAGAGCAACCTCGACTTGATGACGAGCTGCTTCGAGAAATGCATCGATGGCGGCTCTCAAGTCAGCAGGAATCTCTGCAGTCCATGGCTCTTCAGCATCGCGAGCGGTAGTCTCAGTCATCACGTCAAAAGAGAGAAATTTGGGAGTAAGAGATTTGTCAAAGGACACTGTACCAAGCCATTGTCCATTGTGGATGACTTCGTACGAGGGTTGGAATTTCTTCAACGCGTCTGGCACAATCCCATTCCAGTAGAAAGACATACCATTGAATTGCCCAGGTTTTCCGAGTGCGATATTGTAGCTGTCCATTTTCGCCTTTGCTGACTCGAGGTCATAGAGAATCCCGACTTGGCAGTTCAGGCACTGATTGAACTCGAGACCATCTCCAGTTGGTTTCACGTAGGCAATACCATTCTTCTCAATGTTGTTGTCGTTGCAATGAACGCAAAGATCCATTCCCCAACGGACTTCCAAATGATCCGCAAAGGGTCCCTGAAGGAATCGACCGGTAGCATCTTCGAACGCCTTTCGAACGGCCTCTTCTCCCTCTGTGTCCATCTTCTTTCGAATGATACCCCAGACCTCAAGAAGGTCTTGCCACAGGACATTCAGAATGGTGTCTGCTAGTTTGTCTAATGGTCTGTCCTCAAGAGAACTCATTTCCTCAATTCACCTTCAGGTTCATGATTACAGCAACCCTTTCTTCGTAGGTGACAATTAAGTCTTGGTCGTTTCAAGTGAACTCAATGAAGGGTCAAGTCATATTAGCCTAAGCTTTTTAACGGAGTCAGATGCTGAAAAGAGTACAATAGGTGGAAAAGGATGGATTGCCAAATTCACTAGTTCATGTGAAAATCATTGTAGTCCATTCTCAGATTACAAACCTGTTCGATTTTTCAAGTATATTCAAAACAGTGCTGCACTTGAGAGCTGCAGAGATTATCTATACCAATGTGGGTGATGGAAGTGTTCAAACCAGTACCTAGTCAAGTTGATTTCGTTGCTCAGGAGAAAGATATGCTCAAGTTTTGGGAGGATGAGCAGATATTTGATAAGCTGAGAAGACTCAGGGCAAAAGGACCGATATGGTCTTTTCTTGATGGTCCCATCACTGCCAACAATCCTATGGGAGTTCATCATGGGTGGGGACGAACGTACAAAGATCTGTATCATCGTTTCAAGGCCATGCAGGGATATCAGACGCGCTATCAGAATGGCTTTGACTGCCAAGGCCTCTGGGTCGAGGTCAACGTTGAGCGAGACATGGGTTTCAAGGGCAAGCCAGACATAGAGGAATACGGACTTGAGAAATTCATCATATTATGTAAACAACGTGTTCTGCAATATGCTGCAGTTCAGACAAAGCAGAGTATACGCCTGGGTTACTGGATGGAATGGGATAATTTAGAGAATCTTCAGAAATTGCACGATGCTCTGGGCAATGACCCTTTAGCAATAATGACAATCGATGGTGTAGATGGCCCAGTTACAGGATCTGCTGAGCAGCTCGTTGGTAGACTAGGTACACCAGAGGTCGGCGGATCATACTTCACATTTTCTGATGAGAATAACTATACTATCTGGTCTATGCTGAAGTCATGTCATGATAGAGGGTGGGTAAACAAAGGTCGAGATGTTATGCCGTGGTGTGCTCGTTGTGGAACAGCCATCAGTCAACATGAGATAGTTACTGAGGGCTACCGGGAGCTAACCCATCCAAGCATCACGTTGAGATTTCCACTTGTCGATCGTCCTGGAGAGAGTCTTCTTGTATGGACAACAACGCCCTGGACTCTAAGCAGCAATGTTGCTGCAGCAGTCGGCCCAGAACTGGCCTATGTCAAAGTGCGTCAAGGTGAAGAATCATTCTACTTGAGTCGTGGAACTCTACACATGCTGAAAGGTGATTACGAAGTAGTGGAAGAGATAGTTGGCTTTGATATGGAGGGATGGGTCTATCATGGTCCCTTTGACGAACTCCCAGCTCAGAAAGAGAGTGGAGTAGCTGGGAAGCACAAGGTGATACTGTGGGATGAAGTAGGAGAAGTGGAAGGTACTGGAATTGTACATATTGCGCCTGGATGCGGAGCAGAAGACTTCCAGCTCTCCAAAGAACTTGATCTTGTTGCGATCGCGCCGCTTACTGAGAATGGCATCTTCATTGACGGATTCGATTGGTTGTCAGGCATGAATGTGAGTGCGGTCGCTCAACCAATCTTTGATAATCTGACCAAGAAAGAATTGACTTACAAGGTAGAGGACTACACTCACAGATATCCTGTATGCTGGCGTTGCCAAGAGGAATTGGTCTTTCGCCTGGTTGATGAGTGGTTCATCTCAATGGGAACCAAACTCGATATTCCCTATGAAGAGGTCACAGGTGATCAAAAAGAAAGCAATCTACGTTACCAAATCATGGAAGTTGTTACTAACGAAACCAACTGGTACCCGTCCTTCGGAAAAGAGAGGGAGCTAGATTGGCTACGAAATATGGATGACTGGATGATTTCCAAGAAACGATATTGGGGACTTGCATTACCCATATGGGAGTGTTCCAACTGCGGGCATTTTGATGTGATTGGTGGCAGAGAGGAACTGCAAAATCGTGCTCTTACTGGATGGGATGTGTTCGAAGGTCATTCACCTCATCGACCGTTTATTGATGAGATTGAGATTGAGTGCAGTGAATGCGGCCAGAGAATGAAGCGAATACCAGATGTCGGAAATCCTTGGCTAGATGCTGGGATAGTTTCATTGAGTACAATGAGGTACAACTCTGATAGAGAGTATTGGAACAAGTGGTTTCCTGCAGAACTAATCAGCGAGAGCTTTCCAGGACAGTTTAGAAACTGGTTCTATAGCCTGCTAGCAATGAGCACAATCCTTGAACGAAGAGCACCATTTAGAAATGTCTTCACCTATGCCATGTTGACTGGTGAGGATGGAAGAGAGATGCACAAATCGTGGGGCAATATGGTTGAATTTAACGAAGCCGCTGACTTAATGGGGGTAGATGTAATGCGTTGGGTCTTTTGTACTCACAGACCTGAGAAGGACCTTGCCTTTGGGTACTCTCTCGGTGACGAGGCACGGCGGCATTTCCTCATTCCACTCTGGAATGTCTATTCATTCTTTGTCACATATGCTCTCATTGATGGATGGGTTCCTAGAGATAATGTGAAACTCTCTCAAAGCCTGTTAGACAGTTGGATACTCTCAAGGATGAATGAAGTCAATCGTGAAGTCACAGACTATTTGGAATCGTATGAGCCGAATATGGCAACTGCTTCGATAGCACGCTTCATAGATCACCTCAGCAATTGGTATCTGCGGCGAAGTCGTCGCCGCTTTTGGGCTGAAGCTGGTGCTAGTGACGAAGTTGATGCCGATAAGAATGCAGCCTATGACACATCATATCGAGTCTTGGTAAATCTCTCTAGATTGCTTGCACCATTTGTTCCATTTGTATCGGAAGTGATGCACCAGAATCTAACCCGAAATGTCGATTCAGGAGCACCTGAGAGCATTCATCATTGTGATTGGCCTGTGAGTGATTCAATAGACGAGAGGCTAAATAATGAGATGGCCATAGTGCTCCGACTAGTATCGCTGGGTCATGCGGCTAGAAATAAAGCAAATCGTAAGCTCCGTCAACCACTATCTGAAATCGCATTTGCTGTTGGATTAGACAAAGAACGAGATGTTGTGGACCGCTATGCAGAGTTGATTGGCGACGAATTGAATGTTAAGAATGTACGACTACTGGATGTTGCTGCAGAAGTAGTAAGCTATCAGCTCAAACCACTGCCTAAGCAACTCGGTCAAAAATACGGTGCCAAGTTCCCTGTACTTAGAAACGCGATACTGAGTCTAGATCCACGTGAAGCTTCAACTCAACTTCAGGATGGCAAATCTGTAGAAGTAAAGGTGAACGGTGAGAAGTTCGATATACTGCCTGATGAAGTCGAGGTGATTGTTGAAGCCAAGGAGGGCTTTTCGACAGCTTCAGAGGGAGGGTATCTGGCTGCCTTGACCACTGAAATAACACATGAGCTTAGGCTAGAAGGATTAGCACGTGAATTCGTTAGAAGAGTTCAAGATGTACGTAAGTCAGCCGATCTAAACGTTAGCGACAGGATAGAAGTTCAATATTCCTCAAGCAGGCGAGTAGCTGAGGCTGTTGAGTTTCATCAAGCATACATCACAGAAGAAACGTTGGCAGTCAGCTTGAAGCAAACAAAGAAGCCCACAGGAGATTTCAAGGAAGAATATACCTTTGGTGAAGAAAAACTCGTTGTAGTGATATCTCTAAGTGAATCGTAACACCAAGATGAGGAAATGACTCCAATATAGGAGTCACATTCCACCGGGTTTCCGCAGGAGCACATCAATCAGCGTGTGGTAGAACTGTGCATTCTCCTTTATCGATGATAGTGATACCCATTCATTGGGCCCGTGAGTGTTTCCTCCTCGAGGACCGAAGTCAAACAGTTCACACCCCTCACCAGCAAAGAAGCGAGAGTCGGAGGCCCCATATCCCTCTATCACTCGGTGCGGGATTCCCTCCTTCTCAAGTGCCCAACGTGCTGCTCTTATCAAACGAGAATTAGGGTCTGTGTCGACATACCCAACACCAGGACTCACACGCAGTGAGAACAGGTCAACTCGCCCCTCCAATGCTCTATTAATCGCCTTTTCCACAGCCTCTCCATCATTTGTCATAGCACGAATATCACAGTACAAGGTCCAGAGATCACTCTCAAGGGAGAGCAGATTTGGGGAGATGATTTTTCCACGGTCAGAGTGTTCTGTCGGAAAAGCCGCTTGAGAAACAGGAAGAAGTGACCTCATGAGACCAGTCAATGCCTCATCATAGTCAGACTCTGGTTGCGAGTCATCCGGATGGAGGAGGTCAACCTCTATCCATCCAGGTACCACATTTGATTTCAGGAAGGATCCTCTTACATCCTTCACGACTGTGTATGGATTCACATCAAGATACTTTGATGCAGCAAGCATCGCGTGGCGATCCACACTAGGCCGCATGTATGCAGAATGTCGTGAGGATGAACCGAACACATCGGTCTCGAAGCGTATCGTTTCAGATCTCCCTCGTAGCTTTGCCATGGATTTCTTTGCCTTGATGTATGTTGGCAATACGTTGCGTCGCCGGTGAATAATCTGCTGATCAACTCCATCAGTAATGACTGCATACTCAGGAAACAAGCCCTGCTTGATGAGATGTTCCTTGAGCTTGAAGGCGCCATTTCGGCCGCCGATTTCCTCATCCCCACTTGCCGCAATCATTACTGTGCACGGATACGCACTCTCCTTCAGTCTGTCTGCTAGAAGAAGGAGAGAAACAATGTTTCCCTTATTGTCAGAAGAGCCTCGGCCATAGGCAACGTCACCATCAACACGAAGCTTGAAGGGGTCCGACTCCCATCCTTCTCCTACTGGTACTACATCAAAGTGGGCAAGAAATAGGATTTTGAACTCACCTTGACCATAGCGACCAAAAACTGTGTGATATCCTTCGAACTCCAGAATCTCTGAGAGGAATCCAGCTTCTTCTAGCCGATTACCAATGTACTGGGCACAGCCCAGATTTGCTCCCTTATCCAGCGGATCACTTATCGTCTGAAATGAAAGCAGAGTTTCTAGCTCTTCAACAATTTCCTCGTTCATTGTAAGTAGCCATGCCACATAGCAGGACAAATATCCATCGAAATTGTCAGACTGCGAAAAAGGGGGTTCTTGAGCGACGACCAGCTGATCGTCACTCAATTGATTCTGAGTTAAGTCCGTTTGTACACCCAGCGACTCCAAGAACTCGTGGATGGCATCTCCTCTGGCATTCCTTTCCTTGCTCGAATCTCTAGGATCTTCTCTTCTTGCATACTTCCAGGAACTGGCTCAAATCCTCGAAACTCATAACCAAAGAAGCTTCTGCCAGCGGCAGCACTGCGAAACTCATCAGCTATGCCAATTGTTTCTGCTGTTGGTAATGTTCCTCTGATCGTAACTGTATCTTCTTCAGCTTCAATAGTGACAATCTGACCTCGATGGCCTGTGAGGACCTTGATGATGCCACCCTGTGTATCAGTTGGAGTCTTGATGTCAGCATTCAGAATTGGCTCGTACAGACCTGCCGCGCCTGTTAGGAAGCTCATGTTGAGACCAGAACTAGTCATTGTCGCAACCTCGTTGTATCCAGTGTGTGCAGGATCGTTGTGCACAGTGGCATCTGTCAGGATAACTTTCACTCCCATAATAGGCTCTTTTGCAATCGGTCCCTGATCAATGAACTCACGGAAAGTTGTTTCGAGGTATGAGTAGATCCTATCGAATCTCTGAACTCCACTCATGGCATCAACAAGCATGCTTGACTCGTAGATATCTAGAATCTTACGTGCTTCTTTTGCATCCCATCCTGCCTCATCACGAAGGATTGCTGCACGCTCACGTGCATTCTGGTCCTTTTTGATCCTCTGTTTCTTGATGAGCTCAACAGCCTTCTCATCCAAAGGCTCCATGTATAGTCTTATCCGATTGTGACCGTTTGGAGACTTTGTGTGGAACTCCGAGCCGCGTTCAGTGATTTTCTCACGATAGACAATGATAGGCTCCGAGATAATGATCTTCACCTGTTCGTGGATGCGTTTTGTCAGAATCTCAATCTGAAGAGGGTCAATTCCATCAAGCCGGTACTCTCCGGATTCTTTGTCGTGAGTGAATCTGGCAGTTGGGTCCGCCATAATCCATTTTGACACAACTTCTCCCAGCTTTGCTATATCCTGGGGGTCGACAGGCTTGATGCTTCTGCTTACGACAGGCTCACTGACATATTCAATAGCTTCGAAGCCAGGCATTCCTGAGTCTACTTGAACAAAGGACTCACCTGAAGGACACATGAAACCAAACACTGAGAACAGGTTGCCTGCAGGGACCTCATCCATGGGGAGAAGGTCGGTAATCTCCTGGACACCGAGTCGCTTGACGGTAACATTCTGCTTCATGTTGACCAGACGAATTGACTGCCCAGACTTCACTGTCCCTGAGAATACTCTCCCAATCAGTGTAGGTCTCTTGCTCTTTGGATCAACGAATATCTTAGTGATCATCCCAAGCAGCGGGCCATCGCGGTCACAAGCTAATAGTGACTTGCCTTCTGGAGTATCAAGGTCACCCTTCCAGATTCGAGGAATCTTATACTTCTGGGCATCCTTGGGGTTCGGGAGATGATGTACGATCATCTCTAATAGAGCATCATCCAATGGCAGATTTTCCCTGAGCCAGACCTCGTCACCTTCGTTATACTTCTCAAATACAACGATGGGCTGAATTTCCTTCTTCTTTAGGGTCTTCATAGTAAAAGCCCAGCCGGTCTTTGCACTGCCAATAGCAACACTCCCATCTTCAAAAGCCACTCTCCATTCTTTCGCATATTCCTTTGGAGCTACTTTCTTGATCAGTGCGTTGACCTTTGCGACAATGATGTCAATCCGCTCGTAGACCTTCTTAGGTGGGAGCTTTAGCTCGTTGATGAGACGGTCAACCTTATTGATGAAGAGGACTGGTTTGCAGGCTTCACCACCCACTGCTAGTCTGATATTGGTCTCAGTCTGCGTCATGACTCCTTCGAGTGCATCAACGAGAATAACTGCACCATCGCTAGCTCTCAATGCGCGTGATACTTCCCCTGTGAACGAAAGGTGTCCAGGAGTGTCTGATAGCTGAACTAGGTACTCTTCACCATCTACCTCGAAGTTGAGCATAACAACTGAGGTGAAGATAGTAATACCTCGCTCCTGTTCCTCATCATCACTGTCAGTCATCAGAGCCTGACCAGCTGCAGCATCGCTCATAAGTCCTGCACGTCTCAACAGGTAGTCGGTGGTAGTTGTCTTGCCGTGATCTATGTGCGCGCTGATACTGATGATGCGCTTGTGCTCATAATCATCGGACATGATCAGTTTCTTGATTTCAGTTGGGTCCTTTACCTTGACCACTTTTCTCACTCTCTAATTATCTGACCCCAACTCCTAAGGTGTAGTTCTCAAAGAACTAGGTCGGGGTCACCGATGGCCTCGGTGGCTAGCGCGGAGAGCCTTACGGATTCTTAAAAGATTATCGTCATGGGACTCTATTTGGTGGCTACTACAACCATGCGCTCAGAGTTTGCTGCGTATGGCATCTTTGGGAGTTTATTCTGTCCATAGAGCTCTGTCTTAGAGAAGCCCACCTGTGATAGCATCTCTCGAATCTCAAGAGCAGTGTACATCCTGATGTCATTACCAGCAAGTGCATCCTCATTCATCTCAATCATGCGATTATTGGCCACATCGATGAAGGTTGCAGGACGTCCTCTCAACACTCCGGCTGGTGCATCGAGAACATGCGGCTCACTCAATAGGAAGCCGCCCTCCAGCTTGGTCCATGTCTTCTGAAATCGTGGAAGGTTGTAGGGATTCATCAGATCTAGGAGTAATCGTCCGCCCTCAACTAGTGCATTAAATGACCCATCCAGAACACGTTTATTCTCATCATGATTGAAGAACCCAAAACTATGACTGAGGAGAACAGCAGCATCAAACTGACTCGCAAAATCAATCTCCCTCATGTCACCCGTTGAGAAGTCAATCTCAAGTTTGGCTTCGGTTAATTTTGCTTTTGCCACCTCAATCAGCCTTGTAGAAAGATCAAATCCATAAACATGTAGGCCCCGTTTTGCGAACAGTATACTCTGATCTCCGGCGCCACAGGCAATGTCAAGGAGTTTCTTGCCCTTTCCCAGATTCAGAGCGCCTAAACAGAAATCAACAACCATCTCATCGTATTGCTGAATTCCTGGAATGGACCCACGAAATTTGACTCTGAAAACCTCAGCCCAGAAATCATCCCAGCCGAAATCAATGCGCTCCATTTTCGCTCACTCAACGAAGATTCTGGCTCTAGGCTGATAAGAAGCTTGTCATGAGAAGGCATCATGAAGCAGAAGAAAATGGAGAAGACCCGCAGCCTGTTGATCTCCGCCGGGAGGGACGCAGACTGAAGCAACAGGAACCTCACAAAGCGTGAACGCGGGCCTTGCGTCTCCAACTCTCTGAGACGTTTATTTGACCTATAAATCTATAGGTTTTCGCTAAAATGCGGGCTCTATTCGAAAAATCGAAAACCCTTTCTTTTTGTTTTATATAGCAAAAATCGAAACCAAAACTCCGCTTTTGTCAGAAGAAGAAGTTTCCTGTACGGAAACCGGATAAAAGGATGGTAGCCCCGCCAGGACTCGAACCTAGGTCCAGTGGGCCAGAACCACTGATGCTGGACCGCTACACCACGGGGCTTTGGATAGAAGCTAGGCCTCTAGAGCTTCGCTCGGGCTGCACACCAAATTACCTTTTCGGTCAGGTTAGCATACAAGAAGAAAGTCGAAGAGTGTTTCACTAAACGCCAACTTTGTAGACGAGTGAGTCTCTGAGGATTCGCTGGAACATCCTGAGGAGGTTCTTCCCTTCGGTGGCAACCGTAGCAAAGACTGGATAGCCATCTAGATCAAGCATCTGTATCATACGATCTACTGGGAGAGCATTAGGAAGGTCTCGTTTGTTGAGAGAAACCACAATGGGTAGTGTTGCCATTCTATCAGTGCCTAGCGCGATACGAAGCTCTTGGATTGAAGCCAAGTTCTCATTCATCTGCTCGGGTGTTGAGTCAGCCATGAATATCATGCCGTCTACACCACGCAGTACGTTAATTCGCTGTGTGGCATGTCTTCGCTGTCCTGCTACGGTGAACACATCAAAAATCACCTTTTCACCTGCAGAAACAGGTATGAAGTCAAAGTAGGTGGTCCGGCCTAGCTCATCTGATATCTCCACGATCTTACCTTTAGCTAGTGCCCTTACATTGGCAAAGAGCCATCTGAGTGCGGTAGTCTTTCCGGACAGAGATGGGCCGTAGAATACGATTTTGATGTGTATGCGCCCTTCCTCATCACGCTTCAATGCCTCTCCAGCAACTATCTCTGACACTGCTTGAGGACGGATTCGAGCGGCCCGGGCAATATTGGAGGTCGATGTTTCGTCAATTCTGAGTTCAGTTGTAGCTGTACTAGCAACCAGGGTTCCTGTGGGCAGTGGTTCACGCTTGCCCACTCGGGGCGTTTCTCGGGGTGCTGTGAAAGGCTCTCCGGGAGCAACCTCGACCTCTTCGGGGGGCGTTGCCTCGCGAGGCTCATCGATGGCCTCACGAATTGCTGGAGGCTCATCAGGAGTGTCCACTGCCTTCGGCTCTTCCTTTTTTTTGCCTCTGATTCGAGAAGCCAGCCTCCTGAGCAAGTACAACCGCTCTCCGAAGATTTACGGAGGTGAAACCGGTCTTAAATCTTGGGGGGATTGTATTCGCAGTGAGAGTGAGCTTTATCTGAGACTGGAACTCGATGTCAAGGCATGCCCGACGGAATTGATCCTGATTTTGTCCAAGAGATGTTTCCGACACTGTCTGAGATGACCTATCTAGATAACGCAGCAACAGGCATTCCACCCATGACCTGTGTGAACGCAATGAATGCGTTTTTAGAAAATAGAATCACAGCTAAGGGAGATTTCGAAGAAACTCTTGAAAACTTGAAAGAGATCCGCGAACACCTTGCAAAGCTGTTGGGCGGAAAACGAGGCAATTACGGATTCATGCCTAATACTACTTCAGGGTTGAACGCGTTTGCTCACAGTATAGAATATCCGGAGGAGTCAAATGTTGTACTCTGCGATCTGGAGTTCCCGGCCAACTATGTTCCATGGCAGCATCTTTGTAGATTATACGGTGTAGAACTAAGAGTTGTGAACTCCACAGATGGAGCTGCACCAACGGAGGCCTTCAAAGAACAGGTTGATGAGAATACGAGGGTATTAGCCATAAGCCAAGTGCAATTCGAGTCAGGATTTAGATCAGATCTGAGAGCCCTTGCCAAAATCATACATGGCGTGGGAGGATTTCTCGTAGCGGATATTATACAAGCAGCAGGATGGGCGAACACAGATCTCGTCAAAGAGGAGGTAGACTTCGCAGCGGGACAGGCTGCAAAATGGATGCTTGGTCCGATTGGAGCGGGCTATGTCTATGCTAGCGACAGAATCATTGATGAATTGAAACCGAAATATCTTGGCTGGTGGGGAATCAAGGGCATCGAGGAGTATAGCTACTTTGAAAGAGAGCCATTTCAAGACGCGAAAAAGTTCCAGATAGGATCCCCAGCGATGATTGCATACGTGGGCATGCTGGAATCTCTTCGGATGCTCAATTCGCTAACGGCGAAGGCAAGAGAAGACGCAGCCCTTGAAAATGCAGAGTATTTACGGGGACTCCTTCGGGAGAAGAAAATTGGATACTACGAATTCCAAGACAATCACAAATCACCGATTGTTTCGTGCATGCCTGAGGATGTTGAAGACCTAAACAAGAAACTTAAGGATAAGAGGATTCACTGCTCAGTACGGAATGGGAGGCTCAGAGTTTCGCCGCATTTCTATAACAGCAAGGAAGACATCGACAGGCTAGTTGAATATATGGGGTGACTTGATGTTCAGACAGGTCAGCGACAACATCTACATCAAAGTGAGTAACTCCTTTGACTCAAATATAATCTACATCAACGGAGGAGAGAAGCAAATTCTGGTTGATGCTGGAACAGGAATGTACCCAGATGCGCTAAATCAAGATCTTGTGAAGATCGGCTCATCCGTAGAGGCAATTACAGATATCGTGCTCACTCATAGTCACATTGATCATATAGGAGGCGTCCTACCTATCATCGAGGCCTCTAGTCCAACGCTACATCTTCACAAATCAGAGGGAGAAATGATAAACTCTGGTGACATGAGACTGACACTCTCCACCACCTTCGGAGTAGAATTTCCGCCAATGAAGATTGACAACCTGCTTGAGGAGGGTCAGAACCTGTGTATAGGCAACGTTTGCTTCAAGGTCTATAGCACTCCTGGACACTCTATCGGAAGCATATGTCTGCATATGGAGGACCAGGGGATTCTGATAACTGGGGATACGTTGTTTCCAGGAGGAAGTTTCGGACGAGTTGACTTTCCCACAGGAAATCCTCAGCAGCTAGTTGCGTCATTGAAGAGAATCACCGAATGGGAGTTCGTCATTGCGCTACCGGGACACATGAATGCAATCACAAGCAATGCGAAGCGACATGCTGAATCGTCATATGAAATGGCAAGGTCTATGTTCAGATACCGGTGATTGCTCTTTCGACTTCATCAACTGATAATGGCGGCAACTTATCTTCATGTTTCTCGAATCTGGTGACCTTTGACTCGAGAGCCTTGACAAGTGCATAGACAGACTCGCTAAGAGGTGTTTCAATGCCAAGCTCTTTTGCAAGTCGTATCACTTCACCAGTGATTGCATCGATTTCGGTCTGCTTGCAGCATTGGATGTCTTGAAGCATGGAGTTGATGTTCTCAGATGTGGCTTTGGCAGTTCCAAGCGCATATCGAACGGGATCTTTAGTCGTGAGTTCTATGCCCAGAGCGTCTGCAACATGGGCGGTCTCCTCTACTAGCTTAATGACAAGATCTCGAAGACGTTTATCATTGTAGATCTCTCCATTAGTCATACCGGTGAGGGCACCTATAGGATTGATTCCGCAGTTGACAATCGTCTTTGTCCAGACCACTCCCTCGATATTCTCTGATGATACCACATCGAACCCTGCATTTCTCATCATAGCGACTACTTCTTCAACCATGTCTTGATTCTCGGGGAAATGAGATCCTAGCTCAGTGATTCCAACACCTGTAGCAGTGACCTCCCCAGGTGCAGTCATCAAAGCCCCCATGCAAGTGGTGGCTCTTAGGACTCTACGAGACCCCAGGACTTCTGCGACCTTTTTCTCAGTACCGATACCGTTCTGGAGGACTAGAAAGTATGTCCCTTTCTTTGCCAAATGCCTCATACGACGCGCCGCTTCAACTGCATCATAGGCTTTTGTGGTAATGAGCACCAAATCAGCTATTTCAATGTCCTCGGAATTCTGTGTTGCTTTGAATGGGATGGTGTGTTCTCCAAGGACACCTTTGATTCTCAAGCCACGTTTGTTGATAGCGTCAACATTGGGCTTCCTCCCAACAAGAAGTGTCACTTCCTCACCTGAGAGGCATAGTAATCCGCCATAGAGGCTCCCAATTGCTCCAGAGCCCATTATTACAATCTTCAAGGTTCATCCCCCTTGTAGGTAGCATCTATCTGATGGCTTAGATGATCTCTCATCAGAGAGACCTCTATGTTCAGATTCTTCCGATTATCAAAGCTTGCTACTAGTGTATTCAGCTTCTCTGAAGGCCAATCCTTCATTTCACGTGCATACTGCACCATGAGGGGGGCAGCCCTCACGATATTGTCAACTATAGTGATGTCAGAGTAAACAGATGTACGCGACATTGGATTAAGGTCAATTGTGATTACGAATTTTCCAATTGCCTTCAATGCCTCAGTTCGATCGCCGTCTTCAAGAGGAACTAGGACCACATCCGCCTTAGCAATACCCTCTGAGTCGACTTTTCTTCTATTGCTGCTAAGCTCAGGAATTGTTTCAGAAGGACGATCGTGCGTACCCAGTACTTCCTTCGCACCTGCTATCAATAATGCCTGAAGGATGGCATCTTCCCTTTCTGGCCTATAATAGAACAGATTAATCTCCAACGGAGCATTTGTGAGCTCGGATAAATCAACAAGCTCATCGGGCACCAGGGCACATGCGTTTCCATTCACACTAATCACAGGACGCTTTGCCAGTAGCATCGCCGCTACAGCAGCTCTGCATGCATCCATTGCCTCTGCATTGGTGGCTTCACCTATCATGTAATCGAACGCCTCTCCACGTCCATGGGCTAATAGACCAGCAGTAGCTACTATGTTCTTCTCATGCCCTTCAATTATCTTCTCACGGATGTCTAGAGAGGCTTTTCGAGGATGGTCCGCAGGAACCTCTATTTTTGTCACTGCATCAACCTCCCGCCTTCCTCTGAGATTCCCGTAACCTGAACTTGATCAGGGCTCCAGGACATTGACAGGATATCCACTACGTGATGTGACTCGTCATCGTTGCAGAAGCAGAATATTGAATCACCAAGCATTACCATACTGGAGTCGCCTAGTCCGGCTGCTTCAAGCTCACCAAGAGCTGATTTCACGCGAGAGGTCATAAGTCCAATAGAACGGGCGAACTGCTTTGAAGAGGAAACAAAACTGTCAATCGTAGGATTACTGCCAAGCTCTTCCATCAGTGCATCAGCAACATTGATAATTCGCTCCCGATGCTCACTATTCGTAAGCACACTCCTGGTTTCGAGACCTGGGGCTCCTGCTAACACAACATTGAATGAGCCATTCACAGGAATCCTGACAATCTCTCCGATTCCTGGCGCACCGGGCTTGACACGGACCTCTGCCCCACCAGCAGTCTGTGCAATCACATCTCCTAATCCTGTGTGATTCACAACCTCTGCATAATGTGCATGTGTTGCTGCTTCCTGAGAATCAAAATCTTCATCAATGAGACTGGACAGAGCCAAGGCAGTTCCCAAGGCTCCGGACCCTGAGGCACCAAAGCCAACGCCAATAGGCAGCATTGACTCATGCTCAGCTTCGACTTTGCAGACTCTATGATGTTGTTGCAGCAATCTCTGAATCACCGTCGTTGTTACTATGGCCTCGATCGGTCTGCCGTTATACGCGACTGACACCTCTAGTTTTGTGCTGTCCACCAATCTCACAGTAGTGGTTGTGCCTATATCCACACAGAACCCAGCTCCTGTTGAGCCACAACGAAGTGGGTCATCATGTTCATCATGGATTCGAAAGATTCCTGTAATATGCCCTGGTACAAAGGCCTTGGCAGTATCTAGCAGGTTCTCTCCCTGTGATTTCAAGGTGGTCACTCCTCCGCCTGTTTTTGCACCTAATATACTCAACCATATACAATGTATCGGGCGTATATACACATATGTATTAGACTATACATGCCGTCGTCCGAACTACTCCTTTCCAAGAGGAACAAGGCTAGTGTATTGCTTGATTCGAGGATCAAGGTTCTGTGGTGCAGGGAAACCCCACCTAGCATCGATGTCACGCCCGCTAAGGTCAAACACTTGAAAGCTGCCAGAGGACCACGTCAGGGGACTAAAACCAAGAAGAAGCGTCTGAGTCCTCCAGCTGGTGACAACCATATGGCGATGCATACCAGCAGTTGGGACCACAAGGAATATGTTAGACAGCTCCATGAGTAACGATGTGCTTATTCTGTAAAAGAAGCTATACGTCTTGCGATGCTCCTCAGTTCCTTGCTCTCGAAGGTCGTTCAGATAGCGTACGATTGTTTCGTCATGAACAGCGGGGTCCATCACGTCAGATAGATCCTCAACATCGACAACCACCGCGGTTTCAAAATAGTATGCGAGAGGAAATTCCGTGATATGAAATAGGATAAACTTGTCTTGCGTGATAATATTGTAAAGATGCTGAAAGATTGCCTGCTTCGAAAACAGCATGCTGACATCCAGTTTGGCTGGTTCGAACTTGTCTGAGGCTTCAGATACAACAAGACGGAACATATCATCAAGCATATCGCCGTCGTAGCCGATACGTACTACATGATAAGGCAGATCGTGTGAGTCTGACTTCTTATGCCCTCTGAAGGTCAGAAATTCGTTGAAATCGCGCTGAAAAATGTCAACCTCATTATCGTTGTCAAGAATAAATAGCGATTGACTAGGAGTCCCAAGAGACGTGTGCACTTTGTCATAAGCCTGAAATCTAGCTCTCTTCTCAGGAATAAACTCACTGAAAATGTCAGGATCATGAGAAGAGTTAGCCAAGGTATTCGCACCGCCTATTATGTGGGAGATTAGTTCCATTCAAGCATCATTTGATGTTGTCGGTCTTGCGCTAGCAGCGTGCCCAACATGGTGTGACTGTTACAGCCGCCCAATTTCGGCACTCCCGCACATTCAAGTCGACTCATATATTCTTTACCCACCTCACGCAGTTGCGTGCTGGATATTATTAAAGGAATGGTATCTGTCTTCCTAAGAAGCTTGGTGTGATAGATTGCCTAATAGGTGGAGTTCGTTCAGTTTATCAACAGGTGTTCATTGATGTATCATGGGCAAGTCAGATGACGCACACATCCAAACTGATCATCGGAAGCTTGAGTCATACGCTAATGGACAAGAAGATTGCATTAGGCATCACGGGCAGCGTAGCAGCAGTTGAATGTGTTTCAATCGCGAGGCTATTAATGCGCCACGGAGCAGAGGTATATGCAGTAATGAGCCCAATGGCCCATAAGATAATTCACCCCTACTTACTGGAATGGGCGACGGGTAATCCAGTAGTCGTCGAGCTAACCGGACAGATTGAACATGTCGATCTGGCCGGAAAACATGAGGAGCATGTAGATCTCTATCTGATCGCACCTGCAACAGCGAATACTATTGGTAAGATAGCCAAGGGGATAGATGACACTCCCGTGACCACTACTGCAACCTCTGCAATTGGGGCAGGCATTCCTGTTCTCATTGTTCCAGCAATGCACCAATCAATGTATGATCACCCTGTTGTGATCGAGAACATTGAGAAGCTAAGAGAAATAGGAGTGCATGTCATGGGTTCCAAGATGGAGGAGGCGAAGGCAAAGATTCCCGCTCCAGTGACAATTGCTGAACAAGTCATAGCCATGCTCACTCCACAAGATCTTGAAGGCAGACACTTTGTTGTAACTGCTGGGCCGACAAGGGGGTGGATGGATAGAGTCCGCTTCATCACAAATCCCTCAAGCGGAAGGATGGGAATTGAAATTGCAAGGAACATCTCTTTCAGGGGCGGCACCGTTGATCTAGTGATTGGGCCGACAGGAGTAGAACCGCCTACTAGTGTGGAAGTGGTAAAGGTGGAAACTCCAAATGAGATGATGAATGCGGTGATGAAATCTCTGAAGAAGTCCAAGACGAACGCTATGATATCTGCAGCTGCGGTTCTAGATTATATGCCACTGGAGAAAATTGAGAGTAAAATGGCATCTGGCAAGGATAAACTATCAGTTGACTTAGAGCCAACTCCGAAAATCATCGAGGCGGTCCGTGAGAAATACAAGAAGATGTTCATTGTAGGCTTCAAGGTAGAATCTGAAGTGACTGACAAGGAACTGGAAAAGAGGGCAAGGGTAAAGATAGATGCAGGAATCTGCGATCTAGTGGTTGCTAATGATGCTTATCGAGAAGGCGTAGCTTTTGGAACTCATACAAATGAGGTTTTGATAGTCGGTTCCGAGGGAGTAGTGAAGAAGGTTCCCCTTTCCTCCAAACGAGATGTAGCCAGGGAGATTGTAGATGTAATCGTCCAGAGAATCAAGTGAGAAAATGACTCTTCTATCCAACTAATGACAGAAACTCCTACAGAATCTCAATAAGCTTGTCCGCCATTCTTCGCATATCGACGAATATGAGCCCTAACTGAGCATCTGGCTTCGCCAGAACAAGGATAAGCGCATGGTCACCCACAGAAGTCATCAGAGTGTATCCTCTGTCCCCTTTGACGTAGATTTCCATGAGATTGCCTCGTTCCAGCTCCTTTGTTGCTTTCTCTCCCAAGGACACTATCGCCGCGCTGATGGCCGCAACAGTTTCTTGCTCGCTCTCCGGAAGCGCCGACGAGATAGGGAGCCCATCTAAGGATACTAGAGCTGCCCCCTCAACACCTGGCACTGTTTCAAAGTCGCGGATGATCTTATTGATGGTGTCTACACGGCTGGACATTTCTAAGGCCTCTGAGGTGTCCTAACGGAGATAGCTCGATTGGTGATGCTATAAAACCTTGCTGTAATAGAGTCGCAAGAGATTGTGATTTTTGCGCATTTCTAGACTCCAAAGAACTCCTTTGGATCGGCCTTTGCATCCTCTTTCTTCTGACGACGACGTTCTGCCTTCTGACGACGACGTTCTTCTTTCTCACGACGACGTTCATCTTTGCTCCTGCCTTTCGGCTTCCTAGAAACCACTTTATCGCCACGTCTTCGGTTTATGATGACCGACCCTCCCACTATGGCAACAACCACACCACCAACTAGAGCAATCGGCATCCATGGAAAGGCACGAATGGTCATGAAGCCAATTAGGACTACTGTAATTGTGTCATATCCAGATTTCATACCAGTAAAAGACAAGCTGTAAGTGCCAACACGGCCACGTGTCCAGTCTTCAGTGAGGGTTATATTATAGAAACCAGGTTCCGCTGACGCCACAACAGTAAGCTCAGTTGAGTTCAGCCAGGCCTGTAAACTCACTTGCCCAACACCAGCGCCGCTGCGAGTCGTAATCTCTAACATGATGACTACTTGGTCACCCTCCCAAATGATGAGCTGATTGAGACTTGCATCGTGGAGTACTAGCGATGGCATACTGCTCCAGAGCGCGGCATTCTCAATCGTTTGGTTTCTGACTGCCCCTACTGGGTGAGTTGTGGTCAAAGCAAGCTTTCCTGCGCCTATTACACCTGCCACAATAACTGGATTTGTGCCATCTGTAGCTAGAGTTGTCAGGTTCTCTGGGATGGAACTAAAGTGACCCTGATAGTCCATTGATGTGCCTAGTGTATTTGGCATTGTCATGAACGGATGCGTTGAGTCTTCTATCACAATCGTTGAACCAGTGCCTGCACCAGTGGAGATTCTCCAAGGCAGCCAACCAAGGTCTCCAGACACACCTAGGAGGACAAAAGAGCCACCAAGCACCACAAAGTCTTCAATCTCTTGGCTTATCAACGCTAAATCTGATGAGAGCGAGGGAAGTGCGCCGGGCTCTATCAGCACAGTATGTCTGAGAGGCAGGAGCCATTGAAACTCGGTAAGATTAGAAGCATCATAGAATTCGTGATCAACTGCAAGAATATCAAGAGTTTGAGGCAGATAATCAGTTACTCCAAGAGCAGCAACTGCTGGAACTCCACGACCAGGAAAATGCCCATCAAGTGAAACAGAACTAGGGTCAACTGATGTTATTCGCGGCGAATTGGTTGGAGAATACAAATGCACTTCAGGATCACCAAAGAGCACCTGTTGGTTTCCATAGTCCCGCGGGTCGCGATCGACTAATGGATTAGAATAATCATGTGAAACCCTGAAGAGAGCGTCGCTCAGTGCCGACCCTGTTGAATTGCCCTCACATAGTGCCTCAGTAATCTGGATAGACAGAATGCCTGCAGGCTGGAAGTATACTGTCCTTGGAGAGGCGACCACTCCCACAGCTCCATGCTCCATCAACATAAGAGGAAGACGAGTTCCTCCCAAGAGGCAAGCAGTCAGAATCACGATTGGTGAGCCAATGTTTCCTATCACTGCCTCCAGATCATCTGTTGTCTTCAACACATGATGAGCAAATTCTGCTTCATACGCAACAGGATTCACTAAATGATCTGCATCCGAAGGACTCTCACGTGTAGATTCACTCACTTCAAAGCCATAGCTAGCATCTGAATCTCTCAATGAGAATAGCCCAGGCCCACCCGGTCGTTGCGGAGGGTCTCGAGGCCCTTGGGTTAGAGTACCATGTGTGCTCATGGACCAGAGAGCGAGCTGGGAGCCTACAGTATCGAAAACTTCGTTTGCTCCCACATGAGTCACCACATTGAAGGAAGCGCTCTGAAGAGCATCTGTGGTATCTTCAATCTGCCATATTTCATAGCCAGTGTAGAAATTATCGACAAATGGTGATCCATCAGTGTAGGCATAAAATGACAGCATTGCATCATCCGCAGAATCGGATGTCAGGAATAGGAATCTATGATGCAAAGCTCTGTTGATGAATACTGAAGCAAGTGCAGGATCGTTAGTTGGAATTCGTCCTGCTTGGAAATGACTCTGCAGTGACCTGTCGAAGCTGACTTTAATCAGGTCTGGTGATGACACAACCACGACTGACTGAGGACCAGTAGCGTTGTATGCGCCTCGGTCATCAAGAAAGCCCTCAAAATCATCAACCGACTGTCTCATAGAATAGGTGTTTGGGATTCGCTCATCATACCAGCCGTTCTCATGTCTTGTGGACCATCTGCTGGTGATGTAGATGTCAATCTCAGGACCTACTAGATACGGCGCCCAGGTTTCCTCAGCCCTTGTTGTCAAGTAGTTGTCATCTCCACACAGCGAGAATATCGGTGCACCGTGAAAGGCAGCTGAATATGCAGCTGGCGCGAATATCTCATTCCCATTTCCAAGAGGTACTGTCACTACGATGTCGCTTTCATCAGATAACAGCTGAATCCATTGGGTCATCAGAAGATAGCTCTCTAGAGAAGTCAAGAAAGAGAATGCTTCTAGATCGGTTTCAAGAGCAGCACTATGGATGTTTGCGGGATCAACCAGAAAACTGACATTAACACCTAGCTTTTGAACGGCATTAAGTGTGGATTCCGGAATTGAATTCTCTGTCACATAAAGAAGGGGCGCATTTAACAACGATGCAAGAACTGCACCATTGGCTGCAGATTCGAGATATGCCTGAAGGTCAGAGGGCAGTGTTGAGACCGCCCACGAGAGGTCCACATTATTCTCTTCTTCCGTAGCATCAATCCAAGATATCAGTATAGTCCAATCCCCAGCCATCGGATATGGAACCTCTACAGTTTCGCTACTGAGACCAGCTAAAATGCTACCAGCGGGAGCCCATTGCACCAACCTACCGGTTGGGTCTACTAGGGCTAGATTGAGGTCAGTTGCAGTGTTGTCCCAAGTGATTGTTGCATTGAACCATTGAGCGTCTGCAGGAACAGCTACCGTTTGAGTAAAGCCAGGATGATATTTCACTTCACAACTTAAGTCGGTGGTACCAGAAGACAGTCGTTCAATGCCCATTGTCCAAGTCCCATCTTGCGTTTTTGGATACCAGAACTGCAAGGGAACTACTTCTGAAACGTACGATGGATTTCGCTCAAAGAAGACTTGACTATAGACTGAGTAATCTACAGTTGCATCATTTGGATCGCGAAGCTGATGAATCAATAACTCAGTTCCTGCCCAATCGAAAACCCCTTCCATCCACACTGCAGATGATGGAGGTGTGAAGCTGATATTAGCTATAGATCCGTAATTGACAGCTTCATCTGATATCCAAGAAGTCACAGCGGCGTTCTGAAACGTAAATTCTACCTCTCCAGATGTGACTGACGGTGCCGGGAAGCTGTCTTTGGCCAAGGCAAAGACTGCTATGTCACTTGACTTCCAGTCCATCATTGCAAGTTGTGAAGCAACTTCTGCAGAGTCAGACCCTGTGACTCGGGGATATACCTGCACACCTGTCATGTCCTGAATGTCATCCACAAGAGAGTTGGTGAGGTCTCCTACTCCAATGACTTGTGTGGGTCCTCCATCTGGTTCCATGTATTCTACCCAGTCACTGACAAACCACTCTTCAGATAGGGAGCCTGACGTCATGACCAGGGGGGATATGTATTGAGACCCTCCATGTAGAAAGACGCTATTCGGAATGCCTGCCATGTAGGAGAACTCGTCAAAGTAAGATGATGGGTCTTGTGCAACGAAAGTGGCCCTCCTCATTGGAACAGTTACGTTTGGCATACTGCTCAACACGGATTCGCGGAGAGGTGTTGATGTTATTGTGCTATATCCTGCATTTGATGTTGCTAGAATCGGCACGAAAAGTGGTGCCAAGAGCAAGGTCAGCAGCAAAATTGCCATCCGCTTCTGCATTCCATCATTCAATGTAGGCACTCCTATCTCTGAATGAAGAATCAATCTGAATGGAGCATATAGTGTTTATTCATGTGGCTGTAAATTGCACAATTTTGGAAGATTTTTCCAATGACACAAGCAACGGGCTATTATTCTGCGAAATCAAGCAGTTCTTCATCGAAGTCCTCGTCTTTGCCTTCTAGTTCTTCCTCATCCGGCAATGTATCGATTATATCGTCAATCACTCTTCTTAATCTACGCCTAGTGGATTTGGGAATGTCCCAGAGCTTCTGCTCAGCTCGCTCTACTACTTCTCTTGCGATATCGAAAATCTCTGCTTCCATGTAGTTTTGAGCTGCCTCTGTAAAGTGCTCTGCAGACTTCTTCTGATTCCCATTCATCTCTGCAATATCTCCGAGCAGAGAGAGGGCGTCAGCAATTCCTGCTTTGTCATCAATCGTGCGATAAATCTTGAGCGCCTTTTTAAACTCCTTATCAGCTGGCACCCAGTCTTCTTTGTCTGCATAAGCGTTGCCAACATCCATGATGGTACTGGCTACGCCCTGTTGATTGTCAACAGCTTTGTAGGCTTTCTGAGCCTTCTTGAAGAAGGACAGAGCTTGATCAAACTCTCCAAGCCCGTGTTTTGCCAGCGCAAAGGCATACATTGCGTCGGCAGCTCCATCATCATTGGAAGTCTTTTGGAAGAGCTTCATTGCTTTCTCACAGGACTTTGCAGCTTCATCCCATTGCTCAAGGTTAATCTGTGCAACTCCAAGATTATACAAAGCATCACTGATTCCAGCCTGGTCCTTGAGCTCGGTATAGATATCCAATGAGTCCTTGAAGCAGTTGAGAGCCTCTTCATATTCAGCGACTGACATGTAGATGTTTCCTACTGCATTGAATATCTTTGCAGCATCATCCTTTGCTCCAGCTTCAAGGGCTGCATTGCCCTGCTCCAACAAGTCAGCTGGGTCCAAATCATCAAGTACTGTATCTTCGTCGCTCAAGAGGGATACACCTTCAAGTGAAGAAAGTGGCGGACTCTCTCTCTTTTGAGCCTTTCTGCGTATTATTATCGAGCCATAATCAAGTTGGGATTCTCTAGTAGAGCTCTCACGGTGTCCTTGACTTCAAATCGCTCATCGCCAATCTGGACTTCCAGGAGCTTTCTGAGCTCAAACCTCCGGAGATATCCAACAGCTTGTTCCCGTCCGACATTTAGCCCTTTCATCAGTCGTTTGAGCCCATCTTTTGCTCCACTATGCTCAGCGAATTTAGAGAAGACACCACTCCACTGCATCATAGTTAGGAAAAGAAGAGTTCTTAGAAGTCGGTCGACGTTTTCACCCGTCTTTGCAGAGCACGGAATTACGGCTTGGCCAGCTAGAAATGTCATGTTATTCCTGAGTTGGTCCACTGGGCGAGCTTCAGGTAGATCCTGCTTATTCGCAGCCACGACACAAGGGACTCCTGGGAGAAAGAATGCAATCTCTCTGAAGAACAGTTTAGCTCTCGCATCCGACTCTGGGTCGGCGGAGTCAACCGCGAAGATTATGCCATCTGCACCCTCGCTCAGGATCTTTCTGATGGTTCTGAATCTGAGAAGACCTGGAGTTCCAAACAGAAACACACTGAGCCCACCGACATTGGCCATGCCATGATCCATAGCAATTGTTGTGCCTCTACGTTCGATGTTGATGCATTGGCCATCGGTTATGTGATTCACAATTAGGCTTTTTCCAGACTCGTATGGCCCTGTAACGATAATCTTCATGCCGACTGCACCTATGTTCTTGCGGAGGGTTGATTTCAGTGTAAAACTCTGAGTGTTAAATGGTTTGCCGTCTTCTACTCAGCATGTTCCATTTCGCTCCTATTAATCCTCACTCATTGAGATTAATGGAGAAGAGGAGACTGGCCGCTCGCGACGGTTGTCCTCGGCTTTCAACCCATCAGAGGTTTTCGAAAGCTGTCATGGGAACCCAGTCTCAATAAACTGTACATCCTCAGCCAGTTTGGCATCGGGCGTTCCCTTAGGCTTTGCTGTCTCGCCAATGGTCCAGCATGGCAGCCCTTTCCCTCTTAATATGTCACAGAACTTGTCGACCTTATCGGGAGTGAGGAATACTAGCATTCCTCCAGCGGTTTCAGCTGCTAATCCCTGTCTGAGCTTGTGACCAAAGAAGGCGGCTAGATCGAGACTTCCATGTATAACCGGAATCTCATCAATTAGAATATCCACACCGCTTCTAGTAGCAACATTTCCAGCATGACCCAGTAAACCGAATCCTGTGACATCAGTTGCCGCCAGAGCACCAACCTCTCTCATAGCCTCAGCTACCTCAAGATTACTAAACGTCATGATATTCACAGCAGTTTCCTGCATCTTGCGGAGATTTATTTCGTTGAACTCCGCCAAGAGTGCATCACGCTTCTCATCCTGAAGATCTCTGTACGACCTCATTGCAGATTGGATGCCTAGTGGCTTCGTCAAGACAATTCTGTTACCAGGCTTGGCACCATGTGAGTAGATGATTTCGTGGGGCTGAGCAACGCCAAGACAGATTCCTCCGAATACGGGGATGGGGTTCGTAATGGTCTGGCCGCCACTTACACTACTGTTGTGGCGCTTCATGAAATCATTCATCCCTTGGAGAACACCAACAGCGATATCCACATCCATCTCTTTAGGATAGCCAATAAAAGCTTGAAGGGATATGAGTTGAGTCGCTCCCATCGCGAAGACATCATTGGTGGCATTGCAGGCCACTATCTCTCCCTGTGTGTGTGGGTCATCATGAATAGGAGTGAATACATCGACATTTTCGACTATAGCCACCTGATCGTTGATAACGCGAACCACAGCATCATCTCCAATCTGACTCGCACACGAGGTGCCGAGCGCCAGAATACCTGTTTTCTCGAGAAGACGATCTAGATCACCTTGCTTGACTTTACAGCTTCATCCATGGGAAGTAACCATTGCAGTCAGTCGCTTTTTTTGCACTTGGTACATCGCCTCCGATATTTGTGGCCATAGGCCCAAAGTGCTTACTGAATGGCCCTGTAATAAAATGTCTTGTAAGGCTGCTTCACAACCCTTATAGCACCAATCAGAAATTGGTTCATTCAATTCAGGAGAGAGAGGCCGTGAATATCAAGAAGCTATCTGAGAACCTGTATGAGATTCCTCAGGGCACAAAATCATGCATGACGGTACCAGTCAGAATCTATGCCTCTGGTACTCTTGTCCAGAAGATGAAGCAGGACAAGACATTCGAACAAGGAACTAACGTTGCATGTCTGCCTGGAATATACTCTCACAGCACAATACTGCCTGATGGCCATCAAGGATACGGATTCCCAATTGGTGGCGTCGCCGCTACTGACTATGAACGGGGAGTAATATCACCGGGGGGCGTGGGTTATGATATCAACTGTGGAGTCCGAGTCCTGACCACCAATTTAGATGAGAAGGATGTCAGGCCAAAAGTAAGATCGCTCATTGACACTCTCTTTCGTGAGGTGCCAACCGGTGTAGGTAGAAGCGGGAAGATCCAGCTTGCAGGAATAAGAGGTGTTGAAGAAGTCCTTAACGAAGGTGCTGCCTGGGCTGTCGAAGAAGGGTATGGTTGGGAGGAAGATCTAAAGCATACTGAAGCAGATGGGAATCTCGACATCGCAGATGCATCCAAAGTGTCACAGCATGCGAAGAAGAGAGGGATAAGCCAAGTAGGCACACTTGGTTCCGGAAATCATTTTCTCGAGATACAGCTTGTTGATGCCATTTATGATGAGCCTGCTGCGAAAGCTATGGGAATAACCCGAGAAGGACAGGTCACAATCATGATCCATAGCGGCTCGAGAGGTCTAGGCCACCAAGTCTGTAGCGATTACATCAAGACAATGACCCAGGCTATGGTGAAGTACAATATCAAGGTCCCAGACAGAGAACTCTGCTGTGCACCAACAACATCTCCGGAGGGACAATCGTACCTCGGTGCAATGAGTGCAGCCGCCAACTTTGCATGGGCCAACAGGCAGACTATGATGCATTGGACACGCGAAGTCTTCTCAAAGATTATGGGACAGTCTCCAGAAGACATGGAAATGCGTCTGATTTATGATGTTGCTCATAACATGGGCAAAGTAGAGGAGCATGACATAGAGGGCCAGAGAAGAAAGGTCGTTGTGCACCGAAAGGGAGCAACTCGTGCGTTTCCTGCAGAGCACCCCGAAACTCCATCGGAATATAAGAGCATAGGACAGCCAGTTCTGATACCGGGCACCATGGGAACCGCATCCTACATCCTTCTAGGGAATCCAAAGGGCATGGAACTCACATTTGGATCAACAGCCCATGGAGCAGGCCGCTTCATGAGCAGAAGTAGAGCAAAGCGTCAGTTCTACGGGAAAGAGGTTCAAAGCAGTCTTGCGCGTGAGGGCATTATTGTAAAGGCTGCAAAAGGAATTGTGATTGCAGAAGAAGCACCTGGGGCATACAAGGACGTTGATGAGGTTGTCAGAGTTTCCGACTCAGTTGGAATCGCCACCAAAGCCATAAGACTCCGTCCCATTGGTGTCATCAAGGGTTAGGTCTTTGCTGCGCTCTTTTGAGGCAATATCCGCTAAGACAAGAGCAATTCCAAGTAAAATTACACCAAAACCAATGAGTGTTAGTCCTGTAGGTATTTCGCTGAGAAATACAGCGGCCAATAACGTCGCACCAATTGGCTCCCCTAGCACAGCAGAGGAAATTACGTAGGCGGGAACCAAGGTAAGCAAGTAGTTGTTGACTGAATGTCCAAGCGCTGTAGGAAAGATGGCCAGGGCTAAGAATATGATGACTTCACGAGGCTCAAAGACAAGTACGTTCAGACCCATTGAAAAGCAGAGAGGCAGAGTGGCAATTGCCGCTGATAGATAGACTATCGAGGTGTATACCGTTATTGGTAGGCCCTCTGCATATCTCCTTCCGCCTATGAAGTAAATCGCTAGGAAGAAAGCACTGAGGAGAGCAAGAGCATCACCAGTAAGCGCACCGAAACCTACAGACATCAGATCATTCCAGGCGAGAAGAATGGCGCCTCCTACAGCAACTAGAACGCCCACCCATGATTTTCTTCTTAATGATTCTCCAAGAATCAATGTAGAAAAGATGGCTGTGAAGATTGGTGAGGCGTTTACAAGCACTACACTGGCAGCCACAGTTGTCATGAACAAAGATGTAAACCAGGTGGAGAAGTGAAGAGAAAGCACAACGCCGATGGCGACAAGCCAGAGCCAAGTTGCTTTGAGTTGAGGCCCTCGAAAAGCCTTGAGGTCACCTCTCATTGCACCAACACTTGCCATTACTATTGACCCATAGAGCGTCCTCCAGAAGACGATGACAAGCGGGGGAGATTCACTGAATCTGATGAATATGCTTGCACTCGATACCATTGACACAGCAAGAACCAAGAGCAGCAAGGTACGTGAACTGATACTTGATTCACTTTCAGGCTGTTCCACCATTTTGACGTCACACTCTGGTTGTCAATGAGTTACATGAAACGCAGCGAAGTTGGTCCTCTGTTGCTTCAACTACTTGAGAATCACAAACCGGGCACTCGTCTACGATGAGATTTTTTAAATCGATTCTCCCAAGTACTTGCGCTACGTCGTCGATATCTAGGTAATTGAAGAGTGCTTTTCCAGGGGCCCCTGAAACCATTTTTGATAGCCGTCTCGAGCTGGAATCAAAGAATAGAAGGATTGGCTTGGATAACTCTACTGCCAGCATAATCTCCATTCCAACACCATGAGAAGAGCTAGAAACTTCTGCGACAAGGAAATCACAGGCTCGCACATTGCGAACGTCGCGTTCATAGATCTCCTCTGGACTTACAGGTGGGAGAAACTGAGGAGCAAATACTTCAACTCCATTCTCTTCTAGCAGATCAATGACAACTCTATAGAAATCGTCACGCCTGTCCTCGGCGTGGATTATAGGACCAGATAGATATGCTAGGGTCATCTTCCTATCACCATAAGACATCAAGTAAGCCCTACTCGCTTATCTCGTCACTTGGCGCCCTTTTTCTGAGCCCCGAGATAGATGGTAGGGACTCATCGTCTTCAATGATTTCAAAGCGTCCAGAATGCCCGAGTGAGAGCTGCATCTTGCCCTGCCACTCCTTAGCCCAGCCATCAGTGATCTTGATGACCAATCCAGCAGAAAGTGCAGCGCCTTGGCCAAAACCCCATAGACTTAGAATTGTGGTTCCTGTGTGGTCAGCTACTAGGACCTCCGTGAGCTGAGTCTTACGGCCTCCTCTGGCTCTAACAATCCGGGGAGGAGCAACTGAAACTACTCGAACTGCAAGGTCAGATACATTCTTGCCAATCTCAACTTCATTCAGCTTCAAATGATAACCTCGTTAATTCCAGATGCTCTGGAACATGTATGGAGATGAGTATATAGTCACAGATGAGTCTTACGTGCGGTCCGGAAAGAAGATTCTAGCTTCTACTCATCGGGTTCCTTCTTTGATTCATCTTTAGAAGACCCGCCTAGAATCGTATCTATCTCTAGGATTGTATCCATGTCCACGGGAGGGATATCCTCATCTTCTAATCTCGAAGGTTCATACGCATCAAAAATCAAGTCCAGCTCTCTCTTCAACTCTTCATCTAGGTCTTTGTCAAATTCTTCTTCCTCTCCGTCAGGAAGAACTTCATCATGGGAGAATGCTTCCAATGCGGTGTCAAGCTCTTCTTTTGAAACCTTTTCAATCTCAGCACTAATTATCTCGTCAGCTTCCAACGCTTCATGGATGAGATCTATTGCCATTTGGCGCCCATTGTCCTCGTTGGTGGCTTCTACCTCTATTGGGGGCGCTTCTGTAGCAATTTTCACCGGTTCTTCTTCAGTTCCTGCGGTCTCAACCTCTACGAGTTCAATTTCTTCGACAGATGGCGCTTCTTCCTCAACAGGGGCTTCAATAGATTCCATAGCAGGTTGTTCAACAATAATCGGTGTTTCCTCTTTGACCTCTTCCTCAAATGGCTCTTCTGCAGCGAGTTCATCTTCGTCTGGCAGTTCAACTGGCGCCTCTTCAATCAAGTCAGCTTCTACAGGTTCATCATCTTCGAATGGAATTTCGACTTCCTCAACAACTTCTTCAATGATCTCGTAGTCGTCTGCATCTTCAATTACATGCCCATCTTCGTCTACAAAAATCTCCTCGACGACCTCTATGGCTTCAAAGACCTCTTCATCTTCTTCCAGACGTGCAGCTCTCGCATCCACCTCTGCAATAGCATCTTCCGTGGCTTGGTCAGTAAACCTGAGGAGTTGTCTGGCGGGTAAATCAGGGAGAGCAACACCAACATAGGCTGCAGCAGCGTCCATGAGAATTCGAAGCATCTCATCCCTTCTGCTCTTGTCTATAGCAACCATTGGATATGTGGGAACTCCGAGTATCTTCTGTACAACTTCAGGCTTCATTACGTTGGGCTTATCCTGTTTATTCGCAATTCCAAACAACGGAACTTTAGGCGCATCCCTTCGGATTAGCTTGAGAATGTCCTTGCTGATGATAACATTACGAAGTGATGAGTCACAAACCAGGAATATCACATCTGCACCATGGAAATAGAAACGCCACAGTTTTCTGAATCGTTCCTGTCCCGCGAAGTCCCACAGGACTAGAGAGTAATTGCCAAAACGAATATTCTCCACGGTTTCCAAATTGAGTGCAATAGTAGGAACATATTGTGTTGGCGGGGTGTCTCCAAGAAGTAAGTGCAGAGTAGTTGTCTTTCCAACACCACCCTCGCCCACTAAGGCGATCTTCAATTTGGTAATAATGGATGATTCAATGACAAAAGCGTACTCATTAATCATGGTTTCAAGGCTAGACTGGGCTATGCGATTCTTGATAGCAGCTGCTCCGTCTCGCAGCTTATCCGTAATTCCTCGCTCATCTTCTCGCGTGTCCGTTACAAAGACCAGGAGAAGGTCATCGACCACTTCTGCTGCCATATACTTGTTGTCATCAATAATTAGAGGTAGCTCTGTGAAAGTATCAGGAGAGGATTCCTTAATCTCACTCCTGGTTCTCAAAAACTCACGAATCTCATCTTCAGGAACCTCTATTGGCCAATACTCTGATGTTGCCAAGATTTGGCTTGTGGATATTCGTATCAGGTAGGTCTTGATGATCAACTAGGTTTCACCATCTAATTGGGAGGTCATGCGATATTTTCAGTACTAGGTCTAGGTTTGAATGCTATTTTAAAGCATTCACGGTCAACCCTTCGTATTTCACGGTATGTTGCTTTATACAGGATACTAAGGTGGCAGAAAACAGATAGATTATGTTGGGACGCAGAGGCTCGCTAGGCGATCCTCCGCATCCGTCGGGCCTTCAGGCCGAACGCACGCGAAAATTCTCTTTTGCGCAAGTATTGTTTGCAAGGGGATTCATCCTCTTGAAGCGCACGCTTCAAGAGTCCAATGCTAGAACTCGTAAGGGACCGTGTGTTGTGAATTCGAGTTCTTTTGACGGGGAAGTCGTGCGTTCCGCGACAAAGGCAGCCAGCACCCTAAGGTGCAGACCACCGGAGTCCTTGATGATGCAACATATGAAGCTTTCTGGTTTCCGAAATAACGAAAAGGCGGTTCATAGACCGTTAGCGGTACCAAAAAAGGCCCACTGTGCAAGAATGGCGTTTACTGTAATGCATTACGTATGAGATGAGCCGATGTCAGGTGTTTATCGCGGGAAGTTGTCTCTCAGAAGGCGAAGGTGATGATGGACCATCTCCATTGCCTTTGGGTCGTCAGGAGTCTTCTCCAGCTCGGTGACTAGCGTCTGGAGGAAGTACTCTGGGAAGAAGAGCCTCACACGAATATCGTTGAGGAGGAACAGCCATTTGTCATATTCGCCAGATGCTCCCTTTCTTCTTCTTTCTGAAACCACTCTAAACTTCTTCAATGTCTGAACAGCCTGCTTCAATTCCTTCGGGGGAATTCCGAGAGTAGCTTCGAGCTCAGAGATGTTTACGGGTCTCCGCCGGAGCTCATTCAAAGTATCATAGCAGTCAGGATCTGCAAGAATGGAAGCTACTGAGACTGTATCCTCTGGTGTCTTTTGCCATTCTGTGAGGAATTCAAGAACCTCAGACTTGTACTCTGCTGTGAGCTCAGGGTCAAGAACAGATCCCGCAGATTCCATTGATAGCAATGGAGGCGCACGGAACACCTCAAGGTCCTTTATCATGAAGACACAAGTACGGCCGATTTCATCAACCCATTCGCTCTTAACGAGACCAAGCTCCTCAAATGGAGCAATGATTGAATCGACAGATACACTGGGCAGACCAGTGACCATCTTGAGCCACTCCTCAAGATCCTCCTTGGAGATGCCTCCTTTCCAGAGCTTTGGAAAGACGGCTCGAGAGATCTCATCTGAGAAGAGACGGGCAAGTCTGGATTCATCAGTCATACCAGCAAGTCGAATGATTCTCCGGTATGTGTTATCGAGCTCAGTCTTGAGCTCAGCATCCGTCATCGCGACTACAGCATTTGTCAATGGCGACACAATTGAAGTGATGGCAGCCTCGTAGATCTTGGGATCCTCAGAGGGGGTTAGAAGCAAACTGATACAGTATTGCTCTTCCTCTCTCACTATCCCCGTATAATAGGAGGCCACATTATACTCTTCCCCTCCAATGCGAACACTGAGGGATGAAAATCCTGCTGTGGCATCACCCATAGCGTGTGAAGTAAAAATCCTCATAATCTCTGTATTCAAGTCTTCTCGGTAGTAGTCCGCGAAGTCCGTTGGAACCTTAGCTTTCAGCACTGCGCCGATTTTGCTGTCCCAATCAATCAAGAGCATGGCAACGGGCATTCTATCTATCTCCGGTCCCTGTATAGACTGGTCTATAGGAGCTAGTCTGAGACGTTCAGCCGTGGCTACCTAAAAAAGCTTGTCACTAGAGGCTTCGCGTAACCCACCGGGGCGTTATTTTGAAGCCTTTTGGAACTCAACTTACCTCATTTTGGCGCTCTCGAATGTACTTATCTACATGATAATGGACCTCGGCGACCACAAGTTCGATAGATCTTCTTGCATCGATAAAGATGAAATTGCCTGTGTCAGCTTCGGTCATCTCGAGGTATGCCTTTCGTACCTTGACCAATCGGCCATATTGTTCGAACTGCTCATTTAGACTGCCCTTTCTCTCACTGACCCTCTTGAGACCAGTTTCGATGGGAACATCAAGTATGAACACTATGTCTGGTTCTGGCGCAGAAATCTCTTCTCTGTTGCGCTTCAATATATCCATCCAGTGCAGGCCTGTGCTTGTGGATTGATATGCACCAGTCGCAAAGAAATACCGGTCCATGAGGATGATTTTCCCAGATTCAAGTGCCGGTAGAATCCGATTTTGGACATGCCATTCTCTGTCACGGATAAAGAGTTCAAGCTCCTCTTGAGGTGTCAGTTCACCTTTTGGGGAGCGAGCTCGTATCTCTTGACCCCACTCATTCTCATCAGTTGGCTCTCTTAGCCGTATCACGTCATGACCTTCATCGCTAAGGATGTCAACTAGTCTATCACATACAGCTGTTTTTCCAGCCCCATCAACACCCTCCAAGACAAAGAGCATTCCCTTCACTGTTGAGATTTCTCCTAGGTCATGTACTAAACTCCCGGACCCAGTATTGTATTAGATGCTTCGGTCATGTAATATATCTGGATAATATCGCGTACTCACTCATGAGTACCTTCCTATCGCCATACAATGTTTATTAGGAACATGAATCAGTATTCATGTGAGGACCAAAGGGGATCTCAAGGTATTATTCTCGACGTGGACACTCGAGGTGAGAAATCGGTAGGGCATCCCCCTCCCATGTAACAAACTGCGATAGCGACTTGCGTCCAACCGCGTTCGTTCGTTCTTTGGGTCCCCTTTATAGGGGGGCCAAGGTCCCCTTGCAGAGTTCTCATGCCCCCGATTCGCTATTTCGGGTGTCCACGGCCCAACTTCGGATAGTCAGAATGAGTTAGCAACGTTTATTACCGATTCTTCGTAGGATAGGTTAACCTATCCTAGGACCGTGTCGATTGTGAAGCTTCTGAGAATCATCCAGATTGTGGCATTGACAATAACACTCATGCCAACAGGGATTGCAGGGCTCTCAGTCACAGATCGAAATCATACAATAGCTTTGGCAAGAAATGTGACACTGCAGGTAGATTTTGGAAACGGGACCATAAACACTTACGAAGATGTCCGTGGAGCTAATGTTCTAGAAGCTACCGAGTCAGTTCTCCCCGTAGGAGTTGATTGGTTCGGTAACCTAGCGTTTGTAAAGTCAATTGGTGGCGTTTCCGAGAGCGATGACGCAGGGCTTTGGTGGCAATATTGGGTTAATAGCGAGCTCAGCGTTGTATCTGCAAACGCCTATCAGATTCAAGATAATGACACCATTGTTTGGAGATATACAACATCGCAGGTTGGTAATCCGAATCCTACAGCGCCAGACAATTCTCTTCTACTTGGCACAATTGTGCTTGGAGTTCTTGGAATAGGCTTTCTGATTGTTTTGTACTCGTTGAATGGAAGGAACTGATAGCAATGAAGAATCTTGGAATTACTTTGATTATTGTCACACTCTTCTTATTCGCTCCAGCTGTGATAACTCCGACTGGCAATAGTCCAGATTTATCGCCAAGAGTTTCAGTCAGTACCAGAATAGCATGGACTGTTGAAGATGCTCCAAATGATGCATTTGCACTCTTTTGGTCAGGAACAGAAGCATGGATTGCTGAAAAGGACAGTCAGATGATATTTGATGTGACTCGCGTTGGTGATGATATCGGAGGAGAGCTGACTCTTGGCAATGCCACCTGGACATCGAATGATACTGAGATTGCTATGGATTTGATCTTAGGAGTCTGGGGACTCACTCCATGGTTTCCCGGTCTCATCGTGGAAATAGGTGACACAAACATAGAGGATTTGAATCAGACCGCATATGCCTCCGCCGAAAGGGTTGCTGGCAACTATCTCAACGGGACTATGGAATCCTCATTCGGGGAAGTTGTCGCTAATGGCACATCCTACAATTGTATAATCTTCGAGTATGAACAGGATCCTGTGAGCTTTGGCGATCCACAACTGACTACGCTAGCGTATGATTTGGTGACTGGAGTCATGGTAAAGGCGAATACTAGCTACTCATTTGGAACCCCATATTCGCTAATCCTAGAGCTTGAGGGGATTTATGTTCCGTCAGTTGATCCCACCTTTCTCTGGGTAGGCGTCGCGATTGCTCTGGTTGCAGTGTTAGCGGTGGCAATAATTAAGATACGAAGATAGGAGTGACAGTAATTTGCAGCAAGAAGCCCGTTCAGATTCAAGCATTAACATGAGCCGTCGGGTTTCTATAACTGCAATAATGACAGGGCTTGCTCTTACTGGGAACTATATCTTTGTAGGAATACCCAACGTCGAGCTCGGGTCAGCAATACTCTTCATCACAGGCTATGTTTTTGGATTTCGCATCAGTGCGTCAAGTGCATTGCTGACAGCGATTATCTTTGGGTCGATCAATCCGTGGGGAGGGCTGATTCCTCAGATATGGATCACCCAGCTAATTGGATGGGTTTACATCGCCTTCGCGGGCTCACTCATAGGATTAAGCGGCCAATCTGCATCTTCACGATTGACTAAGGATTGGCAACTAGGAATTGTAGGAGCATTTCTAACATTCTACTTCGATTTGCTCACAAACTTGGGTTATGCATGGGCAACTGGTATTTCCTATTGGATTACGCTACTAGCCGGCTTATCATTCATGATCATACATGTTGTATCAAATGCGATCATCTTTGCTGGAGTTACGTTGCGTCTTGATAGCATAATACGGAGTCAGTTTGCTTCCCTCATTTGGGACCCTGGAACTCAATTGTCCATCCTGAGAGAAGAGTAAAAAGTGAACCTGGAGAGAAGAGATTGGAGCGTCCTAATGTGTCTTGGAAAGAGAAATTCGTTCGTCTTGTAGGAGCAGCGGACGGCAGAGTGGCTCCTGCATTTGGACCGCATCATGCAGCAGTTACCTTGGTGATGATTGGACGGGAGCAACCACTCGGCAGGTATGAACTCTGTCAGAATCTGTCCGTAGGGGAGGGAAGTGCACGCACACTCCTGAAGAGATTGACTGAATCGGGGTATATTTCCCCTGAAGGCAAACAAGGACAGAGATTGACTGAGAAGGGTCAGCAGCTCTTCGATGAGGTTTCGAAAGAAGTCCCATTGGGCCTTTTCCTCGACGCGTCAGCCCTTGTCATGTATGAGAACGCCTATGCAAACCTAGTAAGGAACAAAGGCGATGATGTAAGAGACGGGATTAGGCAGCGAGATGAAGCCATCATAAGGGGCGGCTACGATAGCGCTGGAGCGACTACTCTGATTATGAAGCATGGCTCCATAGTCATGCCGCCAGATGACTTTCAAACACTCATAGAGTATGAGAGAGAAACTCTTCTTATTTTAGAGAGTCTAAGACCTGCGGAAAACGATGTCATTATCATTGGATCAGCTGATGATCCGAATCTCGCTCGCGAAGTCTCGATGGCGGCTGTAATGACGCTTTTCTGAGAGGAATCAATATGCAAATGGACCTGTTTGGGAATGTCCCTGAAGTTGTTATTGATGTTCATGAAACAGGTGGAAAACGTACAAATGCCGTCAAACAACTAATGAGCATGCTTGACAAGGAAGAGATTTCCTATACTGTGGAGAAGATACCCATCGGAGATGTATTGGGACCTGAGGGCGTAGCTATTGAGAGGAAAACAGTATCAGACCTTGTCAACACGCTAAAAGGCAGTGCAGCTGGAGTACCTCGATTCACAAAACAGATGGATGCCCTTCTTCAATATGAAAAGCCGTATCTTCTGATTGAGAACATTCTTGCAATTCGACGAGACCCCATGAAGGGTTGCGTATATGTACCATTCAAGACAAAACAGACGAAGGGCAGACCTTACGTTGTCACCATGGAGAGGGCGAGCTATATTCATCCAAGCGCTCTAGACGCCTTGATTGAAAGCGTACGGGAGAAAGGAATCCAAGTAATCTCAGGATTTAACGCGTCGCATTCTGCAGGACTGCTATTCGGCTTAGTTACTGAACAAATTGAGAGGGATAAGGGGAAGGGGAAGAGACTTCCAGTAATCAGAACGCGAAAGGGACTAGGCTCTGTCGTAGATGAACAGGAATTCTTCATAGCTGGCTTCCCCGGAATCAACGTTGTGCGAGCTAGAAGTCTCCTAGAGAAATTTGGTTCCCCATTTGAAATTATCACTCGAACTGATGAGTGGTCTCAATTACCTGGCATTGGAGCTAAGACAGTTGAATCAGCTAAAAAGCTACTCTACTCAGATTATATCCCAAAAATTGATGATGACAAGGTGGATGATGAGGAAAAGGACTAGCTCACAAGTTTTAAAAAGTGAAACTATTCTATGACTATAGAATACCTGAGAAGAGGTGTAATCTCATGGGAGACGTTCGCATAGCGATTGCAGGACTTGGAAACTGCGCATCAGCACTTATCCAGGGAGTGCACTATTACAAAGACTCGAAGGCCGAGGATGAAGTACCTGGTCTAATGCATGTTGATTTCGGCGGGTATTTCCCGAAGGACCTGAAGTTTGTTGCAGCTTTCGAAGCCAACAGAAGGAAAATTGGAAAGGACATTGCTGATGCAATATGGGAAGAGCCTAATTGTTGTGTGCCTTTCAGCCCTGATGTCCCCAAGACTGGTGTAAAGGTGTTGCCAGGTCCAATTTCAGACGGAGTTGCTCCTCATATGAGGGAATCGTTCTTCGCCTACGATGAGAACGAGATGGAATCTGTTGATGTTATGGAGGAACTCAAGAAGTCAAAGGCAGATATGCTGGTCAGCTATCTCCCTGTAGGTAGCGCTGACAGTTCGCGATTCTATGCTGAAGCAGCACTAGAGGCAGGCATTGGTTTCATCAACGCAATACCAGAGTTTATCGTATCAGATCCAGAAGACCCAATTGCAAAGGGATTCTTAGCAAAGGGACTTCCATGTGCGGGTGATGACATCAAGAGTCAACTTGGTGCCACCATTCTGCACAGAGTACTTGCACAGTTATTTGACAAGCGAGGATTAATCCTAGATAATACCTACCAGTTGAACATCGGCGGGAATACTGACTTTGAAAACATGCAGGTTGAAGATAGGCTAAGCTCCAAGCGGATTAGCAAGACAGAGGCAGTCACTAGCTGTGTGGAGTACGAACTCCCCACCAAGATCGGACCTAGCGATTATGTTCCGTTTCTTGACGACAACAAGGTCTGTTACATCAGCATGCGTTCGAAAGCATTTGGCGACTTGCCAATTGATCTTGATCTCAAACTATCAGTACAGGACTCACCAAATTCAGCAGGAGTCATCATTGATGTTGCAAGAGCAGTCAAGATAGCCCTTGATCGTGGTATTGGAGGCGAGCTCTCAAGCATAAGCTCCTACAGTTTCAAGCATCCGAGATATCAAATCGATGACTTTGAAGCCAGAAAGCGTGTTGACGAGTTTATTGATGGCAAGAGAGAGAGATAGCCTGCACAGCTAATAGAAACTATCTGGTCCAGCATACAAGAGCTGGACCAAACAGCTTTATCCGGAGAATTAGAGTTCAGTGAAGCTCTTGACAGTTTTTTCATCGAGTCTCTTAATGACTTCGACTAGAAGCTCGACAGCATTCTCAACATCTGTCAGGTCAAGCATTCCATGGTGGGAGTGTATGTGTCTTGTCGGAACTCCGATGAACAGTGAGGGAGCACCCATTCCTGTAATATGGATAACACCAGCATCAGTCCCTCCAGATTTCAGAAATGCAGGTTGATGTCTGAGACCCTTCTCCTCTGCAATGTTGAGGACAAACTGACGGAACTTTGGATTCGGGATCATTGATCCATCGCCAGCGGAGATTGCTACACCTTTGCCCATCTTTTGAACAAGCCCCTTAACCCCAGGCACATCACCTGAAACGTCTACATCTAGTGCAAATCCAATATCTGGCAAAAGCATCTGAGCAGCAGTTCTAGCACCCCTCAGTCCGACCTCTTCTTGAGTTGTAGAAACTGCATAGACAATGTTCGGGTGCGAGATATCATCTTCGGAAAGCCTCCTGAGAACTTCAAGAGCGATGAAAACTCCAATCCGATCATCAAAGGCCTTTGCTACAGCCAGTGTCACTTCTCGGGTTTCTTCTTCAGCATCCTTATCGTCCTCATTCTTCTTTTCTTTCCGGGTTCGATTCATTGTTCTGAAGATGGCATTCGGCACGCCTGGATCTCCGACTCGGATTCCCAATTCTTTGACTTCTTTTGCTGAGCTGCATCCAATGTCAATGAACATCTTTTCCTTTGTGACCACCTTAGAGCGTTGTTCAGGGCCTAGAACGTGTGGTGGAGGCGCTCCTATTACACCAATTATCTTCTTGTTTCCACGAGAGGGCTTGATTACAACCTCCTGTGTGAGAAGGGTCTGGTCCCACCATCCACCTAGCTGGTGAAAACGGAGAAATCCCTTCTTATCGATCTCAGTTATGACGAAACCAATCTCGTCTACGTGTCCAGCCAACATTATCTTTGGGCCCTTGTCCCCCCTGCGGAATACAACAGATCCCATACGGTCATAGAGGACCTCATCAGCGTATTTGGCTCCGTAGTCTCTAGCAATCTTCTGTGCCTCATGTTCATGTCCGCTTGGACCGAATGAATTACACAGGTCTTCTAGGAGTTTGATATCAAGTTCTTTTCCTGCCATTGAACTCACTTCAAAATAGTTACTGTGGAATGATTTTCCGGGGCTTTAAATTGGGTATAGTAGTTTCGGTCCATGCAGAGGTTGTTGAAGACCTAGTCTATGCTCGATTTAGCAAGTAGACTGAAGGCCTCCTCTACGTTTTGGCCGGTCAGCGCACTGGTTTCCAGATAAGCTACTAGGTTGTATTCTTCAACAAACTGCATCCCCATCTCGGTAGTTATGACACGATCTTCAGCCAAGTCAACCTTGTTAGCAAGTAGGATTATTGGGATGCGTTCACCCAGAGCATTCTCAGTTTCCTCAATCCACTTAGGAAGGTCAATGTAGGTGCTCTTTCGCGTTGTGTCAAACACTAGCAGAGCCCCCTTCGATCCTCTGTAGTAGCTTCCACGAATGAAATCAAAACGCTGCTGCCCAGCTAAATCCCAGACCAGGAGCTTGACGACGACGGAGTTCCCATTGTTGTCTGGAACAGCCACAGTCTTCACGGCAAATTGTGAACCGATAGTCACTATATACTGTTCAGAAAACTTCTGTGTGAGGAACCGATTAACAAGTGCAGTCTTTCCGCTACCGCCAGCTCCGATCATGACAACCTTACGCATGAAATCAAATTCTGACGCTTTAGCCAATTTGGTCCCTCGTGACATCGATTATGGTAGTGCACAACTTTGGTGCATAGTGCCTTGAATCATTGACAGCTGGGTTTTGACCATATTTAGCCTTTTATGGCATTTAATGGAGTAGCAAATCCCTTCGACCTTCAAAATAGGTTGGCGCCCTATTCACAGTTTTGTGTTTGTATCTGGAAGAGATTATAACAGGTGTTACCCGGGTCGTACCTGTTCGGGAGGACGACGCAGCATGCGGCTTATCACCGTGAAAATGAGTGAGATTTATGCAGACGGATTGGACAAGCTAGTTGAAATTGGCATGTATCCGTCTAGAAGTGAGGCAATCAGGGTAGCGATTAGAGACCTACTACGCCGTGAGCTGTGGCCAAGGGATGGAGGACCAATCTTGAGGAACGATGACCCTGAATCAGCGTGATGCAATACCGAACCCATTCCCCCCCACAACACAAATTAGTATAAGTCTGTCAATCAAAACACAATGGGCCAGTATTCGGAGGTTTCACGCCATTGAATCTCAGAGTTCTTTTCAAGAGTATAAAATTCGCGTTTCGCGCCAAGAAACGTGTGATAACATTCGTTGTCATCTATGCGTTTCTCATAGTGATGGTGTCACGTGGCTTGTCATCAGGAGTGGATCAGCTCCTTTGGCTTTTCGCTGCATTCGTGTTGGCAACCCTCTATGCAATTCTAATAGCACAGTCTAGGGCCAAAGATATTGCCATTCTCAAATGTGTGTCATGGAACAATAATGACATCTTTTTGGTAATGGTAGGAGAGGTGGTCCTTGTTTCACTCTCAGCATTTCTATTAGTGTTTCAGGTGAGTGTGGAATTACTAGGCTTAGTTGCTTACTTTGAGCCATTATTTGACACAGGATTTCTTGATGGTCTGCAGTCACTGATTGCTGTTCCACTAGCGGACCTTATGATCACATTGGTTGTGATTGTAGGATTGCAGTTGCCGGGTCTCTACTTAGCCCAACGTAGAGCTATGATGATACCGCCAATGAGAGCGTTGAGGGAGGAATGAAACATGGCAATAATACAGCTTGAAGATGTTAACAAGGAGTTTGGCAAGGGCAAGAACACTGTTGCTGCACTGAAGAGCATCGATCTTGAGATTCAGCAAGGAGAATTTGTAGCCGTCGTTGGACCTTCGGGATGTGGTAAATCCACTCTGCTTCATGTGATGGCAGGACTTGAACAACCAAGTGGAGGACGGGTCCTACTAGATGCCGTAGATGTCACACTCATCAGCGAGAGAGACCTACCTAAGGTAAGAGCTCAGAAGATAGGATTTGTTTTTCAGGCATTCCTACTCATTGAGGACCTTACCGCATACGAGAATGTTGAATCGGTGCTCTGGCCTAATGAAGAGCTGACCAAGGAAACTCAAGAGAAGATGACCCTTGAAGTTCTTCGAGATGTCGACATGCTAGAAAGAAGAGACCACTTTCCACGACAAATGTCCGGTGGTGAACAGCAGCGCGTGGCAATTGCTAGAGCTCTTGTGAATAAGCCACCAATTCTCTTCTGTGACGAACCGACAGGAAATCTTGACAGCAAGATTGGCGACAGCATAATGAAGGACATCTCAACTCTCGCTAAAGAGAAGAATATGACAGTCGTCTTGGTCACTCATAATGAGGACTTGACTAAGTATGCCAAACGCGTTCTTCACATGAAGGATGGAGCCATCAGGTAGATTCTGCAAATTCTTAGCTTGACCTGGCTGAATCCAAAGCTTAAGAAGTGAAATCAGCCAGGTTTCCACACCTTTTTGGAGCGCACCCCAAGATGCAGAAGGCCGAATGCAGCAAACAAGAGGAACTCGCTGAAGAGAAAGCTATCGATGGGCTCAATGAAGAAGCGATGGACCTCTTTGCAGCAGCTGCAGAGTGTTGGAGACGATGGGAATCTTTTGCCAGGGCCGCTAACTGCTTTGAACGTGCCTACGAGCACGCAATGCTGGCGCATCGGTATTCAAAAGCTGCCAATGTTATGATCGAAGGGGGGTATTCGTGGATTAAAGAGGGGCATCATGATAAGTTCGAGATTGACTGTCAAATCGCATCAGAAGCATACATTCTAGCCGCTGAGAAAGAGAAAGACCCATCCTACTTTGTGGAAGGCTCCCTGTGCGCCATTACAGGAGGCGACATTGATCTGGCAAAGCAACTTATCCATGCAGCCGCTGAAACCACAAAGGGGCAGATTAGAGAACTGATCATCTTTGCCTTGATGCTGAGCGAATACCACTTTGGAGATGCAGATCTCTATATCGACGAGATTCTCCAAGCGGCAGTGGATAGACAGACTATCCGCAAGGCCCATAGATATCTCTACCTGATTCTTACAGGTTTCATTCGTACATCATTGGAATCAGAGGCAGCTGTCACAATGACGAGTCTAGTTGAAAGCACCGGCATGAAGGAAGAAAAACTAGCGAAACTTGTGAGAAAGGGGATTCAGGAAGGACTGATTCCTGCTTACTATGACAAGGACTCAGGAGAGCTCGTGGTAGACACGGACAGATATGATATCTCAGCACTTGTTGACAGAAAGGGACCAATCATGAGCAGGGACTTGAAAGACCCTGGCGCTTGGGACCTCGATTTGGGTGAGTGATTTCCTTTGCAACATCCGATTAACATTGATATTCGAATCATAGTAAGAATGAAGCTGATTCGCGGGCTTTGATAATCAATAGAGCAGCAAACGTTTTTAGTACGATTGTAGACTCTCAATCGCCGGCCCCTATTTACGAAGGTGGTTTAGATGGCTGAAGGCCTAAAGTGGTTGCAGTGCCCCGTCTGTAAGAAGACGATTTCTTGGAAAGTACCAGAAGAGGCACTCAAGAAAGTCACACGTTTTCCAGTGGCTATAGTCGTCAAGCACGAGGATCACTACTTGGTATGTTATGTTGATAGCCATCTGCAACTAGCTGATACAGAGGTTGCGGTCACTTATGTTGAGGGCAAATCAAAAGATGATGAATAGCAACCTCTAGTTGACATATCATTCCAGACCATTGTCCTTCGCCCATTCAAGCACTCTAGATGCTTGAGCGCTAGCCATACCCCAGTTCATAAGTTTGTCAATCAGACTGCGGATGCCTGCCACCCAGTCCGATAATACATCATCAATCCTTCCCCTGAGACCAGGCTCGTTAACCTCTTTCTGGAATGGTAGTAATTTATCAACCCAAGTCTGAGCTAGAACAAGCAGAGTCTCCAGTCTAGCAATCCACTCCTGTCGGGGCAACCCGCCAAGAGTCTGAGCCACTGCGAGATGATAATCATACTGAGCGGTAATGTATCTCAAGCGCCAGCTAATGACCTCAATGAGAAGGGTGCGAAAGTCATTATTCGGTGAAGTTCTAACAAGAAGGGTGAGGAAACGCTCGGACATCTCGTCTGCAGACTGACTCGCCTCATAGTATAATGCCATTGCTTGCTGATGCTGCTCCTTAGCCAGCAACTCATCAGCCTCACTCACTGCACTCTTGAAACGATCAAGCAACTTGCGAGTGGAGCCGTCTGAGGGCTTTTTTACTTCATCATTCTGTTTCGGATTCACTACCATTCACCGACGGATTCAGGAGAGCAGTACAGGACAATTATGCCTCTTGTGCAGTTCCCGGCTCTCTCACCGAGAGAGACCATTCATCAATGTTGTCTCTTTGCTTTCATCGCAATTCTTGTGATGAATGCCCTAAAAGGTGTCTATGATGTCCTCGATTTATCCAAAGCAATGTTCAAGGGTGGAAGATTACTTTTCTTGTACTCATCAGTAGCATCAGTCCAACGCATAAAATCAGATTCTGGAGGCTGCTCGGAGTAGAGACTAGTTCTCATCGATTCCAGACATCGATTCTCGGTCCCTAACATCTCTGCAATACTCATAATTTGATTACCTGCTCTTTCCGCTGCAACTTTTATTGGTCCCAGCCAATTGAGCCAGTCCTTCGATCTCATGAGATGATGGTCAACGACAACTAGGGGAATCTCAGTGACAAGTCTTGTCAACGATTGAAATGCAGATTGTCTGTGGCGCTCCTCGAATTTCTTCAGATAGAGCGGAGGGCCCCCAACTAATAGTAAATCAGGAGAAGATGATAAGATGTATGCCAAATCCTCCTGAACAACCGGACCCTGAAGATCCGGGGCAAACATTACAGAGCTTCCTTCGTATTCGATTGTGGTTGCAATGACATAGCCTAGTTTTGTATCGGAGGGGCCGTGGGAGAGAGGGCTTGAACATGTGACTTTTGTTGCCCCAAATTCAAAAGCTGTACCATCACTCCAATGAATCTCCTCCGATATCGATTGGACATCCTTCTCAAAATAGAAACCTCTTCGTCTCTGAGAGGGATTGATGTTTTCCCTATTGTCCTTCGCAAGAACAGTTTTTCCATCGAACAGTCTTTGAAGCTCCTCTCGCGAACTCAGATTGTAGCGAAAATCTGTGAAGCCTGGACGAACATGATCATAATGATAGTGAGATATTGAGAGAACATCCGCCTTTCTGGATTCAACAAAGATTCTTTCGAGGCTCTTGATGAGAATCTGATACTCAATTGGATGAGGTTCTAGACGCTCACGCATTGCCAGGGCTGCTGAGGGATCGAGAACTAACCGTATGTCAGGAGTCTTCACCAATGTGCAAAATGACCGCACTCCAAGACTCTCTGCAGCCAAAGGCTCTATTTCAATCTCACCAAGTTGCACTATTCAGCCTTCCTGTAGTAATTGAGTGTGTACCTGCCATTGTCATGCTCGAGCTCTGTTTCGTATTGATTTGACTCGTCGCTTGTTTCTCTAAAACTGTCAAACATAAACCAATCCGAGGGAAGAAACTCGGAACGATGCGCATCGATTTCTTCCATGGAAAAGAGGAAAAGCTCGCCTTCTCTGTGCGATTCCAAATAACTATCAATTTCTCCATAACCAACAAAAATCAGGAAATGAGTCAAGAGAGCCCCATCACTTTTAACAAGCCTTTCCGAAACGACTCCCCGATATTCATAGTTTGAGAGAGAATTTGCACCTGTTTCCTCCAGAACTTCCCGCTTGGCAGCATCAAGTATATGCTCACCAATTCCCACCTTTCCGCCAACTAAGCTCCACAGGTTCTCATAGGGGGAGTTTGCACGCTTCAGAAAAAGATATTGTTCCTCGCAGCGGAGGATGCTGATTACGATTGGAATAATGGAAGTCACAAGAGGCTACTCCTCATCATTTCTTGATGTTTTGGGATGCTTCTATGTCTACCAGCTCGGCTTTAAACCTAGGGAGAAAGAGGAGGCGAACATTCAAAGCGCCTACGGCGTCTTAGACCGTAGGTCTTCAAAGTGGACTCCATAATCTCTAAAGAAACGGCATCTGTTATTCTCGCAGAGATTATGCCGACCAAGGTTGAGATCAAAAATCAAGCCTTTGTAATTGATAGTCTTAGGCGGAGCCTTGAGCGCTATGCTGCAGCGAATGGGTTTTCATACCATTCGATTGAGCCTCAGGGTTCAACAGGGAAGAAACAGACACAACTCAGAGGAGCGTCAGATATTGACCTCTTTGTGATTCTATCGCAAGACGATTTCTCAGATCTACTAGCAAAGGACAGCAAGAAGAGAGGAGAGGCTGTTGACGACCTCATGGACAGCATGGTAGATAACTGGTTCATACCTGCTATGCATGGATTGACCATTGATTCGCTTCAGAAGACCTTCTCTCAGCATCCTTACTTGTCATTGGAAATGATGGGATTCGAAGTTGACATCGTGTCATGCTTCCTGATTGATTCGGAGGAGTTAGAGAAGAACGGACCAATCACTGCAATGGACAGGACCATTCATCACTCAGAGTACGTATTCAACAATATTGGTGAGCTTCGAGATGATGCAAGGATTCTGAAGTCATTCGTGCGGGCTAGCCACGCATATGCGGATAGATGTGCAGTTGGACGCATGGGATTCACAGGGTATGCATTGGAGCTCTTGGTCATTTTGAAAGGTGGAGTTGATGATGCCATCAAAACCATACTTGAGCTCGACACAATTCCAGTTGACCCATTTCACCGAAAATTGGATGACCTCAGAAAAATACCAGCCTTCAAAGATGACAACATCTTCATCATGGATCCCACGGACCCAGGGAGAAATGTCGCTTCAAGTTTTGATCAACGATCGTTCAGGCTCTTGAAGGTTTTATCGAGTCGATTAATATCTGCGGCCAAGGAGGAGGATTATGACCTGGTCAGAGAACTCCTTCTTGAGACACCAATCCCAACAACTCCTGTTCCGAAATGGTTTGACAAACATAGTTCTGTTCACGAATTCAAGTCAGACGGTTCAATTCACTATACTGTCCTGAGAGACAAGCTTCATAGCTTTGCAAGAAAGGTAGCTAGCGATCTCTCGAGAGAAAGCACAGGTGAAGTTCGATTTGGAGAAGTACTCGCCGAGGTATACTTTGAGAGCTCATCATATGCGCTTGGGTTCATTGTGGAGAATCCATCGATATCAAAGCAATTTGAAAGAAGGGGCCCACCTACTTCGCTGAAAGATGCTACAGACAGTTTCAGAAAGGCACACCCTGATGCTTTCGAAAGAAATGGACATCTATGGATAGAAGAAAAAAGAAAATGGACAAATGTGAAAGATCACATTGATTCACACATGGAGGCGTTTTCCATTAATGGCCTAACCCCAACAGAGAAGACTGAAACCGCCTCGAAGCTGCTAAACATAATGGTGAACTGGGTACTTCTTGCTGAGCCCGCATTTCCTTCAATGAAGTGAAAGTGTTTAAGGAGGCCCTTATTCATTCTGGAGGTGGAGCTTGAATTGACAAAGCAGAAAATGGCTTTCATCCATCAACCGCTGACTGATACCCATCATCAGCCATTCCCTAGGCCACATATCGAAGCATTTGAGACCCCGCTTAGAATTCAATTAGCTTTCAGGTACCTCCAAGAAAATGGTGTGCTGGAGGGGATGAAGGTGACTAAAGCAAATCGGGCGAAGCTCGAAGATGCATTGCTAGTCCATTCACCATATCTTGTCCATACAGTTGAGATAATGTCAGACTTAGGAAGCGGATATCTAGGTGAGTCATCCTATGCGAGTCCTGACTTGCTCCGTTCTGCATTGCATGCACTCGGTGGTGCGATTGAAGCCGCAAAATCAGTAGCAGAAGGGAAGACCAGTCATTCCTTCGCCCTTGTGAGACCACCTGGGCATCATGCAACGACTTCAACATCGATGGGACTGTGCTACTTCAACAATATTGCTGTTGCTTCAAGGTCAATAATGGGACGAAACGATATGGATCGCATATCGATTCTCGATATAGACAACCACTACGGAAACGGCACTGCAGAAATCTTCTATGCAGATCCAAATGTCCAGTATATTTCCCTGCATGAGTATGACTATGAGAACTTCGGAGTAGGGCATTTCGATGAAATAGGCCATGGCGAGGGCAGAGGCACCAACATCAACATCCCCTTAGTTGAATCCACCCACGATGTATCATATCAATCAGCGGTAAAACGGATTGCAATTCCTGCATTGGAAAGTTTCAAGCCAGACATTATTGGGATTTCAGCTGGTTTTGATGCCCACTATGCGGATCCTGTAGGGAATATGGATGTGGATTCGAGGACTTACTGGTATATTGGGGACCAGATAGAGAAGGTTGTTAATTCTCTGGGGATACGAGGCTCTTTCTGGATCCTTGAAGGGGGGTATAGTCCTTTTGCACTTGGTCCAAGCATAGGAGCGAGTCTGGATGGCTTGCAGGGCAAGAAAATTCCTAAATTAGAAGACCAGATTGACCGTGAAGAACACGAGATGCTAATTGAATCAAACAACGAGATTATTGAGAAGGTATTGGAAACAATCTCACCCTATTTCTAAACCTGCAAGATAGCCGTCTGGTGTTGTTGTCGAATTGTGCCATGCACAACGTTTTAAGGCCAAGCCTCTTGGGCGATTTCAGAACCAGCAATGGTGAGCTTATTTGGGTAAAAAAAGAAAGTCCGGTGGCCGAAGCAAAGGCAGCTCGGGAAAGTCCAAAAGCATCCAATGCTCCAAGTGTGGACGAATGGTCCCGGCTGACAAGGCCAAGAGATACACAAAGCGGGTCTCTGCAGTCGATCCACAGTTAGCACGTGAACTCCGACAGCAAGGAAGCTTCATTCAGACTCGCAAAGTCACACAGTATTACTGTGTAAGCTGTGCAGTGCATTCTGGAAAGGTCCAGATTAGACAAGCAACTGAACGAAAAACGAAACCTAGCCGACGCCGCTATTAGGCCAAACTCAGCATGTCAGATACTACAGTCCTGCGAATGTCAATGGACCCATCATATTAGCTGGTTCTCCAAATGATGGAACAAGTGGCGCATCTGAGATTCATCCTCCACCTCCCTGGACTCTCTGAAGATGGAGATTTCCTTTTCCAAGACCTGCCAGGATCTGGTAAAAGAATAGACGTGTTATGCCGCTCTCTAGCCGCATGTTTCGACTGGGGACCATCAACTCTGGACAAATCAAATCTTGAGTTAGTC
>JAEOTX010000043.1 GCA_016839605.1 Candidatus Thorarchaeota archaeon | reverse complement strand
TTCCCATTCACTCTAGATGGCTATTGGGGTTGGTACGATGGCTTCATGACTGGTTCTGACCTTAGGACATTCGATGAGCGGCCAACTCAGGTCACCATCGATGAACTCTCATTCCTAGTGCACTTCCAAGGATACATTGACGAAGAGTCACTGAACAACTATGCTGACATCAAAGTAGACAACTATGTTGGAAACTGGGATGTCGACGTGATCGGCGGTCGCGATAACTTGGAGAACCGTTCACTGGCACTCAACTACTTTGCAGACGTGAATATGCACGACTTCGCCTTCAAGGCTGAAGGGTCCGTCGCAGACAGTGAGATGACAGTCAGCGCTGATGTCTTTGAGTTCGAGACAGCCACAGCACAGTTCGCAAAGATGATCATGGGCGGTGTGACCTACGACTGGGGCAAGAACACTTCTGCACCTTACGATGTCGTTAGCTATACCACCCCCGTTGGTACTTTCCGAGCAGCGTTCGAGTCGGACAACGGCCGGTCAGCAACTGCCTGGTCCTTTGGCTCTAACATGTTCTATGTGACAATTGGCTTCCCACAGTGGGATGGCTACAGCGTCTACCAGGATCCAGTGTTCGTGAGCTATGTGTCAAGAGCTGGTGCACCTGACCTGCCTGAAGGCATGTATATTGGTCCACTAAACCTTGACGTCGCTGTGCCTACTGCGACTGACACCGTGACAATCAGAGTAGATGTTTACTCTGAGACTGAGGATATCTATGGAGTTGACCTTCTCTATGGTACAGACGGCGAGAATTGGTGGTCTGACCCAATGTGGAAGGAAGGTGAATATACGTACGTTGGTACTATCCCACCTTTTGAAGACGAAACAGAGGTCTACTACATGGTCATGGTCCACACTCAGAGTGGTGAATACCAATCACAGATTGACAGCTACCTTGTCGGGGGCAGACAGACCACTTATCCTACAGGATTTGGTCTTGATATGGACATGCTTATGCTTCTAGGAGGCGGCGGTGTTGTCCTTGCCATGATCGGTGGTCTAGTCCGTAGGCGACGCCGAAGTCGTACCACATACGAATGGTAAATCGGAGGGGGGGGAGACCCCCTCTACCTTCTTTTTTTTCAAATCTAATCCTAGAAGTAGATTCGCCATTTCAAGAAGTGAGAGATGGTTTGAGTTTGTTATGGAAGAATCTGATTCCAGCAAGATGTGCCTCATATGTGCAATTGAAGACATCATACGAGATGCCTATGACAGGCATGGCGTTCCTAATGATTAGGTAGTTCTTCTTGTCAATTCCGAATGTCATTTCTGCAAGCTTTGCATTTGACTTGAGAAGAGTTTCATACAGCTTGGCTTTCTTCGAAACAGTGCTCAAGTCCATGAGTCTAGTCGTGAGAGTAATCCATTGCGTGCCTGGAAATACCTCGATCTCCTTGGTTTCTGTAGGTCCATAGGGGTACAAGCTGAAGGTCTTTCTTCCATGCTCCTCAAAATTGACCTCCAGCCTTTTCAGATACTCCTTCGCAATGAACCAGGTTGTACTCATGTCTATCGACTCGTTTCGGGCAAAGCTGGTCATGTTCTTCTGCTGCAGCAAGACCTAATGATAACTTCATTGTTAAAAGCTAGTAAAAGTCTTCGCATTTTAATTGGGCTCTGATTCCAAGAACGTTGATTCAGTAGAAAGATGAGAGAGGGAGTCACAAGGACCCCCTTCTTCGTTTATGCTCCTACTGTCTTCGTGAGTGATATTCTTTGTCATAAATTAACAGATAGTTTACCTATTTCCCTTTTTCTTCCTGGCTTCCATAAATGCGGACAATCTCTCCATCGGCTCTCCAGACGCAAACACTTCTCCAAATCCTATGTTTTCTCCTTCGAATCCTTGCGGATTATTGTACATCCCCTTGTTGATCAAGTCTTTAGATTTCGCAATAGCTTGCTTTGAGTTTTTGATTATCTTCTTGCAGAAGTCGTTTACATAAGACTCCAAGACTGAGAGTGGAACGACATTGTTGACTAAACCAATCCGCAGTGCTTCTTCAGCATCAATAATATCACAGGTGTAGATTAGCTCTCGAGCCTTGAGCGGACCAACCAATCGTGCGAGCCTCTGAGTAGCGCCACCTCCAGGGATGATTCCGTGCTTCGGTTCAATCTGTCCGAATTTCGCATTGTCTGCAGCGATTATGATATCACAGCATAATGCCATCTCAAGCCCCGCTGTCAAATTGAGTCCTTTCACTGCGGAAATGACTGGGAAGGGTAGGCTTTCGAGCTTGCCAAACATGCTCTGAGTCGTCTTCGAAATCTCAACAGCTGCACTGTAGACATCTCTCTCATAGATCTTGAAGAAGCCCTCAATATCTGCTCCTGCAGTGAAGATATCATCTAATGCAGTTGAGATGACCAGAACGCGTATTTCTGAGTTTGAATGCAGTCCATCAACGAATTGACTGAATTCCACGCCCACTTCTTCATTGAATGCATTCTTCTTCTCGGGATGGTTTAGAAGGAGCCATACAATCTGCCCCTCTTCCTCTTCTCGTATAAGCCAGTGCTTGAGTTGTGTCATGTCTTAGTAGATGTGAAGGCGGAATAAAACATAATCGAATTCCTAAGGACTTCTGACATTCTCATGATATCATGCAATCTCCAGTCACTAACGCCTTCGCCTCCATTGCATGAATACGACGCTTATGAGTAAGATACTCGCTGTACCACCAATTGCAACTATTAGATTGTCATCGAATATTGGCTGTAGCCTCTCCAGTTCATTAGACAAAGCTTCACCAGCCGCCTTCCAGGAATCTGCAATCGCAAAGAAATGGCCTGCAATTTCATCAAGCTCCTCTGTGAACTCGCTTATTGCTCCATCGAGATCATGTGAAGATTCGAAGCTTGCAGCCATTCCAAAGAATGTGTTGTATAGAATGGTGTCACGACTAATGACATCAATCCCACTTGTGATAGATGAATTATGACTCAATGCCTTCATATGTGTGAGGGCTTCTCTAGCTTCATTCAAGAACGCATCAAGGTCTATTGATGGAAGAAGGTCAGGTAACGAGTCAAGGGAGCTTCTATATGCATGATACTGCATTGTCATCATGACCTCAAGGTTATGCCCAAGATATCGAATTGCATTCGGCTTGTCAACTTCCATATAGTGATAACAGTAGTCGCGTATTGCTTCCAGAGTCATGTCAAGTCCCATCCCTCTGAAAGCATCTGCTCCTGTACCCAAGTAGAAGTAATTCTCACTACCTTCAAAATATGCTGAGCGGTTACCAACCATTCTCTGGGAAATATACGAGGCAAGTTTGTCCTCAAAATCTGAGACACGTCCTGTACCATTTGATACTCTAAAAGTGACATAACCACAAGATTGCCATGCATCATCAAGTGTGCTATAGGACATGGTATAGTTCCAACGACCGTCGTCTGGATATCCACAATATGGTTCCATCAAACCAACGCCAGGATCGTGGACCTGGACAGTCTGAGATGTGTCATTGTAACCCACAATTGTAATAGCATGTCCAACACCATTAGGCTCTAACGGTCCAACATAGTTTCTGATGATGTCCCAATCTACAGGTGGAAGGTAGTATGTATCTACAGAGATTGCGAGTGGATAACCTGCATCGATGGACTCTCGCACGACATTGAGCGGAGTTATTAAAACCGAATCGCTATAGTCAATGGCGGTCGATCCCCAGCCTCCTAAAATCTGCAGTGCATTATATCCATATTCTGTGTCCGAATCTAGATAGAATTGCATTTCGAGACCATAGAGGTCCGTGAAGAACTCAAACCATGGCACCTGTCGCACCATCACACCTGGAGAGAACATCATGACCTCATCAACACTGATAGATACCATTGAGAATCCAGTCCCGGACGCTGCCAATATATCATAGAGACTAAGATCCAATCCCATACCCTGCAATACCATTGAGAGTGCAGAGGGGAAGCAGAATCCATTGACCTCTTGCCAGACATATGGAACTCCAGTGATCTCCTCACTCACAGAGAAATCGAATTTCGGAGAATGGACATCTGCGACAGTGTTGTTGCCAATCGGCACCGAACCCATTGATATCATAATGAGAAGAAGGATGGAAGCGCCCAATCTTGTGATTCTCATTATATCAGTCCGCCTCCAAGAAGTTTAGTCTAATCATTCCAAGCATCAGTATCACTAGCCCAATTATCGGTGTGAGAATGCTGGACAGGAGCATAGATGCACCAAAGACACCTTGAGTGATCGCGACTATCACACCCTGAATGATTGACACAATTATCAAGATCATTAGGATGAGAATTGTCGCAATTTGATTGATGATGAATGCACCACTCGACGTGTCCTCAAATGAAGGATTACTTGCTGTAATCCCAACACCAACGAAGATTCCTCCTAGTACTATCGAATAAACAAAAATGCACATCAATAGGGTATCGCTCAATGTGAAATTGAGTAAGACTCCTGTGAATATTGCAGGAAAGAGAGCATAGGGAATTCCCACCATCATATATGATATCACTCTAGCTACAATGAACTTTTGAGCTCCTCTGGGTGTGCTCTTCAGGATCCAAAGCTGATCACGACTATCAAGAAGTCCAACACCTCCAAATATTACACCCGAAAATATTCCTGATATCATTCCCAACGTCAATGATGACATGACGGGAACGAAAATCGGATCATCAACCATGGTTGTAAATGGGCCGAAGCCAATGAGCAAAGGCATGAGGATAGCTAGAAACAGTCCATATGACAACTTTGCTATATTCTGCAGTTTCCTTGTAAAATCTTTGAAGGAGGTAGCAACAATAGTCCCGAAATACTCTCCGAAGGCCCTACGAATCCCCCTGATGAATAGATTCTCTGGCCCTGCTCTAAGAACTTTCTGACTTCCCTGGCTAACACTATATGCAAAATATCGATCTGCACTCTTGAATCCAACATAGAACACGACCATTGTAAATATCCCTAGTATCAAAACATCCACGATGGGACTGACTGCAAACCAATAGAGTTCAAGATTCATAACTGATGATGGCCTAAGCGTCCCTGTGTACATCGCAATCCAAGTTAGAATATCTGCACACCAAGTTGATGGAAGAATCATTGAGATCTCCAAGTCCAGCAGGGCCACAACACTAGACGTCCAATACATTGAACCCATAGCAGGGATCGCAACTAGTGGAACAAGGCCCCAACTCAATGCTTTGCCAATATCATCCCCCCGAGGGGAAGAACCAATCTTTGCATGAATGGCTGTGCTGAACACTGTCGAAAGCCAGATGGTCACAATTGCAAATACGAAGATCACTAGATACATCAATAGCTGGCCAAGTATTGAGACATTGTACGCAAAGACAAAGGGGGACACCACTATTGGGGCCAATGCAATGACAAAGATGCCATAGACTGGGATTCTTCCCACAAATGTTCCGAAAAGAAGGTCTCTCGTCTTTACATTGTTGCTGAAGAGGATCTCCCACTGTCCCATCTTGACGTTCTCAAGACTGTTCGAGATTGGAATAATCAGAATGAACATCCAAACAGCAAGCATTATCGTCCTTAGCATACCTGGGAAAGATGTCGCAAGCATTGCTTTGAACGCTGCGCCAACTTCTGTGAAGAAGAAACCTACTAGTCGTGGAACAAGAAATAATCCGAATGCGAGTGAAATCCCAAAAGCGAGCGGATACAGAATCTTGCGAGATTTGTGGAGTTTGACAGTTCGAACAAGAAACTCCGCTTTCGCTATGGCCGCCCAGACCCTGACCAAGTCAATGCCTCCAGCTCAAGAGGGTTTCTCGATCGATTCCACCGCCCACTATCTTGAGGTAAGCATCTTCGAGATCATTGCCGCCTGTCTGTTCGATGATATCATTCGGTGCACCTAGGGTCGTTAAGATTCCCTCATTCAATATCCCAATGACCTCACATACATCTTCAGCGAAATCTGTCATGTGGGTGCAAATGAAGAATGTTGTATCAGTTTCCTTTGCCATAGCAAGGATGATTTCTTTGACGAGGACACTTGCGGCTGGATCCAGTCTTGAAGTAGGTTCATCAAGGAACACTAGTTCTGGTTCATGAAGCATAGTCGATGCAACAAGCACCTTCTGTTTCATACCGCTGCTGTAACTCTCTAAGAGGTCATTCTGTCTTCCTTCAAGTCCTAGGATTCCCAGAAGACTATCAATCCGTCTACGGAGTGATTCTCCGCCCGTATTGTTCAAGGCTCCAATGAACTCTAGAAACTCCACAGCAGATAACTTCGAGTAAAGTCCCGGTGATTCGGGCAGAAGTCCTGTGACTCTCTTGATACTATTTCGTTCAGAATGCACATCAAAACCACAGACTGTTGCAGTCCCTGAAGTCGGCTTCAAAAGACCGGAAAGAATTCTGACAGTTGTTGTCTTCCCTGCTCCATTTGGTCCAAGGTAGCCAAAGACACTACCCTTCCGAACAGCAAGGTCGAGGTCTCTCAGCGCAATAACAGAGCCAAAATCCTTGGAAAGGCCCTGTGTCTGAATATGAATACCATCTGACACCAATGAGTCGCCATGTCAACTCTTCCTTACAGAGTTATAAACAAGCAAATCGGCGCAACCACTTGCGCTGAAACAAGTGAATGCCTAATTAATGAGTGCATCATTGAAGGTAAAGGACAGCAGCAAGTTATAAAATCCAGAAGAAGATTTGCGACGGCAGGTCAGGAGCTGAGACAATTGAGAAGGGGTGTAATAATCCTGCTCGTCTTAGTCATTGGGTTTATCGGCTTTCTAGCTTTTCACTATCTTATGACTGGTCAAGTACCTCTAGCATTGTGCACACAATGTCACTAAGACATGGTCCAATCTGAATTTCTCATGAATATGAGCGTGAGGTTGGGATTCCTATTTGTCCCAATCGAGGAGTTCCTTGCTTAGATTAGCATTCCCGCAGTCATGATCCAAACTACCAAGAGTGTGGCCATTATGGAACCCAAGTAGATTCTTCCTGTCTTGGCATAGAACGCTGTCATGATGAAGAAGATTCCTGCAAAAATCGGCAAGTATGCCATGAGGAAAATTCCATAGAGTCCCATCAAGAGCAAAGGTCCGGTTCCAAATAGGAACATTGGGAGGTAGTTGACAAGAATCAACACCAGAAGTGTAGATTCCATGGCAAAGACAATCTTGATCCACCAAATCATCTGCGTCTTCAATGGCGAATCTGATTCAGGAAGCCTCATCATGCCATATGCATACACTCCCCCATTGATCAAGAAGAATGGGAACACTGGGAGAATGTTAACTATGAACTGACCAAACTTCTCTGGTGTGAATATCTTAAGGACTGGCCACATATACCTGAACTCGATTGCCAGGAATTGCTGTGACGCTCCCACAAGGATATACAAATACGCGATTAGGGCAACCGAGAGTACAACAGTTCGGAAAATCACATCGCGACTCTCGGGATCCCTTATGGTTTCAAGACGACCAACATCTGCATGGGTGATCCCTTCATTTCCGACCGAGGCTTTTCTGAACCACATCTTGTAGAAAATCCATGCAATGAGGGCATTGACAAGAAACCAGAGTAGCAGGCCATTTCCCGTCACCAAGAGAAAGATTGGTGCAAACGCACCTAGTACAGCTCCCCCCAGTAAACCTAGCGAAGGCAGGAAAAGGAAAGTAATCCCGCCAATTAGTGAGTTCAAGATTGCATAGCCCCACCACTTTCTCCCCTGTGTCGGGAATTTCTGCGGCAAAGGTCTAGCTATCTTGCTGAAATATGGTATCTCCAAGATAATGCTGGCTAATGGGATTAATGAGATGACTGACACAATCAATGCCAATAATGTGGCACCTTCTCTGATCATATAGGTCTGTGTTGACTCAGCAGAGAGAGTCGTAGCCTCAGACTCAGTCATTCCCATAAGTGCCTGAAGCATCCACGCAGTGGTTTCACTTACTCCCTTGGAGTTCCACGTTGCTCCCGGGTGAGTACACGGACACTGTGCATATCTGTGCGCTGAACCATCGGTGAAGCTTCCGTATGTGAAGTCAGCTTCAGCATTACTCGCAGAGGTGAGATTCTCATTATACGCTATCAATTCAAGACTATCTTGAAGAAACTCCGACCTTGGCTGAGTTGTGAATAATTCCTCATAGATAGACCATACAGCTAGATAGTTGTTCATGTAACTGTGAGTTGTGAGGTTATACGGACCATCTGCTTGAATCACGATAGCTCGATGGTCCGGGTTAGTTGCCGCGATTGCAGCCGCAGTACCGGCACCCATACTATGACCCACCAAACCAGTTTGCGCTTCATCAACATATGGAAGGGATTTCAACCACTGATATGCTGCATTTCCACCAAGTGTGGAGTCGAAAGCTCCAGTGAAGTATCCCATGATATCAATAATGCGATCCGAGTCACCGTGACTTATCTGATCCAAAGCTAAAGCAACAATGCCCCTTCTGGCGAGCTCCAATGCAGCAGGACCTTCAGTGTCCTTATCGTTGTTCATTCCATGTAGCAGCAAGACTCCCGGCGCGGGATTATCTTCAGTTGCTGTCACCGGACGATATAGTTTTCCAGTTACTGCGAAACCACTCTCATCTACAATTCTGATATAATCAACATCTATTGCTCCAAAATCATTTTGTATTGCATGTCCCAGCAGAGCAGATGATCCTATCAGAATGAGACAGAGAAGAAGGAGTTGCCTATTCTTATCCAAACCGCTGAAGATCCCCATCTAAATCACATCTGTGAAATTGAGACCTAGGATAACGGCCCTCTATAAAAGAGAGCGGTCATTTATTCTATTGACCGTCACTGTGCTAATATATCTGCAATCCATTCCTTGAGTTCCCTATTGGCAGGCATTTTGCTTATCCACTCTGGATTTTGATAGAACCCCTCATGTCTTATGGTGACACACTCCTCCAACGAATCTGGACGATGTTCTGTGACATCCTCGAAGTAGAGGTGTAGTGGATAGTTGTAGTTAGCAGGCAGTTCTTCTATCTCATCATTCTTCATTCTTGAAAGAATGACTCCAGAGAGTATAGCTTGATGCATGAAGATGACGTAACGACTGTCCTTTTGGTACAACTTCTTGAAAACGGGCTCCTGGTATACCTGCAGGAATGTGTCACGCCAAGACTGGAGCAGTGACATCTCAGGTTTCACAATTATGCAGCCCGCATTGAAGTAAGGTCGCATAGCCAGATTCTCTATTTGGGGCTTCATGGCAAAGACGCGGTCATCAGGGACATTACAGAAATCATAGACAGCTGACCAGAATGCATCTAGAGGCTCATCACAATTGAGGCCAAGGAGCTTGTGATGAACTGGTCGATATCCTAAACTGATGTCATCTTTCAAGAGAAACATGCGTGGGTCCTGGAGTACGAGTGTGTTTGGAGCTATCCAGGCCACCAATTTCGATTTACCAAGTAGCTTCGATTCTGCTAAGGCCGCAGCCTGAGCGTGTCTTGTAAATGGGAATGAACTGATTTCGGATTTAATCTCAAATGGAATCAGTCTGACATCCAACTCATCTACTTTGGATCGTGTCTTTGGAGAGAGATCCTTTCCAGACTCAGGCATGAAACACCAGATATCCACGTCAGAGAGAGACCCAGCAAAAGCTCGAATGCTTTCTACAAGCAGGCGCGTACTTGCTTCAGATGAATCACCGGGGAATACAATCGTGGCGATGACGAGTTTTCTTTGATTCATAGAACTCCTTCTTGAAATCTTAGCAAAAATCGAGTTTCCACTATTACTTAATCCTGCGCTCAGCGCAGGCTAGCGCCTTAATCGGTGTCGTGCCCTGAAGCGAGATAAAGCTTGAGGACCATCTCGTCCGAATCGCTTGTCGAGCTCCTTCCTTGTGAACTTAATCATTGCAGGTCTCCCATGAGCACAATTGTATCTGTTTGGTGCTTTGACAAGGTCTACTAAGAGTGAAGCGATTTCTTTGTGACTGAGGGTTTCTCCAGCTCTGATGGCTGAATGGCATGCAATGACCTTGAGGACATTGTCCATGAATTCCTCAGCGGCAGCTCGAACGCCGAGCTCTACGATTCTGTCGACCAATGAAATCAGTTCCTCTTCGTTTGCTCGATGACCAAACACCTCAGGAAGAGTCGAGACTAGAACTTCATTTCCACCAAATGATTCGATTGAATATCCAATCGCATTTAGAACCTCTTCAGCACTAAGGATTGCATCTTTATCAGCTGCATTCAGTCGCAGAACAATGGGTTCCAGAAGCTCCTGTGTTACAATGCTCTTGCTTTTCATCTCTGCTTTTAGTCTCTCGTAGATGATTCTCTCGTGTGCTGCATGTTGATCAACGATTACTAGTCCATCGTCGAATTCGAGTAGGATATATAGGTCCTGTATTTGGCCAACAATTTTGAAAGCTCCACCAAGGGTGATTTGTTCAGGTCCTTCCACCCCATCTGTGACAAGTTCTTCAAGGGTGACTCTCTCAAAAAGGAGAGGTTCCTCAGCCAAGGTTCGTGCCGAGAATGTTGTATCTTCTTCTGACTCGCCTGCAGAAATAAGTCTCTCCGACAACGGCATATCAACAAAGTCCTGCAATGGTAGAGGCGCCTCCTCTAGCCTATCTGCATCCAATGCTTCTCGAACCGCAGTCCTTACGATTTCAATAAGCGAATCGAAGTCTTGAATTCTTACTTCTCTCTTTGTTGGGTGGACATTGGCATCGACTTTTTCCACGTCAACATCAATCCTGATTGAGCAGATAGGATATCTCCCTTTCATCAGGAGTGAGGAGTAAGCTGACTCAACAGCTTGATTCAACTTGTCATCGTGGATTGGACGATTTCGAACTGAGAAGTATTGCCTTCCCCTGTTTCCTCTCGACACAGGAGGAAGAGCTACAAATCCAGACACCAAGATTTCGCCAGACTTATGTTGAAATTTGACTAGGCTTGCTGCAACATCAGGACCCCACAAGTGGAGCACTCTTTCTCTTTCGGTTTGTCCCGGAGGACAATCCAGAACAACTCGTTCATCTCTGACAAGTCTGAATCCTACATCGTTTCTGACAATTGCATGCCGCATCGTGACGTCCAGAACCCTCTGGCTTTCCACCCTCGGATATGACAGGTGCTTTCTTCTAGCAGGTACATGTTTGAAGAGGTTTGTAATCTCGACCGTAGTTCCTGTAGGTCGTGAGGCATCCTCAATCCCCGGAATTTCACCTGCTCGTGAAACAAGCCTTGTCGCAAGCTCTTCATCTTGGTGCTTTGTCACTATAACTAAATCTGCAACTGCAGCAACACTTGCAAGAGCCTCCCCTCGGAATCCATACGTTAGAATTGAATCGATGTCTTCTTTTGTGCTAATCTTGCTCGTTGAGTAGCGTAAGGTGCATACTGGGCAGTCTTCTTTCATTATCCCACTACCATTATCTGAAACAGTTATTGACCCAATTCCGCCTTCCGTAATTGATGTCTCAATATTAGTAGCGCCCGCATCCAATGAGTTCTCAATCAATTCCTTGACTATCGACGAGGGATTTTCGATTACTTCTCCAGCTGAAATAAGAGAGACCAATTCATCGCTAAGAACACGAATGTTGCCCACGGAACCACCTCAGGTCCCAAGTCCAGTGTATTCCACGGTGCCACCAACAATGGTCATCTCGACCTTGATGTCCTTTATCTTATCAGGATGAATGGTCAAGACATCATCCGAAAGCACCACAAAGTCTGCTCTTTTCCCCACCGCCAGGCTCCCAACCGTCCGATCCATGTATGATGCATACGCTGCCTCTAGAGTATAGCACCTCAGTGCTTCGTCGACTGTGATTCTTACTCGGTCATTGGGATGAGTCGTGGCGGACCAGATTCCATATAGGGGCCCATAAGGCATGCCATCACTGCCAAAAGCAAGGCGCGCTCCATTATCAAGCGCCACCCTCAACATATTCATTCCGCGGACTATCTCATCATCCAATCTGGTTTCATAGAGGCCACCATCCAATTGCCATTTACCTACGAAGTTTGGTTGCATTGATAGAATGAGCCCAAGACTCACCGCTCGTCGAATTTGCCACTCATTTATCATCTCAGCGTGCTCAATTCGGTGTTTCTGCTCTCTAATCATTGACTTGTCCTTCAATTCTTCAAAAGCTGATATGACCATCTCAATTGCTGCATCACCAATAGCGTGTGTTACTGTCTGAATGTTGTTCTTGATAGCCTTCTTGATGATCTTCGAGTATTCCTTTTTGCTCATCAGCAACATACCTTTGTTGCCTTTCTGTCCTTTGTAGTCTCTAGACAAGTAGGCTGTGGATGCTCCAATGGAGCCATCAGTGAATATCTTGACTCCCCCTATTCTTACCATAGGACTGCCCATTCCGGAAGAGAGTCCGAGCCTTATCATGTCATTCATCTGTTCAATCGGCGGATTGAGGACTGTGCGCACGGTGAGCTTGTCCTGTCGCTCAACTTCACGCAAGTGGCGGAGAGTTCCAGCTGCAGCGTTGTCAACTATGGTAGTGATTCCAAGTTCATTAGCTATCTTGTTTCCTGCGATGATGCCTTGCTGAATTTCCTCATCACTTTTTGGAATCTTTCCATGGATGCCTTCAATGTCTTTGAGAACACCATTGGGATTTCCCTTTTTGTCCTTCACTACTCCTTCCTGATCAACAGGTATCTTTAGCATCTCGATACCAAGAGTATTTGTTGACACTAGATGCCCGTCGATTCTAGTCGCAAAGATAGGATGCGTTTTGGAAACCTTGTCCAGATCTCTAGCGGTGAGATACCGTTTCTTGGGCCATTGGCTCTCATCCCATCCAAAGGCAATCACCCAGTCTCCGTCCTTGTAAACGGGCAGAGAATCCTTCAATATCTGGATTGCATCTTCTAATGATGTTGCATCATGAAGGTGCACATGATTTGATTTATACCCGTCACCAGTGAAGTGCGTGTGCGCATCAACAAATCCCGGAATTACAGTCTTACCCCCAAGATCAATGACTCTTCCCGCACTTGGTACAAGATCAGCAATGAAGTCATCATCACCAATCGCCAATATCTTGTAGCTCTTCACCGCCAGAGCTGTGGCTTTCGGGTTATGTGGATCCATCGTTATGATGTTGCCATTGAAGACAACTAGGTCTGACTCTAGTTCCAAAGACTGGTCCTCCGTTGAAGCAGGATTGCAGATGTCCAATATATCTTGCTCTTCGAGGCGCGCCAGTCCTGATTTACATTGAGGTCATTGATTACTCTTTGCCCTACATCTACTTCTTGGGAACCTTGGCCCAATCCGCCAGGAATCTTTCGATTCCGATGTCTGTCAACGGATGTTTAACCATTCTATCCAGAACACCAGGCGGGATAGTTGCGATGTCAGCTCCCAGCAACGCGGCCTCATAGACATGTATCGGGTGTCTAATGCTGGCTACAATGACTTCTGTGTCAAAGGCATAGTTTGAGTATATTTGCACAATGGCTTCGATGAGCTCCATTCCAGTGTGACCGACGTCATCAAGTCTGCCAATGAAAGGTGAAACAAATGATGCCCCTGCCTTGGCTGCAAGAAGGGCTTGGTTTGCACTGAAGCACAGAGTGACATTGGTCTTGATACCTTCGTCTGCACAGACCTTGGTGGCTTTGAGACCCTCCCAGGTCAGAGGTACCTTGATGGCTGCATTGTCAATCCAGCTATTGAGCTCTCTTGCCTCCTTGAGCATGCCCTCCGCATCCTCGCTTACAACTTCCAGGCTTATAGGACCCTCAACAAAGGATGCTATCTCATCTACGATCTTTCGGAAGTCTTTTCCTTCCTTTGCTACAAGGGAAGGATTAGTTGTCACACCATCTACCATTCCCCGCTCGTGGGCTTTCCGGATTTCGTCAACATTCGCAGTATCGATAAAGAACTTCAACCTGTAATCATCTCCCGTCTTTAGAGTAACTGCTGGGATGAACTACCACACTCGATTTAAACGGTAGGGTCAGGCAGTATCAAGCAGCGCTTTGAGCTTTCTCACTTCTTGCTCAATGTTATCTGCCTTGAAGACGGCTGAGCCTGCAATAAAGAAATCAGCACCTGCTCTTCGGATGCTCGCGATGTTGTCTTTCTTTACGCCACCATCGACTGCGATTCGGACTTCGGGCTTTTGTTCATCTAGCAGGGCTCTCAGCTCAGTTATCTTCCCCGTGACTGGTTCGATGTAGGACTGTCCGCCGAATCCCGGACACACACTCATGAGCAGAACTGAATCAAGTAGATCGAGAAGTGGCATAACGTGAGATACTGGAGTCCCAGGATTCAGAGTGATGCCAGCTTTGCCTCCAAGGTCCTTGATGAGCTGCACAGTTCTGTAGACATCGTAAGATGCCTCAATATGGGGATATATGAGTTCAACACCTGCATCAATGAACTTTGGAATATATTCCCTCGGCTTTGTTATCATAAGATGGGCATCCAATGGAACATCTGTGATGCGCTTCATGGTCTTGGCTATCATTGGACCATAAGAGATGTTGGGAACAAAATGACCGTCCATGATATCAAGGTGGAAGTAATCTGCTCCCCCTTTCTCAGCGGCTTTGATATCTTTCTCTAAGTTCGCAAAATCTGCAGACAGTATCGACGGTGCTAGCAGCGGTTTCATAGACCAACCATCCAAAGATGACTAACACTGCACGAATGCAGCGCCAATGGACAGGCCTGAGTCCACGTATTTTAAGCTTCGCCAAGTGCAGCTAAACGGATCAATCCTTCAATAGCTTGGGCACTTGACTTCGAATCAAGATTAGCTCCAAGATCATTACCATGAACTGAGTGGCCAGACTCACGATGTGATTCCCAGTGAGAATCATGACTACTCCATAGCCTACTAGCGGTACTATCCCTATTACTGCTCCAATAATTGCAGCAAGGAAGCTCATCTTAGAATCTGCTGCTACACTGATGGATACCGCCCGACCACCACCTCGTTTCCAATATGTGACGGCACCTACAGCTATTGAAACGGTATACCCACATGGAATCTGAATCAGTGGCATGAGGGGTATCAATGGTGATGTCAACGGAAACATTGACAGGAGAATGGAGACCAGTATCATTGATCCGACATAGGGAATCATGGCAATTGCTATTTTGGCATTCAATACCTTCCTTGATTCGATTGGAAGTCCTGACTGAATTGAAGCCCCCTGTGTGTCGAACATCATGACAGAAATGATTGTTATCCCCGCAAAGAAATTGCCGTACTCTATTGATACGAGAGATGTAAGACTTCGTAAAGGCCCACTAGTAGACCACCCTGCCATCATGGGATAGAGGAACACAGCAAGGAAGAGGGGGATAATGAACACAAACGAAGAACCAATGTTTCGAGTTGCAAGTTTGAGGTCTTTATTGATGATTGACCTGAGAACCGTCTTCGTCTTCAGAGTGATGTCACGCAGCTCCAAAGTCCTCTTAGTCGGCACCCCTCCAACTGTGATTCTTCGGAGTGCATTGCCTGTTCCGTGATAGGACATGATTGCTAGCACCGCATACAGAGCAGAGGCACCTAGAGCCGCAAGAATGGTTGTAAAGGGAAGCTCAAGACCAAACTGAATTGCAGAAGCCAGGAATCCAAACGAGAATGGGAATAACAAGGCAAGAAATGAGGATCCCTGATTGCCCATTCCAGTTGAAAGGTCAGCAATGAAATGAATCAAAGAAGGTAACCAGCTACCCATGCTAAATGCTACGACCATTCCAATTGCAAGTCCCAGTGATGCTGCCACTCTGACCACTGTATTCATTTTTGAGCCGTTGACTTGAAGTGACTGCTTTCGAAACCAAATGGATAGCTTTGTCAATGCACCTATCGAGAGGGAGACTGTCGCAGCACATCCCGCGAATGCCACAAGAGCAGGACCTGGTCCTATTGCAAGAAGCGTGATGATAGGGAAGATAGTGAGGATCAATATTGTCGGTGCGATGAATACTCTAATGAACGCAAGCAGTGATAATTCATCGAGATTCCTTTTGCTTAATGGGAGTGTTGCAGGGAAACTTATGACATCCGCAGTGAAGAAGCCAGTAGTCACAGACAGATTGAGAAATATCAGCAATACAAAGCTGAGAAAAAGGAAGATTGAGAGTCCCACGGCCAAACGTGTCTGGGGAACACCAATGGTGTCATCTACAAAGGCCATAACTGCAGTTAGGATGGCCAGTGAGAATATGAGAGCAGTTGTTATGAAAGTGCTGAATCGACTATTAGACTTGATACTTCGAGCGATTTTCTGTGGATTCTCTTTCACCCTCGCAAGGTTCGATGGATTCATCTCTAGATAGCCTTTGAACCTCACCTCTGCTGATATGATTCCTGCAAGTTTCCATCGCTCAGAGAATTTCACTATGCAAGGGCCTCCCTAAGCTGGTCAATGCCCTCGCGTACTTCATCCTCTTGTTCAGTTAGAGCCAAGAATACTCTTTCCAGAGTCGCTCCCTCTCTCTTTGAAACATCTCGAAGCTCTTCAAGTGTGCCTACTGCAACTAGCTTGCCCTCATCAAGAATTCCCACACGGTCGCACATAGCCTCAGCGACTTCCATGATATGTGTGCTCAACAAGACCGAGCCGCCATTCTCGGCATGAATCTTGATTACGTCTTTCATGATTGAAGCTGTACGGACATCAAGCCCGGAGAATGGCTCGTCTAGAATCAGGAGCTTAGGTCTGTGAATCAACGCCGAAATTAGTAATGCTTTCTGCTTGTTGCCCTGCGACAAAGTCACGACCATCGCATCGTAGTACTTCTCAAAGTCGAGTGCATGCACAAACTCAGCAACTCGTTTGCTCGTTTTCTCTTCGGGCAGCTCTCTTACCGATGCTATGAACTCAAAAATCTCCCGTGGTGTTAGGGATTCGTAGAGTTGTTGTTCCTCAGGAACATATCCCACAAGACGCTTGACACCAATAGGATCTTCACTAGAACTGGTTCCGAAGACCTCAGCCGTGCCTGAATCTGCATCCAATAGTCCCATTAGGACTCTGATGGCTGTAGTCTTCCCTGCACCATTAGGTCCAAGGATTCCGAATATCTCGCCTTCCTGTACTTCGAATGACACATCGTTTACAGCGACGAGGTCGCCATATGATTTCACTAAATTCACAATCTTTACTGCTTCTGACATTTCATTATCTCTCCGGTCTTGTCTTAGACTCGCCGTTGTTTCTCAATCGTACTCTGCGTTTGATGAACGTCCAGTAGCTATAGAATACAATCCATGCGGTCCATATTCCAAACACAATGAGGACCGCCCAATGTTGGATAGTGAGGAATAGATATACATTCATCACGATATACATGCCGACGTTGATGAAGTAGGACCTTCGCTGCCATCCATACCTCGCTACAACATCGACCGCTTGCACTGCAGCAAATCCTCGATCATTCAGAATGTATGACCCATCTGCATTAGTGGTTACTATACTTGCCATCTTCTTCAGGTGGAAATCCAAGAGTCCGCTGCTGCTTATCTTCAGCTTCCGCTTCAGATCCGCAAAGCCTTTGGGACCATTTGCCAATTCCTTCAGGATTTCTACTCTCATCGGGTGAGAAATTGCATCAAACACTTCATCCGAGTTCATTTATCATCACGTATGACTTGGCAAGGGTGCATATTATTCTATCAACCTTGACCAGCAAGTCAAGAAACATTGACCACGCTTGAGCTATTTTCTCACTTGATAATATAATCTAACGGACCAGCGCAAGCGATTGCGTAGATTTGATTTGCTATACAGGTCAATCTTCTCTTGACCGAACCTCGTCCTGCAGCTCCTTCAGTTTAACCAGCGCATTCAGAGGTGTTGTTCGTTCAAGGTCAAGGTGTCTTAATCGCTCAACAATAGGATCGTCTATAGTGAGCGCTTCGAGACTTGTCTGAACCGGTTCATAGGATTCCCCACCATCGCCGAAATCGATTGAACTCTCCTTCTCCAACCTGGCCAACATTGATCGTGCTCGCTTCACAACCTCATCTGGAACCCCAGCCAGAGCGGCCACTTGTACGCCGTAACTCTTGTCGGTTCCTCCATCCACTACCTTGTGGAGGAACACAATGGTGTCACCTGACTCTCTAGCTAGTGTATGGACATTCTTGACCCCATGGTGGGTACTTGCCATCTCCGTCAACTGATGGAAATGGGTGGCGAACATAGCCCGTGACTTCATCTGCACTATTCGTTCTGCCACCGCCCACGCAAGGGCCATTCCATCATAAGTGGATGTGCCCCTACCAATCTCATCTAGAATCACCAAGCTCTTCTCAGTTGCATTGTTCAGAATGTTAGCTGTTTCAATCATTTCTACCATGAATGTCGATTGTCTAGCTGTAAGGTCATCGAATGCTCCAACTCTCGTGAATATCCTGTCCACCAATCCTATCTCAGCAGACTTCGCAGGCACAAAGGAACCCATCTGTGCGAGAAGAACTATCAAAGCGCATTGTCGCATGAATGTGCTCTTGCCTGCCATGTTGGGGCCTGTTACGATAATGAGTGAGCTGCCCCCATCACCAATCTCCACGTTGTTTGGAACGAACTCGTTGGCACCCAGTATCATCTCAAGCGACGGATGTCTGCCCTCAACGATTTTTATCCTCGTTCCCTCTGTCAGCATAGGCCTAGTGTATCTCCTGTTCACTGCGACCTCCGCTAATGATGATAGGACATCAGCAGTCGCAATTGCTTCTGAGTCAGTCCGGAGTACGTCAATCGCATCTTTCACTTGATCTCGAAGCTTCTCATAGATTTCGAATTCGAGAGCGTTGATCTTGTCTTCTCCAGCAAGGACAGCAGCTTCTTTCTCTTTGAGCTCGGGAGTGATGTACCTCTCTGCGTTCGTCAGAGTCTGTTTCCTGTCATAGTCACCAGGGACCATCTTGAGATTAGCCTTGGTCACCTCTATGTAATAACCAAAGACCTTGTTGTATCCGACCTTGAGTGTCTTGATGCCAGTCCTTCTTCTTTCTCTCGCCTGTAGCGATGCTATCCATTTCTTATCAGAGGATATTGATCCTTTCATACCGTCTAGCTCTTCATTGAAGCACTCTCGAATCATTCCTCCTTCTCGGACGCTCACTGGCGGGTCGTCCACAATTGATGTCTTCAGTGTCTTTGTCAATTCCTTTAATGGGTCAATAGAACTGGCAGATGACTTGAGCAGTTCAGCTTTGCACTCAGCAAGCGTCTTTCGTATCTTGGGCAATTTCTCAAGTGCGATTCTGAGTCCAAGAAGGTCTCTTGCACCTGCGACCCCAAACACTATCCTACTGGTGATTCTCTCCAGGTCTCCAAGATTCCTGAGACTGTCTGAAACAGCTTTTCGAGTGAGGGCAGTTCTCGCAAGCTCATCAACCGCATCTAGTCTTCCCTCAATCAAGGGAATATCAGTAAGTGGCTGGAGAATCCACTGCTTGAGTTTTCGTTTGCCCATTGGAGTGATGGTCTTGGACAGGACACTCAAGAGAGTCCCGCGCGGGGTACCATCCCTGGCGTTACGGATGAGCTCTAGGTTCCTCTGAGTGGTACTGTCTACTATCATGTGAGAATCGATTGTGTAAGTCTTGACTCCTGTCAGCGTCACAGCATTCGCCTTGTGCACATCTTGGAGGTACGCCATGACAGCCCCCGCTGCACCAAGAGCAACTTCCTTGTCCCCTAATCCATAGCCATCTATTGTGGTGACTCCAAATTGATCCTTGAGTCTTTGTTCAGCATCTCTCGCTGAGAAGTCCATATCGCTCCGATATGTCAACCGTATCCCAAACTCTTCAAGAACTGTACGCATCCCTTGATTCTTCGAAGTAGAATCGGGAAGCAATATCTCTGAAGGCTTGATTCGGCCGAGTTCATTAAGGGTGCTCTCACTCAGGTATGTCCCACCAAACTCAGTGGCAATAAACTCCCCTGTGGACACATCAACTGCTGCCATGCCTACAGTTTCCGAGTCTTCGATAATTGCGAGTAGGTAATTGTTGGCGGCATCTTCCAGTAGTCCAGTCTCTAGAACTGTGCCAGGAGTCATTACACGAACCACGTCTCTTTTCACTAGGCCCTTTGCCTGGGATGCGTCCTCCACCTGATCTGCGATGGCAACAGTGTGACCCAATGCCAAGAGCTTAGCAACATAGCCATCAACTGCATGATAAGGGACTCCGCACATTGGCCATTTTCCAACACCTTCGCCCCTGGATGTCAAGACTATGTCAAGGTCTCTGCTTGCTACCTTTGCATCCTCGTTGAACATCTCATAGAAGTCGCCCAGTCTGAAGAGCAATATGCAATCTGGATACTGCTTCTTGAGCTCGATGTATTGCCTTTGCATAGGTGTGAGCTTCTTCACTTCGCGTCCCTACTGCAGAATTCATTCTCAGCTTCTGACTAATAACGGCACCGCTGCACAGACCTGGTTCGAATCATTGATGGATATATGATTCTCTGCTCATGAGATGATACTGATTTCACGCTGATTTGTCATCGGCTCGCGTCAATGTTGACATCGACACATATCAATGGCTATAACTTGTAAGGATGAAATCAAAGTTCCAATACTTAAACGGATGAGATATTCTGATTTCGATAACTTTGCTATCGGATTGTTTTCATTACATACTGTATACATTCTAAATGAATTACAATTCGTAATAAAATCGACTTCACTATATCTTCGATAACGAACAACTTTTTATGCTAGACGTGTTCGAAGTTACAATAATCCATGGAGAATGGAGAATCTCAAATATGGTATATTATAAAGAGGTTCCAGAAGTCAACAAGCGAATGGTTGCAGGTTATTACCTCTTCCTCTGTTTGATTGGGTTCGCTATTCTCCTAGGACCAACGGGATCCGGCATACCAATCACTTTGGTTGGTACGTCCGACAGGGATACGCATGAGGCTCTGCTAGCACAGCCCGGCTGGGGCGATGACCCCGCAAGCTGTGATGGAGCAGCTCCATGTCATGGAGACAGGTACGGTAATTGGTCAATGACAGGCCACGCCACAGCGGCTTGGTGGAACGCGACAAGCGGTCACATAGTTATAGGTGAAATTGAAATGGGATTCAATGCCTACAACAATACAGTTGGGCAAGACAACCTATTCAATGACACGTACTGTGTAGAATGTCACACAACCGGTTACAACGCTACGGATGGATCTTACGATTTCCTTGGTGTGAACTGTTTCTCATGTCACAACATCAGTGCTGCTGAGTGGGTCGACTACTCAGGTGCCACCTGTGGTACAACTTGCCACTCTGGTGACCTTCTGAGCGATCATCCACAGCAGTTTGGCGTTTGGAACAGATCCGTACATGCTAATTCTTTGACCGATCTAAGGTCTAGTGACCACGCAGCGACATATTGTATGCACTGCCAAGCCACTGAGGCCTTTATCGAGCATCAGAACCCTGGCGAACTAGCCACATCATCCCCCGCTGTAAACGGTACGAGATTGAGCTCTGGAGCATTTCCAGTAGATGGTCCATACACCTCGATCTCATGTCCGGCATGTCACGCAGTTCACTCGAGCTGGGTGGAGGACGGTTCACCTGCCTACATCAGGGCAGTGAACGCAACCGAGCTTTGTGGTGTCTGCCACGTAGGTGATCATCATCCGATGTACACCGTCTGGCTTGGTGGTCCACACAACTTGGCTGGCGTTGAATGCACTGACTGTCATGGATATGACCTTACCGTTGCGAGTGGCGATCCATTCATGAACCACACATTCGTTGTCAAGCCTGACATCGCTTGTGGTCAGGAGGAATGCCATGATGCGGAAGGAGCAGAAGAATGGGCACTTGGACAACTCGAAATGATTGAGGATGCCTTTGAGGCACTCACTCATGAGATTCACACCGAGGCCACTGCTCTACAGGCAATAATTGATGCCTACAACGCTACTGAAGGAGCCGATCACGCTGTCGCGAACCACGTTGCCGATATCATTGAAGAGGTCGAGGACGTTGTTCACCTCTACGAGGCTGACAGATCAATGGGCTTCCACTATCCTCACATGATCTTTGAAGAGCTCAATGCAGCCTTCGTAGATCTAGTTGATGCTAAAGCCTACTTCTATGAGAACACGGACACTGGCCCAACGGTCACTGTCACTGTGACAGTCACAAACACTGTGACTGGTACACCACCACCACCGGCTGGTGACACACTTCTCTTGATTGGGGGCAGCGTTGGCGGTATCGTCGTTGGTTTGGTCCTAGGTATTCTAGTTGGCAGACGCCGCTAGAATGGGCGAACAAGGTTGGAAAAAAACTCATGGGAGACTCGGATGCTTTGCATCCGTTCCCTCCTTTATTTTTCCCCGTGAGTTCTCAACGTATAGTATGGCATTGAGTTTTGAACAAGGTTGCTTCGGCAGCTTTAAACGGTCTCCACAAGGAGCCGAGAATTTGTCAAGGAGAAATCCTTCAGATGAACAAAAAAATCATTGTAACCATGATACTAGTCGCTCTTGTGACAATGGGCAGCGGAACCGTGGAACCCCTGGACTCGACACGGGTTCCTGATCTATTAGTGGAGACGCTGTCTGTTGCTCAAGAGGAGAATGAGCAGTATAACGTCAGCTCATACTATGAATTTGCATTGGCAACAGGAGCAGTACTCTCGGACAAACTAGTTCTCTACAGAAATGGGATAGTTTGGCATTACGGATTTCCCACCTGGGGTCCTGAATTTGGTTGGGCTCCCTCTGTAGCAGACTACTATTGGGCTATTGCGGGAATGGCACGAATCTACGATATCACTGGAAATGAGACCCTTTCCATAATGATCACTCGTGCTGCTGAATCAATGATAAACGGGTTTGCAGATCCTCATCATCCAGGCTTCTATGTAAACCTGTATCATCCTGACAATTTGCTGGCGCAATCAAAACGTGCAGGAGTGCAAGCCTATGCATATGAGGCATTGTCCATTGCAGAAAGTGTGAACGATACTCTGGATTTCACTGAAATGAAACAGAAAGCTATGACGTGTCTGACTGATGTATTATACGATAGTGCTAATGGAGGACTACGTTTCATGACATATCCAAACTGTACACTGGATGATGAAGGTGATGCTTATGAGGTCTATCCAAATGATGGAAAGCGACTGGACCATCTGGCCTTAGGAGCCATCGCTCTCTATGACGAAGGTATACGAACTTCGAATTCTACACTGATAGCAATGGCTGATAGTAGTCTCTCCTTTATGATTGAGTATATGCCGGTTTACAATGACACCGTCCATCAGGGCTTTAGACTTGCGACCAATAGTACGGGTGGAGTCCCCATAGTACCTTCAACTGAACGGCCTGCTAGAATTGTAATTACAGATCTCAATGCAATGGCCATCCGTGCTCTTCTCAAGGGATATAATGTCACGGGCAACTCAACCTACCTTGATTGGGCAGAAGACACTCACAAAGCCTTACTCTTCAATAACTGGGACACTCAGTACGGTGGCTGGTACGTCGAGGTCCTGGATGGTGTACCCTATGCACCACTAGGCTTTGAAGACACGGAGAGATACAAGTACTCAGAGATTCAGTTTCAGATGGTAAGGGCTCAGGAGCTACTGTATGTAGCCACCGGCAATACCTTCTACATTCAGCTTGTCATTGACACTCTCGACATCGTATTGGCCAAACTCTGGGACCAAGCTGGTGGCGGTTTCTTCACAAACGGAGATGAGGCAAGCGATGTATGGACAGATGACTGGAGGAACCATTACACTGGAGTACAAGCTCTTGGAGTACTTGCTCTTGAGAAAGTGTGGGGCTTTGGTCTTCCAATTGTGTCATATGTTCGTGTTAGCCCAACTAATCCCCGACCTAACGATAAGATTACGTTGATGGCCACGGCACTGGATGAAGATGGTATCGATCGAGTAATGGTGAACTATACCCTATCGGGGGCTGATCCAGAGAACTCTTCTCAGGTTGAGCTTGAGCCAAATGCTGAATTTGGAGGCGTATTTAACACGACTATTGATGAACTCCCAGACGGCACAGGGGTCAACTTTGTAGTGATTGCAAATGATACTCTTGGAAAATCATTTGTAGCCGGGAACTACTATTTTGAGGTTAGAGAGGACATTTGGGCACCTGTTGTGCTTCTCAGAGCAGTATATCCAACAGATGCAGTGAGGGAAGGTGACGATGTGGTCATCGAATTTGGAACATATGAATTCCCCACGCACAGCCATCTTGAATACTTCAAGATGTACTGGAAAGTGAATAATGGTGACTATACTCCTTCAAACATGAGTGCTGTGGATGTTGATGAGCAGTATTTAGTCTGGCAGATATACTTGGGTCAATTTGCTGCTGGTGATGTGATTTCTTACTATTGCCTTGCAGAGGATGAATCAGGAAATCAGGCTGAGAGTGCCTTCTACCGTCTCACGATACTTGGAGCTCCAATATTCACAAATCCGTTGTTGACTTGGCAGACTCTAGCTGCAATTGGATTAGTAGCTGCTCCTGGTCTCGGTTATGGGATTGCTAGGATTCGGCGCCAGAATGCAATGAGCACACAACGGGAGCTCAAGAAAGAAGCTCGCAAGAGGTCTACAAAGAAGAGACCTAGGCGGAAAAGATCTACGAGAAGCGGCTAGAAAAGGAGAGAGACAACATGGACATTGGAACAATTTTACTAATAGTAGCAGTTGGCGCTGGAATTATCGACATGGCCATCCTGCTTTTGGGACCTAGAATTAGCAACTATGATACTATCTCAATGATGATGATCTCCATAGGCACACTGGCAGCGTTAGGCTCAGTCGTGTATATGGGTGCCCTTATCTTTGGGAACCAGTTTGGGTACGAATACGTGTTTCTTACAACGAATTCGACTGCGCCCTGGTGGCTCAAGGTGTCTTCACTCTGGGCGGGACAATCAGGCTCGTTGATCTTTTGGACTGCCATCTCATTTCTTCTATTGATGACTTACAGAATAGCAGTTCGAGGATATGAGGAGGACACAATAGTCTATAGAGGCGCAGTAATTCTTGCATTGCAGACAATCTTGATTGCTGCCAATGCGTTGGCATCTAATCCTTTCAGGCCGCACCTCGGTGCATTGCCTCCTGATGGACTTGGGCTAAATCCTCTACTGAGCACGATTTGGAACGTCATACATCCACCAATTGTGTTCATAGCATATGCCATTGCAGTGATTCCATTCTCAGTCAAGCTTGCTGGCTTTACTGTACGTTCAGAGGAACGCAATGCCGAACCAATTCCCATATTGGAGTCCCTGACTCGGTTCATGACAGTCGCATCCTGGCTCATTCTTTCGCTGGGTATAGCTATTGGAGCCTACTGGGCGTACATTGTCCTTGGATGGGGTGGGTACTGGGCATGGGATCCTGTGGAAACGACTTCGCTCGTGCCTTGGTTGCTTCTCACCGCTTATTTCCATGCAAAGGCTATTTTCAGGAACAATGATGTCCTTAGGGACTCGTTTCTGGTCTTTGCATATGTGACCGTGATATATGCAACATGGGTTACTAGAAGCGGAGTTCTAAACTCAGTACACGGATTCTCCATTACTCTTGTCAGCTGGACAATGCTTGTTACTGTGCTGTTCAACTTCGTATTGGCGACTGTGCTAACAGTTCGTGCAGGATATGTAGACATGTCTGACGATGAGGATGATGAAGGCTGGAAATTCTTCGCGCTATCGAATCTCAGGGATTTCTCAATCAAGATTGCACTGATTGGAATTCTCGTTGTTCTAACAACCTCAGTCTCGGGTGTTGTCCTTCCCGCGGCGCTCAATCTTGTTCAAGCAATCATCGACCCAGTTGGTTTCACCGAAAGCATGGTATCTATAGGAATTGAGTTCTTTCGAGCTGGTTTCTATGCAGGGTCTTTGCTCCTAGTTGTATCGGCATTTTATTGCATGAGGAGCACGATTCTGCGGGCTAAACTGAAGTCGATTCTGGTTCTAGTCCTCCTTGGAGTTGGTGGTGTCCTTGCGATACTGACTGTCACCACTGGCCAAGCGCTACCGACACATTACTGGCCAGCTAATGCATTGATTCCTGCTGCTGTTTTTGGAGTGGCATACCTCGTGGTGGCGTTCGCCAGGACCATTGCAGGAAGAGAGAGTGGTGCCTTTACAATGAGACGTATGGGACGTCTTATGCTCCATCTAGGTCTCTTGGTTCTGTTGCTTGGAGTCTTTTCTAGTGAGAATGTGGTTATCGATCAGACCAACACATATCTGAATGGGGACTCCGCGGAACTGGGCGATTCAGGCATTGTTGTCGGAGTAGCCGAGATATCTCTGATTCATTGGGTGAATCAATATGACTTCGAACTGCGTGTTTTAGTACAAGTGACGGAAGGAAGTTCTGCTTGGCTTGGGGTCATAGTAATCAAAGGGAATCCGCAATGGCAACAAGTGACACAGGATGTATACGTGCAGAGTTCCGCCCTACGAGATGTGTTCGTATCAATTCGGACTTTCAACCAGCTTGGACCAGATACCTATACCGTTGACCTTTCAGCGAAGATTCTTCCACTAGTGTCTTTTGTCTGGCTTGGCACTTTTCTGATGATAATGGCGTTGCTGCCATTGAGTGCCATGGAGTTCTCCGATTTCAGAAAGTCTCTGAAGGCGAAAACGGAAGACCTCTATGGACAAGAAGACGAACAGAAAGAGGAAGAGATTCCTGCATCAGCTAAGAACGAATGATATGGACCATTTGAGAACAATCTATGCCACTAAAATGACAACTTTAGTGGCATTTGCTTTCTTTCTTCTTATAGCGAAACTTAAGAACTGGGTTACAATCTGAAAATCACGCAAGTCCAATTCCTCTGAAGGTTTCAATATGGCAAGAGTCCTAGGCATATCCGGAAGCAATAGACAGGGTGGCAACACTTCTATTCTTGTTGAAACAGCTCTTCATGCAGCAGAAGAGTTCGGTGCCGACATAGATTTCATTGAGATTGCTGATGTAGAGATTAATCCTTGCAAACATGGTCTCGAATGCTATGAGCTGGGCAAGTGCATTCAGAATGATGGTCTAAATCCAATTATTGAGAAGATGTCAGAGGCGCAAGGCATCATATTTGGAAGTCCAGTGCATTATGCGAGTGTCACCTCTCAGATGAAGAATTTCATGGACCGAGTTGGTCGCTTTGCTCACCTAGAGGGGAAGATTGGAGCTGCGCTCGTTGTAGCAAGGAAATCAGGTACGGATACTGCTCTTAATCAATTGATTTTCTTCATGCTTGTCAAAGAAATGATTGTTCCTGGCGGGGTTTCTTGGCCAGTTGGATTTGCTATGAACGTCGGCGATATTAGAAGTGACATGGAAGCCATGCGAATGGCGGAGCAGATGGGTAAACGAGTTGCTGCTCTTTCGGATACCGTGGCCAAGCTACCTGTTCCGTGGCATTACGAACCGCGTTCTCCCGATGAGAAGGCAAGATTCGGAGATGAATGGCGCACATCTGATTAGTCTGTTGTTGTCACAGCTGTATATTTACTTGAACACTGAGTGAGTATCTGTGAGGCTCGGATGGCTAAATTCTCCCCATCTTCAAGTACACCTATGGCTGCCATCTCTTGGCCGTCTGTCAACGAAGGAAGGTCGGTGTCTACTATTACAAGGATAGTTGAGTTGTTACCCTCCAACACTAGTGTCACGTTTCCAGGATTGATAGAGATCGATCCTGGTTGGAGTGTGCCTTTAACCTGAATGACTCTACCTCTGTACGCATCAGGATTGTCCACCACCGCGTCAACGCTGATGTATGGATCAACAAATAGATTGAGCATTGCATATGAGACCAGCCCTACGACCACTACTAAGACACCAGCAATTAACATCATTCTTGTCTTCTTCTTCATCAATGCTCACTCCTGAAATGATTCCAAGGACAGCGTAGCCAGAGAGTCTTCAAGAGAAGATACGCCTAGCATTTGCCACAGCAGCATAATGAAGACCCCGACCCAAATAACAATTGACATAGGGAAAAGCGGGATTGGAACCCATGCGATAAGCCCTAACAAGAGGATAGCAGCACCGATCAGTTCCAAGATTAATGCGACATAAGCAACAATCTTGTTAGACATTGACTGAGAGTTCAACTCCTGATTCTCTGCCAGTGCTAGTGTTTTAATTGCCTTGTCAAGACTATGCATCCGAATGAAGAGCCAGAACAGTAGTGTGAAGGTACCTACCCAAAGTATTACTGAAACTGTGAAGAGTTCATTTGAGAGAATTATGTCCGGTGACTGCATACTATCCACTCCTCTGCATTCTAAGCTCCATCAGTCTTTCAGCAACCGAATCGATTCGATATGTGAGATCAAGTATCAGCAGATAGACAAGACCGACAGCAATTAGGCTGACCATTAGCGTCATGCCGTGCTCTGGGCCCATCTGAAGACCCTCGCCAGTAATTACGATGGGATGTAGGGTTTCCCAAATGCGGATTGAAATATAACTAAGAATGACTGCAGGAAACGCAATGATTCCAAAGACGGATCCATATTGCGCTCTGACATCTCTGTCATTTACTGACGCACGATAGGCAATTAGACATGCGTATGCGATCCACAAGATGAGTGTAGTCGTTTCTCTGGGGTCCCAATTCCAGTATACACCCCAGCTGGCGTTAGCCCAGATCATTCCACTTAACAAGGTAATTGTTGTGAAGACCAGTCCGATCTTGATGGATGCTGCTCCAATCAAATCGTATCTTAGGTCTTGCTTCCAGAGATACATTACTCCCGCAACCAGAGTGACTCCAAATGCCAGATAGCCTATCAAGGCTGGAGCCACGTGCTGGAAAAAGATCCTAATCCTTTCCCCAAGGTTCAACTCCGGCGGTGCGAAAATCCATACCATATAGAGATAGACGAAAGATACTATCAGTGAGAGGATATAGAGAACCATCCGTTTTGTGTTCACTTCTTCACATCCCTTGCTGGGCTCGTTTCGATAATTGAAGTCAATATGAACCTTATGCTTCTCCTATGGTTTCAAGATGTAAGTGTGAAATGGAACACTGTGGCTGAGAGTGTTACCATTGCAAACACATGTCCTGAAAGGATAATCAATAGATCAACGATTCCTGGTCCAACTAAAGGAATTCCGATAGCCAACATTCTCGTGATTTCAACTAAAAGGATGAGCGCAGTAGTAGCAGTTGGGAAATACACTATAGGATAGACCGTGGCTTTGGACTCAGCTGGCATTGTCAGAGCTGATGCCATCGCCCCAACAGCTGCTAAGTCTAATGTCCCCAGGCAGAACGTTGCAAGTATGAAAATGGGTGACACGTCAGCTGCAAAAGTGAAGCCCAGAAGTCCCATGGAGATTGGTACCAGGAACAGCTCGACCAGACCCATGAGAATGAACCCGTAGATCACCTTTCCAAGGTATACTGACCAAGCTGGTATGGGTGCGAGAGATAATCCCTTCAATGTGCCAGTTTCAGACTCTGAGATGAAGACCGGGGAGAATCCGAACATGCCTGTGAAAAACACTACTACCCACAGCATTCCAGCCCCAATCTCGGTCATGACAATTAGTCTTGTCTCTGGATCTGGCACAATAAAGGTGGCAGAACTCAGAACAAGACCCAATACAAAGACTGCAATAATCGCGAACAGGAACATAGAGAATGCTTCGAATCGCTTCCTCATCTGAGTGACTAGATCTTTCTTGGCAATTGCAAGTGCATATGATAGACCAGAACCCATTTCATTCACCTCAAATGTTTCCATCAAACTCTGAAATTGGCCCTTGGCCTACAATCTCACCTTTTCTCAGCGTGATGAAATCATCACATATCTCCGATCCCAATGACAAGTTGTGTGTAGTTACAATGGCGGTTCTGTCTTGTCGTTTTTCTTCAATGTAGTCTCTGAACACCTGAGTGGAGTCTTTGTCGAGCCCTGAGAATGGTTCGTCGAGTAAGAACAAGTCAGGACTATGTAGCAAGCTTCTGATTATATCGAATCTCTTCCTCAGTCCCGTGGAGAGTATCTTTGTTGGTTCATCTAACCAACGTTTGACGTCGAATTGTTCAGCTAGGTCTTCTATGCTGGCACTAGCTGTATAACTCTCTAGATCGTAAAGGTCTGAATAGAAATTCAGATTCTCCCTACCAGTCAACTCGCCATACAGGAGCGGCTTATCTCCGACAACACCAATCCTCTTTCTGACTTCTATGGGGTCTTCTTTCGTATCAAATCCAAGGACTGCCACCTTTCCAGCGTGGGGCTGCAGGAGTGTTGATATGATACGCATGAGCGTTGTCTTCCCTGCACCGTTGTTCCCGAATAGGGCATGAACACCACCGACTGGGACATCGAACGATATGTCATTTAGAGCGACTCTGTATCCGTAGCGTCTGGTAAGTCCTTCAACTTGTATCGATATCATCTGGAGAGCCTCACACGGGTCATTGTGGGAGCAACCAACTCTTTTTTTAGTCTGACGGATGCGCCCTATGTTATGGCTGAGAACTCCTATGATGTCATTGTCGTAGGTGCAGGTCCTGCAGGTTGCACAGCAGCTAGAGTGGTTGCAGCTGCAGGCTTTAAGACACTGGTAGTTGACAGAAGGAGAGAGATAGGAGTTCCAATCCATTGTGGTGAGTTCTTGCCTACTTCCAGAGAGATGCAGGACCTTTTGCGTGACTCCTCAAGAGCATCACGTCTTGTCAGAATCCCGAATAGGCTCATCACTAATCGGACCAGCAGACTCATGCTCGCTTCTCCTTTGAATAACGAGTTCTATTTCAAACTTGATGCTCATGTTATTGACAGAACGAATTTTGACCAGCGTATTGCAAATCAAGCTGAGGATGCAGGCGCTAAGATAATGCTGGATTCGACAGTGATTGAGAGATCAAAATCGAACAGGCTCATTGTGAGGCAAGCGGGTAAAAAGGCAGAGATGAATGCCCGTGTAGTGATAGGTGCTGATGGACCAAGCTCTCTCATATCCAAGTCAATGGGCAATCACTATCACAACCCTGGAAGAGACCTCTGTCCTTCTCTAAACTATGTCGTCACTGAGATAGAATGCGACTCGAAGACCACAGAGATGTACTTTGGGAAACAAGTTGCTCCAGGTGGGTATGCATGGATTATTCCCAAGGGTGATGACACAGCCAACATTGGCTTTGGCATGCGACGACTTTTCGGAGTCCCGGATGTGCCGCTGAAGGAGTATCTTCGAAGATTCATTCAGTTTCATCCACTTGTATCCCCACGCACCAAGAAATCAAACATCGTTTCTCGAGTTGGAGCCATCATTCCTGTTGGCGGGCCTGTGGATAGAACGTTTTCAGAAAATGCTGTTCTTGTCGGGGATGCGGCAGGTCATGTCATGGCCTCCAATGGTGGAGGCATTCCCACAGCATTAGTTGGGGGTGAAATAGCTGGAGAAGCCGTCGTCAGTCATTTGAAAGATGGGGTTTCGCTTGCAGTCTATGAGGAAACATGGAGGGAGGAGATAGGGAAGGAGCTGTATGCTGCCCTCAGAATTCTTAGGATTGCCGACCAGGTTATGCCCTCCGACATAATAACCGACCAGTGTATGCGCTTAGCTGGACCCAGATATCTGAAGCATTTGATTAGATGTAGACTGCCAGTTCCTGTAGATTTCGCATCAAAGACTCTGGTCAAAGTGCTAAGCTACATGGAATGATACAAGTGCCTCAATGAATCCTTTCAAGCACAAAGTCTGCAACTTTGTTCAGCAGCTTGTCGTTCTTGAGGTCCACAGCCTCAAGTACGCTCTTTGCACGTTCCACATAGGTCTTAGCGAGCTCTGTAGCATGGTGAATAGCTTTCGTCTCATCAATCATCTTGAGGACTGGAGCGAGATCTCCTTCTTTCAGAGCAACGATGCCTGTCTGACGTTCTGATTCCGAGCTGACCTCTAGAGCGTGTACTAATGGATAATTGCATCTTCTGCCCTTAAGGTCAGATTGCACAGTCTTTCCTGCGACCTGTAGCGAAGCGATCACATCTAGGATGTCATCTCTTATTTGAAAACCAAATCCAAGCATCTCTCCGTACTTAGTGAGAGCCTGCTTCTGTTCTTCTGAGGCTCCTCCGACAATTGCACCTACGCGTGCAGCTTCTCTCATGAATGTCGCAGTTTTTTGCTCGATTACCTTCAAGTACCTCTGCCGGTTGAATGATGCTGGACTATCTTCACACATGAGGAAGTCGAGGGCCTCTCCTTCAGTCATACGAATACCTCCCCTTCCCAGATGTACGAGTAGCTCTGGAGTTGCCTGTTCTCCGATAATCTCAACTGCTTGTGCAATCAGTAGGTCTCCCGCGAGAACCGCAATTTTCGCGCCGAACTTCTTGTGGGTAGTTTCAACGCCTCTGCGCATCAAGTCCTCATCTATGATGTCATCATGAACTAGACTAGCTGTCTGGAGAAGCTCCATTGCCAATGCAAAAGGGAGGATACTCTGGATATCGCCGCCTACTGCCTCGCAGCTAAGAAGGGTGATCAATGACCTAAGCCTCTTGCCTCCAGCAAGGAGTAGATGATGTGCGGCATCATAGAGGACTGAGGGCTCACCTCTATAATTGTCGAGAAATCTCTTCATTTCTTGGTCGATAAGCGTCATTCGCGTTTGAAGACTGTCATCACTAAGCAGGTCCTCAACAGATGTCATCCTCTCCTCATGCTGAGGTCCTGTCGTTGTTCGTTTCTCAGGTGCGCGCAAAGCTCCATCTCCAAGACCCTTGCATTGGTCTTACTAACGCTTTGGGATGGTGGCAGCATCCTTAAACGTTTCGGGAAAGAGCAATGTTGTGGGGCTATAGAGCACCACTGTAATTTTCAGGAAGTCTTTTCTTGAGCTGCTTTTTCGTTGATATCGCTGGTGAGTATGAGCGAAGGCGATGTATCTCCACAGGATATCCCTGAGAAACCAAGTAAGCTCAAAATTTGGATGCTTGAGATGCGATTGCCCTTTCTGACAGCAAGCATCACTCCTGTCCTGCTGGGCACAGCAATGGCGTGGGGGATACATGGAGTCTTCCTTTGGGATATATTCCTACTCACTCTAGTTGTAGGTGTGTGCCTTCATCTCGGAGCAAACATCAGCAATGATTATTTCGATCACATAAGTACAACCGATGATATCAACGTCGAGTATGTCAGACCTTTCACTGGCGGCAGCAGAATGATTCAGCTTGGATGGCTTTCTCCACGTGAGGTTTTGACTGGTTCGTTCGTAGCTTTTGGAATTGCTGTAGGGATAGGGCTCTATCTTGCTTTCACTCGGGATATGCTTCTTCTGGTCTTTGGCATAGTTGGTGCTGCTTCTGGTTTCTTCTATACAGCTCCACCATTCAGGTTCGTGTCACGCGGATATGGAGAGGTGTTTATAGGGCTGAATTTTGGTGTACTCATGGTTCTTGGTTCATACTACATTCAAGTTCTCACAGTAGCTTGGGAACCTGTCGTTGCATCGCTGCCAGTAGCATTGTTGATTACTGCGGTGCTGTACATCAATGAGTTTCCAGATGCAACAGCAGATGAGGCAGCTGGAAAGTTGACCATAGTTGTGCGGCTGGGTAAGAAGAAGGCGGCGACAGGCTATGGAGTCTTGATGGCCTGCGTCTATGGTACTATAGCAATAGGGATACTACTCAACTTCGTATCGTTGTATGCATTGGTCGCAATGACCACCTTGCCTCTAGCAGTATTCGCAACACGTCATGCAATGGAACATCACAGCAATACTCCAGTACTCGTTCCTGCAAATGCTGCAACAGTAGTGAATCATCTGCTAACTGGCCTGTATCTCACAATCGCATACATCATGCATGGATTAGGTCTTCAACTAGAGATTGTGTTGGTTGTTGGACTTGCATTGCTCTTCGTCACTCTCCTCCAGTATAGGAGCCTGTCTACTCCACCGGAGTAGTAGTACTAGGTTCTAGTGCCAGATTTTCCTCCCAATTCGAAGGAACGGACCCCCTATAGTTAGCATGAAGGAGATGGGAATAAGGTTAGCTATCTCAATTACTGCAACTCCAGCAATGATGCCGAGTCCAAATGCTAGCAATATGCTCGACAGGTCAGTGATTATCAGCCAAGGCACATAGGCATTGAGTATGCTAGGGACTATCAATCCAGCAAGCCAGAGGATGATAGGTGCTGCCACTGCTGCTGCAAACACAATCAGTAGGTTCAATCGAAGAGAAAGTCTGAGTGGTCCAGTGAACACCTTATGAGGGTTCATGTAGTTCTTCGGATCAGTCTTTTTCTTTATCTTCGCCATCTTTCCATAAATGTGCTTACCGAAGAAACTCCGACTATATGCAACGTTCCACATGCCAATAGAATATGCACGGCCACCATGTTTCACACCAAGGTTGA
>JAEOTX010000235.1 GCA_016839605.1 Candidatus Thorarchaeota archaeon | reverse complement strand
GTGACCACAGAGGTAGACATTCAGCATATCTTCGATGGAACTCCCAAGAAGTCAGCATTCCAGAAGAGGACTGAGAAGTGGGTGGACCCTGAGACCGGCCACTTCAGGAGAAGAAATGCCGAGGTCAGGGCTGACTCCAAGAACCAGAAGAATGTAGTCGATATGATCTACGGGTGTCCTTGGTCCTACACAAACAACGACCTGGGATGCCCTTGGGGATGCTATGCTAAGTTCGGATGCAAGAAGCTCAAGGCTGACTTCACCCATCCTGTCCAAATGATTCTCGATGAGGGCGTCCTAGTCCCTCAACTGAGGAAGGTCGCTCAGAAGATAGGCTGGATACGTTCTGGGAAGATGGGTGAGCCCTGCGTGTCTTGGGATGTCCAGTTGGAACTGGCAGAATTAGCCAAGAGGGAGCGTGTCATTCCAGTTGTCTTTACTAGACTCTGGAAGCGTCCATCCAAGTCACAGACTAAGGAACTCATCGACTATGGCACGATCATCCACTCCTCTATCTGTGCCTTCGATGATGATGACTTCCTGAGACCGCGAGAGAAGGCTGGTGAGATCTACCTTCAGTACGGTGGATACTGGGTCCAGCGAGTCGTCACATCCCACTTCGATGACATCACAGAGGAGGGTCAGAAGTTATGGGACCGGCAGGACTTCTTGATGAGTGGGGATTTCGGAGCCACCTATGACAGGAAACCGCTCGTCCTTCAGACTCCCACTCGGTACATGAAGGGAGAGAAGCAGCGAAATCCACACTTGGACTATGTTCCCGACTGGGCGCTCTTCAAGGCTCCTACCACAAGGGACCACAGGTTCAGCGCGTATAACCACAACTGGACCTCGGGGGATGTCTACGGTGGTAATTATCCAACCTGCTACTCAGGCTGTAGACAGTGTACGGTTCAGTGTCATGTCGGTACAGTGAGGCGAGCGGAGAAACAGGGACTTCTAAGATATATGACTGGAGATTCAAGATAATGCTAGGTCCAATAGTATTCCAGTAGACACCGTAATTCATGACACATTCCCTGTTATAGGCACACGGACCATAACAGAATACTGTGGCTGGGATTGGGACTCGTTGCTACGATGTTGATGATAGGGGTGGGCGGGGTCGTTCAGGTCCTTCTTGAAACCAATGTCTCTGGATTGCAAGACAGTCTGTTAGGACAAGAGATCCTCATGATAACCAAACTCGCTACGAAGCATGTAGCTGAAATCTCTCTGCTTTAGCACATCATTCTAATTAGGGGAAAACACCTGCAAATAAACTGAAATTGAGAACGTAAGAACGCCTGAGGTAATATTCCAATTGGAATCAACAAACCTTAACGCCCAGACCATGTAGGACGACTCATTAGAGAGATTGACACCATACGAGCCTTCATCTCTAGTTTCTGGATTTACCAAGCCACTTCCCATGGCATATCCTGCATTCCAACGTTCGGTGTCATTTAGGGTTCCGAATTCTTCAAATGTCAACATCTGACAGCCATGTTGACGAATTAGACTATCCGGACACCCATTCCAATCCAAAACACTAATCTCATAACGTACCATCAGACTGAGAGGCCATTGCGGCCGTGTGGCGGAGAACTCGCCGTAGAGCCACTGACCAATCGGGAGCGAATGTTGGTTCTGGTATAGAAGGGTCGTGTCACTTGTTTCTCTATAGACCGTATAGCCATACCCTGCGGTGGGAATGAGGAATATCCCTAGGACCAATATAGCCATCGCATATCGTCTAAGTTGCTTTCGCTTCTTTTTGATGGTTCTCGCCCTTTCAAGCATCTCTCGAGGGGGTTGACCAGTTAGCTGTGTTTCATCCAGATGTTGGCTCCCCCATGGATCATGGTCAAAGCACCAGACCTGAATATTCTGTTTAAAGACCCTGTTCGATGTCCATAGTGAAAGCACCGAGAGCAGAATAATCACGATTGTAGGCACAATGAGTGACTCCAGAGTGAAGTAGACTCCGAAGTGATTTATCATCTCCAATGCTGAGGGAAACTCTATTCCAGATAATGAAGCTGCAAGTGCTCTGAAATACTGAGCAGGACCTAAGAATACTAATTCAGTATATCTTGCTGGTGAGCTCGGCATCCCCGTTGTGAATGCCACAGCTAAGAACAGTCCACAACCAAAGCCAGTTGAAGTCTTCCAGTCGTCAAATACTACCGCCAGCAACACTCCCATCGGGCAAAGAAGGACTGTCATCAATATGGCAGCAATGGCAGTTCCTAGAATATATTGCAGCATAAAGAGGCTACTAGCTAACTGAGATAATATGAAAGACCCAACTGTCAAAAGGACTGTGAAAGAGGAACATAACATAAGGAGGAGAATGAAGCATGATGTGTACATTCCTCTATGTGTAGTGCCACTCATTGAAAGATCGACAAAGCTCTTGTGCGAGTCTTCTGTGGTGAGTAAGACACTAGCCCCAATGAGGAAAGGTATTGAAAGCGTAAAAGCATATGCAACAACATTAATAGTTCTCATCGCAAGTTCAAAAGATGATATTTCTGTGTAAACTACACCGGGAAGAGTGAGCAAAGCTCCAATTACAGATATGAGTGAGGCCAATCCCCAATAAAGCAGGTTACTCCTTGGAATGCTCCTAAAGATTGCTCGCAATGACTTTGTTGCTCCGTTTCCGTCCACAATCTAGCCTCTAATTATATAAAGTTATGAAGATTATAAGAATTTCTTATAGAAGACCTTTCTTTAGATACTAAGATTAATATCAAAGCATAAGGAATATGTATTCGTGGTCAGAGAGGAGAATCAGACCGATACATCCCAAAAGCTATGTATGGGTCCGACACTGCTAAGATCAGTTCCAATCTGACCACACCATTGTAAATCTGCAATATCTACTTCTGCATTGAACGCACCCCTCCAAAAAAGTGAACCAAAAAAGAGCAGATGGTTTAAATAAAACCTGTGCAGTATATATGGCTGGGGATGTATCGGGGTTTCTATCTTAGCAGAGTAAGTACTGGAGGTGAGAAAATATGGAAAGAAATGCTAAGATCGCTTTGATATTGTTTCTGTTTGCCCTGATGCCATTGAGCCAGATTTCTATTGGTGTCATTGGGACTCAACCAACCGCTGAAGAGGGATTCGCTATTGCTGCCTATCAAAACCTGCCCTTTGATAAACAGAAGAAATGGCACCATGATAATCACGAAGTTGTTGTTAGTAAGACGAATGGGGACATGGAAGACGAGGGGTATTCTCCTTGGTGGGCTGATTATAACTATGGCAAAATGTGGTTGGGCGTTGAAGTTGTTCCTGGTGATGATTATCATATTATGATTGGATTCACTGGATCTTTATCAGTCAAACTAGCGACAGGCTTTTGGCCTGCTTATGCAGCTGTTACTGTGTCGGTAGTGATATGTGACTCAAACATGAATGAAAAGGATTACTATACAATCTATCATGAATCTATAGGTCACAGTGACACATATGCAGACACTGAAGCTTTCTCCTACGATGATAAGTGGTCAATGACTGGCGGTTATACTCTATTGGAAGGCAATACCTATTATGCTTGCGTGAAGTTTCAGTTGACGTTGAAAAATGCTGCTCAGTGCAACAGCTACACAGGCAGTGACGCAGCAAGCCTAGAGGTGACACGAATATCGTGGGCATTTTATTAGTGACAACGATCAATGCACCATGGATGCAATAACCTGAGTTACAAGGTTTTATGGACTTGTCCTAGACAATATACCATGCTAACCAAGAGTGAGGTCGAATAGCCCTCACCCATTTCCCTATTAGAGGTGCTTCTCAGAAGAGGGCTGTTTCCAATCCATTACAATCGAGATTAAATGGTAATGCATAAATCGTGTAGATCAACTATCTATTGATGGTGGTTGGGTTTCGGTGGAGCAAAGGTCCTCAAAAACCCCTTTCCACCAGGATTTCACTAATTTCGACCACTGCTTGTCATGCAGGATCTAGCATACTGACATGTCAATAGCCCTGCATCAAGCAGGATCCATGTATGTCTATTATGATACAACAGTTCAAGCCGCTAGACGAATTAAGGAAGGGATACTTGGATCCTCTCCAAGTGAGTTTTGGAAGGTGGCACTTGTTGATGATGAACCAGCAGGCTAAACATAGACCCATAACTGGAATATTAGGGCCGTCAGGAGTATTCCCCGAATTCCGACGACTCAGGCTGTAGACAGTGTACAGTACAGTGTCATGTTGGCACTGTGAGGCGAACAGAGCGACAGGGCCTTCTTAGATACATGGAATGAGGTGATTAGAAAATGGTGAGACTATCAAGACTTGAGATTCAAGAACTCAACCACTTGAAACGAGTGAACAAGATTCAGATTGGCAACTGGAACCACAACATGAACGTGGTCAGACACAATCCTGGAAGTGAAACTATGAAACACTTCCTTGTGAAGGCAGCAATCGCAAAGTTGATCCTCGATGCTGAGGGTAACTATGTCACCGAGGCCAGAATCCAAGGAGGCAAGGCTGATGTCATTGATCTGATTGATAGCAGAATCTATGAGATTGAAACAAAGCCTAAGGCTGAAACCATCGATGACAAGATTGCGAAATACAAGAGGAGCAATCCAGGTTTCAATCTCGAAGTGGAGATGGTGGAACTGCCAGAAGTGCCAGACAATCTCACCAAGATTGAGGAATATCTGAAATCCTCTTATGATGGCCTCTGGTGAGTGTCGCAAAACTAATCTTTGGAAATGCTGCTCGGTTTGATGAAGATGACAACTGAGGATAAGGCAGCTGAAAAGCAGAAGAAGCAAGCAATGCATGAATGCTGATTTTGGAGATGACAGAATGAATATAGCGGCCGAAAGAACTGCAGAACAATCCTTCCGACCTATGACAGCACACGACTCCTTTCAGAATCGAATGTATCTTGCTGTTTCTTGCTTGGGCATATAAACCCCCATAAAATCACTGGAAATGAACTGACTTATCTTATTGACTAAATGCTGGGAGGCTTCTCCTCCTCACCAGCATGGGCGTGCCAAGCCTTCTCTATCCATTTTGGACTAAAGCCCTTCAATAGTTTTTCAGCTGTTCTTCCCCTAGCGACGTCTTCCAGCAATAGATACAGTCTGTATCGTTCGAACATACTGTTCTTTCGCGCAATCTCGAATATCCTCGTGGGAATCTGAGGGTTCCTTGGAATAGCATCCTCAAATGGATCCACATGATAGACTTCTTCGACATCGAAGCTCCATCGGGAGGGCCTCTTCGCACTCTCAGGACTGTCATATAGTCTGTGTATTGGCCTTCCATCTGAATCCTTCCCAACGGCAAGATAGTGCTTACCTGAATAGAGCTTCGGCCTCACAGAATAGATTCCAATGATTGAGATGTCTTCTTCATCAATGAGCTTCGTCAACAAAGTCCAGAGTTCTGAATCCTCTGGGTCAGAGAACACCTGATGGATGATGTCACCTTCACCATCCCTCGCTACCGCGACATGTACCATCTCATATGAATCGGAGTCTCTGCTCCCATACATCCGTAGGAACCTGTAGGGACTCTTGTTGAAGATGATTCCCGCTGCCTCACTGGCCTTGAGCTTATGAGGCTTGGGAACCACCCACGGCATCATTATCTCAACCCGCATCCCCGAATCGTACTCACCATCCACGTAGAACGTTTCACCCTTACTAGGACCAGAGTACTGGGGTGCCCATCGTGTGTGATACCTGACCTGTCTGTCCTCTCCGACCCCGCCAAAAGTGGTGGTTGTGACTGAGATAATCTTGGGGTTCTTCACTTTACCCGATTGAAGGTCTTCGATTCTGGGATTAATGACTATGGGTATTCTCTCTTCTGGCATACCAGATGGTTGTTCTTGGTACAATTTAAAGAGGTCCCTAAACTTAGACTGCCGTTTAAACTTGTATTGCCACTGAAGAACAGACTTATACTATGAGCGGACTCTACAGTGATTAGTCATCTTCGCCCATTTCTGCAGATTGCTAAGTCATCATCAGATTATCACATCAAACTCGACTCTAATTAGGAACCAAGGGAAATCTCGCAGATGATTGCTATCTACAGTGATATATCTTCACATCTCTAATAAAAGATACATAAACCGCGACTGTGGTATAAGCATTTATTTCTATCTGAGCTTAAATAGCGGCCTCGGCTATATAGGGACATGACAGACACCGACTACAGCAAGGAGGCTGGTGTGATGGAGCATGCACACCACACCACCTCACAGCCCGTTCCGATCTCAGAGAAGACCCCTCTGACCTTGGAGATGGAGGCCCTTCTTGAACAGGCAACAGAGGGCTTCACAGGGAAGACAGTCCTAGACGATCATGCGCGTTTGGTCCCCTCAGCCATCACCTACAACCCCGACTCCCAGAGGTTCGAGGTCATGTTCCAACGCAAGCCGGCTGAGTGGGTCCGAGATATCTTGAAGAGGATGCACTTCGGATGGAACAAGTTCGAGGGGTGCTGGGAGCTGTACACATGGCAGGCTAGGCTCTATCACAGGGACGACTTAGCCGACTTCCTGTCAGCTCTAGCAAAGGGCATCGTGTATGACGTACCCGAGGTCCCAGAGGGAGCCCGCCGGAGGTGGTGGAAGGAGGTCAGGGACAGTCCCAAGCAGGCTATAGAGCGACTGGCCGAGGCCACCCAGGCGGAGCGTGATAGCGAGGGCTTCGGGCAGTTGCTCAAGTTTGTTAACGGCTTCAAAAAGTACTCTTGGAACAACACGGTCTCAATACTGATTCAGTGTCCACACGCAACCCTTGTTACAGGCGAGCGCAAGTGGAACTCTCTTGGACGCCATGTGAAGTGGGGAGAGAAGCCGATAATCATTCTAGGTCCTCGATTCAAGAAGGTCCGAGAGTTCGATAAGGAGCTGGGCGAGTGGGTAGAGGACAAGGTGTTGAATGGATTTCTTGCTCTGCCTGTTTATGATATCTCACAGACAGAGGGAGAGCCTATTCCAGAGGGACTGAACGTTCCAGATATTGAGGGAGAAGAGGGTCTTGTTTTCCTTGAGGCGATGAAGACCTTCTGCGATGAGCACGGAATCAAGTACGACTTCGCCAAGCTCCTTGATGCTGGGGGCTACGCGGCTGGACGTGAGATCCATATCAGCAACGATTGCTCCATCAATCAACAGCTCTCAATCATGGTTCACGAGGTCGCTCATGAGTTCGTCCACTGGGACGGGCCGAAGCAGTCCTCTAAGCTCAGGATGGTTTCACCTAAGCACTTGAGAGAAGTTGACGCAGAAGGAGTGGCCTATGTCGTCTGTTCCTTCTTCAATCTCCCAACAACTGCTCCACAGTATTTGGCGCGATACAGAGTTACAGCCAAAGACATTCAGGCTAGGATGAAACACATCCATGACACGGCATCTTCCATCATCTTCTATCTTATGGAGAAGACAGGTTGGGGCATCCTTGATGATTCATTTAAGGACAATGCCTCAACCACAACCGCCGTTCATGGGTAGTTTATTAAGAATCCCAAGATATCAGAATATAGGAGTGTGCGATGATGAGCAGGGATTTGTTGCATGCAAAAACCATCACTATTTTTCTCAATTCGAAACTTCCCCCTCATAACCACAATTTTACTCTGCTCTGAGCACGCTCTAGCCTTTTTCCGAATCAATCTATGTCTTCGCGACCCTAAAGGTGGGAATCGACAAGACCGACGACCTGAAGCTCGAGCTCAGGAACCACGTACGATCAGACATTGGTCCAATTGCAACTCCTGAGAAGATTCAGTTCGCTGATGCACTGCCAAAGACCCGCTCCGGCAAAATCATGCGCAGGATTCTCAAGAGGATTGCAGCAGGCAGGATTGACGACATCGGTGACACCACAACGCTGGCAGACCCGACAGTCGTTGAGACCCTGATCAAGGAACGACTATAATGATTCTGAAGAGAGCCCCCGTGAGGGCTCTCGTTTCTCTCTTTTGTTCAAGCTTTCACATTACTCTGTTCAAAATGCTATAATACCAAAATGACAGCTTGCACCACGATGAAAATGGGAACCAATTCCTCATTCACATCTGGAATCATGAGCATCATAATCGTCTTAGCTATTATTGTTGTCTTCATTTTCCCCTATGGTTATCATGTAGATCTCGGACCTGGACCAGGTGGGTTCATGGCTATCACTTGGGAGCTCCCCGAGTTTCAAATCCTTCCGGAGTATCCTGGCATCATGCCCTTTACTGCTCTTGAATACTTCATTTACTATCTCTATCGTCTAGTTGTGTTGAATGCGATCTGGAAGTTCTCATTAGGGAAGATTAAATCAAAAAGGCTCATGACACATGGATTGGTATCTGAACTAATTCCAATACTCATCTCTATACCGGGAGCTTTGTTTCTTAATTCAGAAGGAGAGAACTTCATCCCAATTATGATTCCAATTCCCTTTCTGTTGCTTTTCTGTGCGTTACTAACTCTCTACAAATCAAAACACCATCAGGAATAGAGTGATTTCTTCGACATAACTCTGAAGTCATATAGCCAAAGGATAATCTATTGATGATAACTAGTGTTAACTAATTTGTCATAGGATTGTCAGTGTCAGCACTTGCCCGGAATCATATGTGTGGCTTCCATAGAATTTCCCGGATCCCAGAAGTCACCCTATGAAATAGACCTGTGCTGTAGCGAAGATAGCAGCAGTCAGAATAACAATTCCAATCGTGAACCGCAGTTTGCGTTCCGAGATGTTCTGAACTCTCGATACAGCTAGATAGCTGCTTGTTGTTCCAATCAAGACGTACAAGACAACAATTGGCAGGATAGACACACTGAACTGGAGAAGAATGAGGAATCCTATCACCGTCATGGATAGCATGACAGTCGTTGCCACCATTGCAGTCCCCACTGCCCTAAGCGTAGGATATCCTAGAATGAACATAAGAACAAGAACGATATTCATCGCTCCACCTATGGCAATAAGACCTGTGAGGAACCCCTGAAAGATGCAGAATCCGTAAGCGATGATATCCTTTTGTCTGCTAGAGAGCTGTGTTTGTCTTTGGTTTGGTTTTGCTTCTCGTACGCCAGTGGAATTCTCCATTCTAATAGCCTGAATGATGAATAGACTTCCAAAAAACAGAGTGACAATAGATGACCCGCCCTCGAATAGACTTGAGTATTGTTCTAAGATTGGAAAAACGAGAATTGCAGTGACTAATGCTATAATCCCTGCAACACCACCTAATTTCACGCCATATGTACTATCTACCTCAACCTCCTGCTTTTGGATGTAGAAGACTGAAAGAACAACCGCAATTGTCAGATCAACAAGCAGACTAGATAGAAGGACTTCGTGAAGAGGGAATCCACCGAAAACGAGTAGGAGCGGGACCAATATGGGCCATGCAGTCAGACCGATTACCCCGGCTCCAAGTCCTATTAGTACCCCAATTGGGATGGCAAGTATGGCCAAGGTGGTTATCAGGATACTCATAGGCTGATATGATTGTGTGTCTGTTTTATTCGTTACTCAGATGCCAGGCTTAAGCAAGGTCTTAGGTTCTGCTTATCGAAGGGAAGAAACGACCGGTTCGCTTCACGTATTCAATGTACTCCTCGCCAAACACCTCAATCATCTTCTCTTCCTCAATTCGAACCCAGAACGGGAATGCCACCATGAGCAAGACAGCGAAGACGATGACAATCAGGTTTGCACTGACCAACGACAATCCAAAGAAGAACAGAATCAATACTGTATACATAGGATGACGAACTCTTTCGTAGGGTCCAGTTGTGATTAATTGATGGTCGCTTTGAATCTCCAATACTGCCGAGTATTGCCGATCGAGTTCACGATGAATCCACGCAATTAGTGGTATCGTGATGAGCACAAGGAGCACTCCAGCAAAACGGAGCAGGAATGGATATTGTGGTATCTGAAACCAATCCATCAAAGGTAATCCCAGAATATAGAGAACCGATGATATGAGACCACCTAGAATGATAAGGGTCAGGACTGCTTGGATTCTTCCAACAGAAGCACGATCTGTTTCCCCTGTTTCCTCCTTCTCTCGCCTTGGCTTTACAAACCGATAGTATCCCCTCGGAATGATGAAGATAACGTAGAGGATAACGAATAGGACTCTGAAAGATAGCTCATCAGCCATTCCAATCACCTTGATGCATTAGGAATACTTACCGTTGAAACAATATAGTTGTTCATTTCAACGCCACAATTCGTCCAAACTAGGCTATTCAGAGGCTTAATGAAGAAGCAGTTCCATAGTATTGCAAATGGCTTCACCAGGCTTACTTCTCACACAAGCAGCGGGTGATGTTCTGCTACTAATCGTCCTATGGATTGTATACAAACGACTAGGACCATTCCCACCTCCTCTGGAACCCGTTCAGAAACCTAGACGCGAGATATCAGAGGTTCTTGTGCTATATACAACCTCGTTTATTCTGAGTGTCATATTCTGGACTTGGGGCTTACCTGACTTACCAATAATGCCCGGAGTGTCATTCAATCTGCGCTTCTTCGTCATTATGATATTGACAGTGATTCTTGAGTTTGGTGTTCATCGAAGGAATCCAAGAGATCTGGGACTGGTTGGGTTTGCCAAATCTGGAGCAAGAATCGCAGTTTTTCTAATATTCTTCACAGTCGTTTGGGGGCTCCTGAAGTTCTTTCTAGCTCCCTCTACGGATCCAGCTGGGCCCCTGCTATTCTTGTACTGGCTACTCACACCTGCATTTTTCGAGGAGTGGGAATTTAGAGCTGTATACCAGACCAAACTCGAGAGGTCAATAGGGCCGGAGAGAGCATGGATTGCATCTGGCTTGATGTTTGGATTATTTCATATTCCGACAGACTTCTTTGGCTATTTCTGGCAGCTAGGTGGTCAAGATCCATTATTCTCAGTGTTAGCACTCTGTCTTCAGACATTGTTTGGTTTCATCCTCGGAGTTGTATTCACCAAAACAAGAAGCATCTGGCCAGTAGTAGCGGGACATTTTCTCTTCGATTTCTTCTCTATGGTTCTTGGCTGGCTTTTCTAGTCTTGTTTCATTGAACTTGCTAGTTTCATTTGGTTAGCATTTCTCGCCTGAGATTGGGCGGGCCCCTATGCATTCCTCCGTTTGACCATGGCAGCAACAAGTACGATGATTGCGGCTGATATTGGCAGCATCAATACCGAATTGATTGGGAGGTCAGGTCCACCATTAGGTGGTTCGGTGGGTGTGGGCGTAGTTGTGGGCTCTGGTATCGTGTTTCCAACTAGCTGTGTCACGTAGGCAGTTATCTTCGTTTCGTTCATTGTAGATGCATATCCTGCATCTATCAGCACATTCATTGATCTTTCGAGGTAATTGTGGAACGACTCATCCATTGGATCGAACCCGCTGTACTGGGCACTCAACGGCTCATAATCGGGACTCAGGGATGAGTATTCGGTGTAGTTCAGATACTCAGCTGTTGCACAGAGTACATTCTTGGATGCCCAATAATCCAAAGCTATGGGATCCTGACTGGCTCCAATGATGTCAGTGAAACTGGCATCAGTATACCTGCTCCATGGACCTCGTCTGGACGAGCTCTCCAATGGATGGGCATTCACCCGAACCATGTCTAGGATATTGAGAATCGGAGCCCTTGTTTGGGCCATAAGGGTCGCCATTCCGCCGAGCGCAATGGAAAAGTGCTCGTGTGGAATTCCTAGGTCAACTGAACCAACAATGTGACCCTTTGGAAGGCCCATGTAGTTCTTGACACACCCGGTCACACCATATCTGAAGTGAGACTTCATGACTGGCATGTTAATGACCTTCAGTCTGTCGGAGTCATAACCTGTTTCGCTGTCCCATACCCCATTCCTGAAACTGATGTATATCCCATGATCCGACCTAAACTTGGGGTAAGAGGTAAAAATCTCTGTTTCAGAAGTCCAGGTGCTGTTCAAGACATAGCCATCATCGAGGTTTCCATTGGAATATTCATCTACAGTGCTGGATCGGAGGGTGTCCCACAAGCATGTTGAAACATTGAAATTACCAAATGAGCTCACTACATCTTCCAAGGACTGATTGCGATAGAACGAGTTGGAGTAGTAGAAATCGAGATTACCTAGCCCCTGTCCATTATCAGCGACTACCACCTCTCCAGTGAAACCATCTGGATGATTGGTGATTGCGCTGATGACACTCTTGACCAAATCTGTATTGGTTCCTCCTCTGTAACCCCATTGGCCGTTCACCTTCAGAATGATAACATCGTCGCTTCCGATTAATCCGGAAGGAGTTGATTCGGTCTCATAGAAATCAAGTTCTTCTGACTCCATCATGTCAAGCAATACACTGACAGCCGAATCCATGTTTCCCTGCGCTCCTGTAGCATTCTGAACTATGTAGAGTTCGGATACACAATCATCTGATATGAAGGTCGGCAGGTCTAGAGGAACTCGAGTGTTATCACCCTCCTGGGCGGGAATGAAGTCAAATCCAAGGTCCGCATAGTTGCTACTAAGAAACACTGTTCCTAAAATTAGGCTGGCTAGAATAGCAACTGGCTTCATCCGTCCTAAGAACGCACGGACTCTTCCTATACTAGGGATAAGAGCGAGGATAGCTACTTTGAAAATCTGGATGTTTGAAAGCGCGACTTGCTGACAAGGATATATGATTCTCGTGGGCTTGCTCCCTGACCTTAGTGCAATCCAGAACCCACTCACAGCAGCGAGAATTCCTAATGTCCAAAGCCCCCTTTTCCTCAGATTGTGTGCATTATGGGCTGGGCATGAATGCGAAGAGTCATCATCGTGCGACATTTTTCTATCAACTACCTAAGAAACATCATGTTCTGCCTATATTATGGTTAGCGGATTAAGCATTGGAGCCTCTTCATAACAAATCGAAACGTTTTAGCAGGGTCAAATTTCTAACCAAAAGATACCAGTGTGGCGATGTCTATGCGGCTCTTCGAGATCATCCTCATTATCCTGCTGTTTCTTTTATCAATTCAGACTTTCCTACCTTCAGCCTTTGGGAGAATCGACCGAAAACTGCTGCTGGGCTGGTTGAGCATCGTGGCAACAGCTACAATCCCCATTCATGCCTTAATCGAGGGACTTCGATGGCAGATGCTCCCTGTCTATCTCATCACAGCGCTGTTCCTTATTCGAGGGATATTCCAACTGAAAGACATCTACAGGATTGAATCATCTGCTCCTTTGAAAGCTCCACCGAGAAGGAGAGTTGTAGCCGCAATTATTGTTCTGACTATTATTGCGTCATCGACCACATTGCTTCTTGATAATCTGCTCCCGGTATTTGTCCTTCCAAATCCGACTGGCGAATACAATATTGGAACAACAACTTTCGAACTCACTGATCAAAACAGAAATGAGACCTTCACAGCAGACCCAGATGATTTTCGAAGGATACTGATACAAGCATGGTATCCCGCAGATGATGTGACTGGTCTGAACAGGGCTCCATATTTATACAACCCATCTGCCTTTACAACTGGGATTCAACGGGCTTGGGGTCTTCCATCGATTATTGTGAGTCACTTCTCGCTGACAGTCACGCATTCATACGAGGATGCGCCCTTATCTGATGCAGAAGCAACATTTCCTGTTTTGATTTTCTCCCATGGCTATGGCGGAGTCATAATGCAAAACACTGTGCTCATGGAGGAGTTGGCTAGCCATGGGTATGTAGTCTTTAGCATCGCTCATCCATATGAGGCAGTCGTCACAGCATTTCCTAATGGGGATGTTATCTATGAGGATGATAAGGACACATTTGACAACATAGGCAGTAGTCTCGACATCTGGGCAAACGACACTCTATTCTTAGTTGACCAGCTTGAAATTACAAGTAATCCAGACATTCCAAACATCTTCTGGGGCAAGCTAGACTTCAGTCGCATTGGTGCCCTAGGACACTCATTCGGAGGCACAACAGCTGAACAAGTCTGTCTGGCTGATTCAAGACTTCAAGCTGGAATTAGCTTCGATAGCCCCCACGGAAACCTGGCAAGGACTGCAAACATGACTAAACCATTCATGCTTCTTTTTGGTCCGGACTATGGGAATCCTGAACTGAATGACACAGTATTCACTCACTCAGAAAGCACCTGCTACGGTCTCTACGTAGATGGCACACGTCACTATAACTTCGGCGATATGAACATCTGGACCTCCCTTCTCAGGAGCTTCGGTCTTCTTGGGTCAATAGACGGTTATCGAATGCTTGAGATCCTCACTGAGTATGTCGTTGCGTTTTTCGACACCCATTTGATGGGTGATACATCATCCCTGCTTGATGGGCCTTCTACCGCCTATCCAGAAGTCACGTTCTACAAGAAGCCTTGAGGTCACATGAATGGGGAGACCGTATCCAGGATCTTCTTGATGGTCCTGCGGTTAAGTCTCACCACTTCTTCTTCTATCTCTCGCGCCTCTTTTTGGTCCTCGAGTTCGGGACAAGGCTTTCCTTGTAGCCCCTCCAACGTTGCCTTGACGCATGGTCCAAGAGTCAATGGGTTGTAACCGCCTTCCAAGACCCAGAATGACCCTTTCATCCCACAAGAGCGAACAAGTCTCTCAACCCCGGATGCTATGTACCAATAGGTCTCGGAATCCACAGCCATTTCTCCGATGGGGTCTGCAAAATGGGCGTCATATCCAGCTGAAACCGCAATCAGGTCTGGATTGAACCTCTCTATGGCGGGAGTCACAATCTTGTCAATCGCTGTCTGATAGGATGAATCATGTGCCTCCCGATGTAGAGGGATGTTGATGTTGGTGCCGTATCCACGACCATGTCCAATCTCTCGGTAGTGCCCGATTCCATAGCTTGTGTAGTCGTACTCATGAATGCTAATGAACTGAACATTTGGGTCTTCATAGAATATCTCCGAAGTACCATTCCCAAAGTGGTCGTCTATATCAAGAATTGAGACTTTCTGAATCCCGTTCTCTGCCTGAATGTTTCTTACTGCAATTGCCACATTGTTGAAGAAACAGAGGCCCATGGATGAAGAGGTTGTAGCATGATGTCCTGGTGGGCGAACTAGAGCAAACGAGTGTCTGCATGCCCTTGAAGCGACCAATTCTCCTGCAAGAAGGGCACCTCCTAGTGCGTGCATAGCTGAAGACCACAAATCCTCACTTGCCCAAGCTGATTCGCCTAACTCACCGCCACCAAGATCAGACATCAATTCAATAGACTGAACGAGATATGGCTTATGCACAAGCAGGGCCTCTTCTTTTGTTGCCGGAGTGGTCTTGAACGTCTTAACGCTTTCTAGTGATTTTGTTTCTTCAAGATACTGCAATGTCATCTCTATTCGTTCTGGATTCTCAAATGCCTCGAGACTGGGTTTGACAAAAGGAGCGACGTGTTTGTCGCTTCCAGACTGATCAATGAGAGTTATGGTATCTTGTGACAATGTAGAATCAAACTCGCTTGGTGTGACTACTTCCTTATACGCTTTCAGTGGACGAATGCATACAGAATACGACTTAAGAAGCGGGCATCTGTGGAATCAATGTTTCAAAATGAGTTCTCTGTTTAGCAATCCTAGAAGATTGGCATCCATAGTTGCTGGTGTACTGATTTTCACAGTGTGGATTTTTGTCGACCTTCTCCTTCTACCCTCCTTGCTCGTGGACTTTGGTTATGGGCTTTATGAGCCAGTGGCTTTTGGTTCGTGGTTTGTGATCATATTGATCATACTAGCCATATGCATCTGGGGCTCAATGGCT
>JAEOTX010000234.1 GCA_016839605.1 Candidatus Thorarchaeota archaeon | reverse complement strand
TTCATGGCATATTCTCTGGCTATGTACTATGAAACAACTCCTGGTTACCGAACAAGCTATTACGAAGAGATTTCTGATAATCTGATCAGGAAGTTCAATACATCTGTTGCTGACTGGGGGAATGACTCCATTGAGTATTTCGAATGGGAATACGCCTCGATTACACAGAACTGGACAGGGTACTATTATCCTGACACATTCACTCCCGATGCTGACGATATCTATACAGGTGGGTGGAGAGGCCCTGCCAACATCATGTGGACTGGACACTATGCCTTGATGGAGCTTTTCCATGAGCGGAACTTCAACACTGGAGAGTTCGTTGATGAGATCACCTACTATGTTGAAGACTGGAACAACTCTCTGACTACAGATGGCTTTGGTAATCCTCAAGAGGGAGGCATCTGGGAATGCGGTCTCATACCCTGTGAACCCTACGAAGTCTGGGTCCAGTGTAACAGCATCCCAGTGTATGCAACAGGACTCTATGATAATATGTATTCTACTAACTACATGCCGATTTGGGACTATGGACTCAATTTTGCAAATACCATCATGCAGGATCAGTATGACCTCTATGTTGATGGCTACTTTGTGCAGGAGCCCTTTGGTTTTCAACAACCAACGGAGGGGCCTCAACAGGAGTTCCCTGGTAACCGTCTCTCACCATTCAGCACAGAGGGGAATCTGAGGTCTCGAGGCTATGGGGTTGCATGGTCTCTGGAGTTCATGGACTTCCTTCAACCAGAAGTGACCGATGAGGACTACTCAGTGTTCATTGAGCAGTACGGCAAAGAGCTATCTGGAGACCAGATGTACTTCGTTGACTCGATGTACTCTACCAGCAACTTTGGCACATTCGAGTTTCTGGCCTGCTTGTTCACGCTTGCTCTCTCCAAACAAGAGGGTGACTTCAACACAGTACAGAGGATTCTGAATTTCCTCTCCGGTCTGTACAACAAGGTGTGGTCTGCAGATGGTCGGGAGATGCACTGGGACACATCAAGTCTGGAACCATTCCTTCAGACTAGCATAGCATACGGATGGATATGGGGAACCAATCCAGTTACGCTGAATGACCTAGTTGTACCACGGCCAGCAGCATTCTGGGACTACCCATACATAAACGAGGCTGACGATGAGAACATCTGGGTGTATCAGGCTGAGTGGGATCCCGTGAAGGAGGGCTTTGTTCTGAACATCAAGGTGGACCAAGCTGCCACTCTGACATTCAGCAACTTTGACTCAACTCCCACAGTATATGGAGATGGTACACCAAGAGACCTGACCATTGCTGGCAGTGACTATTCACTGACTCTACAGCCAGGATCATACTACCTGGTGATAATGTGAGGTGGTATAAAAATGTCTGAAGAATCAGTAATTGAAGTCACAGAGAAGAAGTCGATCCTTGAGAGGTTCTACATACAGGACGGCTACAACTTCGCATGGACCCTGTTCTATGCCCTTGTCGGAACCGGAGTCTTCGTCCTGTTATCCATGGTACCCATGCCCTTCACGATGGTGTCATTGTTCAAACTTGGCATCGCTCCTGCGCTAGCCGTCATCGGTGTGGTTGCGGCGATAAGGGGACCGCTCGCAGGATTCCTCACTGGGTACCTAGGTGTTGTCTTCTATGACCTGGCGATCAGGGGTACAGTGGTGACGATGACACTACCCGCGGTTGGCTATGGCCTCCTGGGTTTCATTGTGGGCTTAGCTACCTATGATCTCACTAGTGGGCGGTCACTCATCAAACTGTCAGTCCTCTCTACAGTGGGATTTGTGTTCACAGTCCTGATTGTTGTAGCAGTTGGACTGACTGTGGAGTCCATTGCGACCCTAGTAGCTCTGGGATTCGTGATGCTTCCACTCATCACAGTGGGTCTTCCATCGGTCATGCTCCTGACACCAGTATTCGCGAGAGTCTGGCACGCACTAGTGACCACACTAGTATCACATCTACGGCCACCGCAATAGGCTTGGGGGACCTACTCCCCCTTCCTCTTTCTTTTCTATTCCATTCTTGCTTTGCAATTAGAACAGAGTCCATAGACCTCAAAACTCTGTCCACGGACCTGAAATTTTGTTCGATTCTCTATCGCGGCTTTTAGCCCCTCGATTGGATTAAATTTGAAGTCTTCAACTTCTCCACAACTGTTACATACTAGGTTGACATGCTCGTCCACAACAGGATCATAACGTGTTGATTCCTTTCTAAAGGCCATCTCTCTTGTAAGTCCGATATCAGTGAAGAGCCTAAGTGCCTTATAGACGGTAGCTAGGCTAATTGTAGGATCCCTTTCTATGGCTGAGCTGTGAATCTTATCCACTGTTGGATGGTCCCCTGCATTCCAAATGGCTTCGTATATTGCAAGTCGTTGAGGAGTTGCACGATGTCCATTCTTCCTCAAAACTGATGCCACGTCCAGTCTAAGATTCATCATAGTACCTCTCAGGTTACATATTGTAATAAAGATTATTATTAGCGATTTAAACTTTATGGAGCATAATACTTAAATAATAATCATTATTGATTATGTTCAAATTTCAAGGATTTGTTACAATGGAAGCACAAGAAGAACGACGAATGCTCCTTATTGGAGAAGAAGTACCTGATTTTGAAGCGGCTACTACAGATGGCACAATCAAGTTCAGTGAATGGGCCAAAGGGAGCTGGGTGATTCTGTTCAGTCATCCTGCAGACTTTACCCCTGTCTGTACTACCGAGTTCATTGGATTTACAGAAATCTATCCCGAACTTGAGAAGCGGGGCGTCAAGCTGCTAGGCTTAAGTATTGACAGTATCTATTCCCACATATCTTGGATTAGTACAATCAAGGAGAAGTTCGGAACTGAGATTCCATTCCCAATCATCGAAGATCTCAGTATGAATGTTGCTAAGAAGTACGGAATGATACATCCCGCTCAGAGTGGGACAGCTGCAGTAAGAGCAGTGTTCTTCATTGACCCCGAGTTCAAGCTGAGGGCATTGATCTACTATCCACTGAGCAATGGTCGAAACATGGCTGAGATTCTGAGAGTCATTGATGCGTTTCAGACCTCTGACAAGCACAAGGTCGCTACTCCAGCTAACTGGAAACCAGGCGATAAGGTGATTGTCCCACCTCCAAAGACCAAGGCCGATGCAGAGCAGCGTCTCAAAGAGGGCTACGACTGCACAGATTGGTGGTTCTGCAAAAAGGACCTCTAGATTTACAACTATCAGGGGCTCTATTGCCCCTTCTCTCTTTTATTCTCGCTCATCATCTTCTCAACAGACTTTTAGGTGAGCAGAATGAGTCCTTTTAAAACCCTTCAATCCGAGGAGATTGATTATGGTATTCAATCCTTTACCTGGTCTAGAGCTGGTCTGGGATGTTATCGCATTCATTATCTCGTTCTTTTTGATACTGATGCTTGTCCAGATCAATGCTAGAATTGAGAAGAGCGGAGCTCTCTCAACTACTGTAACACGGAAAGTCATTCACACCTTCGCAGCCCCACTGTGGGTAGTCACTTGGATGCTCTTTTCTGGTGGAGTCTTCAGTCGTTGGCTGGCAATGATTGCACCACTGCTCTTTGTCATCCTGTTTGTGGCTATTGGCACTGGAAAGATGATCAATGAGGACTTTGTCGGATCAATGTCAAGGTCTGGAGATCCCAAAGAGCTGCTCGGAGGTACACTTTACTATGCAACCCTAATGGTGATTATTGCTATCCTTTGGTTCTATGTTCCTACCGATGGGAACTTAGCCAATGCCACCCCACTAGCACTGATTGTCTTTGGATGTCTGGCTGGAGGCGATGGTTTCGCTGACGTGATAGGACGGAAGTATGGCGGTGACAAGAAGTTTGGAATTGGCGGTGCTGAGAAGACTTTGGCTGGCGTGATAGGGATGTTCATAGGCTCTGTCTTGTTCAGCACTATTCTGGTGTTCCTGTTCTCGCTGGAAGTAACGACATTCTCAGTCATAGACCTATTCATACCGATTTTGGTAGTGAGTCTTGTTGCCACCATTGTAGAGGCCATTACTCCCAAGGGGCTTGATAATCTGACCATCACCATTGCTGCCATTGTAATGATACTACTGCTACCATTCCTTGGTCTATACTGGCCATTTGCGCCGTTCAGTCTGTTCTAACTGCTTTGGTGCGCTACAATGACCAAAGACATCACAGTCATCAAACTTGGTGGCTCGTTGCTGACCGACAAGACAAAGCCGTATACCTACAGAAAGGAAGTCCTAGAATCAGTGTCCCGCGAGATTGGGGAATGCCTCGATGAAGGACCCATCCAATCACTTGTACTACTACATGGAGTAGGTTCGTACGGTCACCCACCGGTCCTTGAGCATAATCTCCACAAGGGGTTCTTAGGTCCGGAACAGCTTCTGCCTCTTTCAAAGACTCAGGAGAGTGTTGCCACACTTCGACATATCATTGTGAAGGAACTCCAGAACGCTGGAATCCCGGTGTGTCTGATGTATCCATCTTCTATGGTGACCTCTGAGAAGATGCGGATGACAAACTACTTCTTAGAACCTCTAAAGGGCTTTGCCTCCATTGGCATGGTTCCTCTGTTGGGAGGTGACATCTTAGTCGACTCAGCTATGGGGTGGAGTGTAGGGAGTGGAGATCAACTAGCCGTTATCATTGCAAAGGAGCTCGGTGCCAAACGATTGATCTTTGCATCGGATGTGTCTGGCATCTATGAAACGGATCCCAAGCTGAAATCCGATGCGGCTCGCATAGACACAATCAACCTCAATGACCTTGACGCGGCCCTACAGAGAATGGGTGCATCAGGGATCGATGATGCGAGTGGTGCAATGAAGGGGAAGCTCAAAGCCATAGCTCCAGCCAAGCCACTAATAGAACAAGGTCTGGAGGTTGGACTACTCTCCATGATGAACTATGGAAATCTGAAGGCCTTTCTTAACAACGAAGACTGTCAATGTACTCGAGTTATTGTGGAATAGACCCAAATGTGGGGCTCCGTTGAGTCCCACACACTCATTTTTTTCCTCTGTCAATCATTTCCTGATAGATTGTCACTAGCTGCTTTGCATGTTCTTTGATGTCATATCTCTCCGCAACAGACTTGAGACCATTTTGTGCAATTTTTTTCCAAAGGTCATCATCTGACAAGAGAGTTTCAACCGCATCAGCTAGCGCTCTAACATCATCAGGCGACACTGCAATTCCATCATAGTTATGCTTGACTATCTCTCGTGGACCAAAAACATCCGTAGTTATGACGGGGACGCCACAGGCCATCGCCTCGATAATAGAAAGCCCAAAGGGTTCTCGTCTAGATGGATAGAGGAAGACTCGACTCTTGTTGATCAGAGCAGGGACATCATCAGTTTCAACGACTCCCTGGTAGTCTACCATGGATGATACACCTTCCTTCTCAAACTCCTTGAATAGCCAGTCCTTGAGTGACCCCTCCCCCGTCATCATCATCCTGAGATCAGGAAACTTGGGCTTTAGTAGGGACAACATCTCTGGAAACAGGTCTATAGATTTCATTGCCTCAAGCCGACCCATGAATGCCAAGTCCCATTGTTTGTCTACATCCGGTAAAGGCCTGAAAACAGACAGGTCAATACCACTGTATATCGTTCGAACTCTCTCATGAAAATCCGAATCTAGATGTTCCTTGATGGCTCCAGCAACGTTCTCGCTGACCGCTATAACAAGATCAAATCCAAAGTCCGAGGTGAACTCCTTGAAGTCTGTCGTTTCTTTCCCACTTGGTAGGATGAGGGGCTTAGGCAATCCATGAATCGTAACAATAGCTGGGATCTCCAGCTCGGAGAGCAACCGTAGTTTCGTAATCACTTTGTTAAAGACCACGTACGTGCTGTGTGCATGGATGATGTCAGGTTGAATTTCATGAATGAGTCTGACAAGCTGGTCTGTGAGTATACCTACATTCTCACCAACGTCATTGGGCTTGAACAGCTTTCCAGCTGCCTCTTCTCTCTCATCTTCGGGTAGCGCATAGAACTCCCACTTTCTAGCCTCAAGTAAGTTGCCTGGTAAATGAAATATGGTATAGTGTTGTTTCTGGATCTCTTCCGGAGAGTTACGATAGGGTGGTTGTGTTGCAATAAATGACTCATGTCCCTCTGCTGTCATGGCTTTTGACAGGTAATGAATAATAGACTCGTACCCTCCAAGACCGGCAGGGTTAAGGCTGTCACAAAGATGGAGAATCTTCATTCGTACTCCCAACCTGCTTCAAACATGAGCCCCTAATCTATCTAACGAGGAACCTGCGATTGAAACTGACAGATGTTAACCAACCTGCACTGGTAGACTTACCCGACGCTGTTAGAGACCGTGATGTAATCCATGATTCAAACGGGAGGGTCTATGTCACACTGGGATACATCCAACCAACAGACAGGATACTCTCATTTTTGAAATACATACCACATCCAGACGGTCAGTGGCAGGCCCACGGTCAGAGATACAAGCGCATCTTCTGGGGAGGAGGAGTGTCAGCGACGGAGGGCATGAAGAAGGCGCAAGAGGACTACCTTGTTGACGATGCCCACTTCGGTACAAAACTACTCGAAGTTCCTAAGACTGATGTTCAGAAATACTTCAGTCCTGAGATTAGGGTGAAGGAGATACTTGAGTCTGAGGCAAGAGACCCTCTTGAGGAAAGCGTGGCTTTGATGGCTCAGACTCTTCATGATACACTTGGAATCCCCCTTGAGAGGCTGGGGGTTACGGGCAGCGTTGCATGGAAGGCACACGACCCTAGTTTTTCTGACATCAACATGAACATCTACGGCTTCGAAACCGCTTGGCATCTACAGAAAGAATACAAAACTGTGGCTGAACAGAACACCCACATGCGTCTTCGGGAGATGCATGAGTGGAAACGAACTATGTCTAGGGTTGTAGAGCGTATACCTGTGATACCATTAGAGGACATGAAGACTCTCTTCACAAGGAGAATGGGGCTTCTTTGCAATGAGCGATCCATTGGAGTAATGCCAATTCTACTCCCAGAGGAAGCTCCAATCACGCATGGGAGCGAATCGTATACTACTGTCACGCCTTCTCCTGTTCGAGTGAAGATGGAGATTACCAATGACACCTATGGTCTGTTTATCCCTGCGCTCTATGAGAGCAGGTCTGAATCACTGGATATAATCGATAGCGGACACATAACCAGAATTATGGTCTATGAAGGGTCCTTTAGAGGTCTCATTAGACAAGGAGATACGGTAGAGGCATCTGGCATCACTCAGAAAGTGACACCGAGTGATCCGAACGATGAGGTCTTCTATCAAATGATGGTGGGCTCAAAGGCAGGAGCTGGGAAAGAGTTCATCAGACTGGTCAAAGAGGATTAGAATTCCACTGCATCTATCGTCTTGAGGACGTTTGCCTCCCATCCAAGTGGATAGCTCAGTGTTATCTGATCGTACTCGGTGTTTCTTCGTTCAACATGCTCGAGCACCCCTGAAACTATTACTTCTTCATCTTTGAAGGCCATCATCCTGAACTGTTCAATATAGTTGAGGACCCTCGTGGGAGAGGCACTTGTGTCCCCCTCAAGGACCTCGATTGTTTCTATTCCATACTCACTAGGCATGTAGTACCCATTATCATGCTCAGTGATGCGTGCCCGGACCGTGATTCTGTCACTAGGGGTCATTGTGGCATCCTCTGCTAGATTATCAATCTCGTCAAATCTCCGGATGGGCTCAAACTCAACCTTGAGGAATGGGTCTCTTGCCCCAGGGAGTATCCCATAGATTCCCTTTCGACGATGATGCGCGATTATCTCTTCTCGAGTTATTGCAGTGAAGGGTGAGGGCTTGTCAAGAAACTGCTGCACCTCTACAATGAACTCATTGGCAAGATATCCATCAGGCTCAGAGTACCACTCCATCAGATAGGGTCTGAGTTTCTCAAATGTGTCCTTTCCATAGACTGTGATATCTAGGTCTGAGTACTGAGGGTGGTATATGCCAGCAAGGAGGCTCCCAAATATCCCCAAGTCCGACTTTCTGATAGACGTGTTATCAAGAAGAAAGTCAATGAGTTCAACTAGGAGGCCTGCGAGGAGGTCATCCGGCGGTGATTCAAGCATCTCTCTCAGACGCACGTCTGTTCTCAGTTCCCTTTCAACGTCAGAGTGCCTCACTCCAACGAGGATTGTATCAAGTGGTGGATACGGGACCATGAATTGGGGATACTTCTCTGTGACAAACTCTATACCCTCCGAGCCATAGAACTTACAATATCCCTTCTTCCTGATTCGTTGTTCAAGCAGGGTCTCTGTGTTGAATATTGACATCGGGACATATTCAGGGTCACAGACGTACCCAGAAGATGGGTGCCAATAACCATAGACCCGAAAGAAGATTCCAGGTTCTGTGAGTATAAGATCACGGTCTCGAAGTGTGTGTTCTTGTCCAGGCAATATTGCTACCCCTGCTGCGGAGATGTCGCGTCTTTGCCTGATGATAATCCTTCCCGTTGCCCGAAACTTATACAGACTTGGACATAACGTTCCATAATCGATGTTCGGTTCCTGATTCATCGAAGCAGCATCACACAAATCTCGGAGGATTTACCAAGACGTCTTACGTCCTCTCCACAGGCGTTTTCTGTTTCCGTGCAACTCGCGGCGACTGTAGAGTCAGTTCATTGACGTGGTTCTTGTCATTGACCACCTCTACATCATGCTGTCCAATTTGAACTATATAAGCACCTGTCCAACTTTGTCCAAGGTTAGTGCAACTGCTGCATACCCTCGACAACCAGACTCATTAGGAACGCTTGCTAAATGATACCCGTGTCGTTCGATAGACCTTTCGTGCGAACAAACGTGGGTGATGGAGAGAAGGCTAGACAGGCCCTTATTGATGCGAAACTTCTAGATACTGAGTGCAAGATAGCAAAAGACGAAGACTGGCTGTACTTCCCATTGACCAAGAAGAAGACAGAGAAGGGCCTCAAGAAGATCCTTGGGAAGATCAAATACGAGGTTGGAAAACGCGAGTTCACACCAGTCTTTATGGGTCCAAAAACACTCTCAGAAGCGCTTGTGGGTCTGATTCCTTCTGATTTACTTGAATTACTTCCACGTGCGTATGATTTGGTTGGGGACATAGCAGTCATTGAGATTCCTGACGAGCTCACGGACTACGCAAGGCAGATTGGCGCCGCTCTAAAGACAGTTCACAAGAATTTCAACACGGTACTTGGTAAGAGGGGCCCAATATCTGGAACAACACGGGTCCGGCAATACGATATTCTTGCAGGTCAGAATAAGACAAAGACAATTCACACCGAGTATAATCTCAGAATTGCTGTAGATGTTGCTAAAGCCTACTTCAGCCCAAGGCTGCTTGAGGAGCACAATCGAATAGCCGATTTAGCTACAGATGGTGAATTGGTCATAGACATGTTCACTGGAGTTGGACCCTTTGCGTTGCATATCGCAAGACGACATAGAGTCAAAGTCTACGCAGTAGACATCAACCCAGATGCTATCGACCTACTTCAAGAGAGCTTGGAACTCAATCGTTTTGCTGGAGAAGTCATACCAATACTTGGAGATACCCACGAATACATCCAGAGCGGCTTTGATGGTGATGTCGATCGTGTGATCATGAATCACCCAGCTGGAGCATTCGAGTTTGTCGGGGATGCTTGTAAGGCTCTAAAACCCGAGGGAGTCATGCACTACTACGAATTCATGGGCGGAGAAGACCCCGAGGGCAGCCTGACCGAGAAGATTACCGGTCTTGTCAACGAGAGTGGCAGAGAAGTAGCTCGGATTGAAACTATCCGTAGAGTGCGCGATAGCGCCCCCTATGAGTATCAGATGGTTGCGGATGTAGTCATTCAGTGACAAAGAGTAGCTCACACTCTATTGACGCACTAGAATCCTTCAAGGCATCAACAAACGAGCGGTCCAGATCAGAAGCCGCCTTGTCAGCACCTACCATAAGAGTCCTATCGCAGACAAATGAGCTCTTTCTTGCCACCATGCTGACCGCATCTGAATATGTGAGCCCTGGATTCCCTCTCCCTGTTACCGCCTCTGTAAGATTACCTGCTTTCAGTTTCAGAATGATCTTGGTTTTCTCTGACGCTGCAAGTGCCTTGATTTCATCGGGTACCTCATTCAATGCTTGGTCAGCTCGAATCCCTATGATGCAAGTACCCTCTTGAGTAAGGTAGTCTTCAGTGGTAATCTCTACCGTAGTCCTGTGTTCCCCAATCACATTTGCATGTCCACAGGCCCGAAACCTCACTCTTTGCATGTCCAGGCCATGGCGGTCAACGCTTTTATCATTGCATGTTCATTCGTGTACCGGTAATGATGCGGGACAGCTCACTGGAAAAACAAAAGGAAGGCCTCGCTCAGAGTCTACAACGTAGAGGTTATCTCAACACAGAAGTCGTGAAACAAGCATTCATAGCTGTCCCTCGAGAGGAATTTGTACTACCAGAGTCAAGAAAACATGCATATCGTGATTCCCCTCTCTCCATAGGGCTCGGCCAGACAATCTCAGCACCACACATGTGCGTCATTATGTGTGAAGGCTTGAATCTGGTAGAGGGCCATCGAGTCTTAGAAATAGGCGCAGGCTCGGGGTATCATGCGGCTCTGTGTGCAGAGATAGTAGCACCGCAGGACTCCTCCAATCCAGGACATGTCTATACAATTGAGATTGTCAAGGGACTCATTGATTTTGCACGAGGTAATCTTGAGCGTGCGGGTTATGCTGACAGAGTGACTCTCATTCAGGGTGATGGCGGGAAAGGCCTCCCGGATAAGGCCCCATTTGACAGAATTCTTGTCGCGGCAGCAGCACCAAGTGTTCCACCACCCCTGATAGACCAGCTCAGTCCCGGAGGAATCATGCTAATTCCCATCGGGTCTCGGGGGTTCTATCAAGAACTAATGATGGTCGAGAAGGACAAAGACTCGAAAGTGACCAAGAAGAGATGGGGTGGAGTGGCGTTTGTGCCTCTCACTGGAGAGTTCGGTCACTAGTATTAGGCTCTGTGCAGCGGGACAATAGTAAGGGTCACGAGATCGTTGTCCTTGATTTTCAGTTTGGACCTCAGGTTGACTTCTGAGATTACCTCTAGGATTTCCTGACCATGGTGAGTTCTCTGAGCAATGACCACAGCACCATCTATTTTCTGATTCACCTTGACACGATAGCAGACCACGTCTCCAAATGACCGACCCTCGTAAGTGAACCCTGGTACAATGAGTGGAGGTGTCTGCTTCATTCTGTTGATTGCACTTCGTGAGTCATCATCAACTATTTTGACATTGAGAGTCCCTGAATATGGCTCAAATCCAAGGGACTCATGAAATCTGGGCGAATATGCATCGACGTAGTATGCTCCTTCTCCAAGACCATGTACAACTCGTCCTGCAATTACTATTTCCTCTTCACGTGGAACAAGGACGAGCTCTAGGTTTGTCATCACTCGTCTCAGTTCTTTGGCACCTTTCTTTGTCAGCTGAATTAGCATCCCATTGGCGGTGTGTACTCTACTCACATAGCCTTCTTCAGCACAGTATGTGACTCTACGGGAAGCTGTCTGCTGACTGACTCCCAGAAGATCACCAAGCTTTCGCGTTGTCAAGACCGCCCTCTTATGGACTGCACCCTCATGAGCCAATACATATAGAGTGAACCAAACGTCCGGTGCAATCATCTCACTTTGCTCTCCTTGCTCCCTCTTATTATTGATTGCCTCTAAGTCGGTCTTCAAACCCTCTGAGTTCCTTCACCAACTTGCTCTGTTGTATAGCGGCGGTAATGTCACCACGGGTTCGTTCAATAATAGACCTGCCAACATCACATTTTCTCCTGAGTTCTGGCACTAGAGCATTTGGGAAATCGAACGTGTGCAGCTCGTCGAGTATCTCCTCCATGAAACCAAGTAAGTTCACTGCAGAATCAACTCTCTCCTCCCGAAGCGAGTCCAATACTGCTCTTCGCAGCTCGCCAATAGTATCTGCAAGACCAGTGAGGTAGGCCCTTGTAGGAATCCCGAACTTCTCAGGCGGAGTAAAGGTACCGTCTCTGAGTAGGGACAACAGATTTACCGCTTCTGCTATCTCTTGATATGCAACATCAAGCGACTTGGAACGGGACACGAACTCACTCCCTTTCATCTCCTTTGCAGCCTGCTCTGCAGTTTCGCGAGCCTCAGATAGCAGCTTCTCAGCTGAGTCAAAGTTTCCTCTATGGGTTTCCTTTATTGACTCACTACACTTTCTTACTGCAGATCTTGACAGCGGGAGTACCTTCTCTCGAACTCCATCATCAGTTTCGATCTCAGCCCTCATAGGTTTAAGAATCTCGGAAAGTTTCATGGCTGTCGCCACCACCTCAAATATTGTGAATCTTCTTTATGTGTTTCTTACGTGCTAACAGAACGACTCTGCTTTCAATCTGCTCGTCTTGTAAATAATACCCCGTTAGCGATGCTAGCATCTCAGAAAAGGCACGAATCTCTCGGTGAGAGGGAGCGTTTTCCTGGGCAAGTCTTCCCCTTGACGAGCCTAGAAACATGAAGCCCTTCACTTCAACAAAGTCCGGCTCTCCCTTCAGAATCATATCCGCATAGGAACGAGCCCCATGCATGTTCTGTCCTTCGACCATGGTGAGTCGATTCGTGCGTCGACATGAGAGTGAATGAAGCAACTCTTGTGTTTCATTCAGTTTTTTCCAACCGTCAGACACACCCGGTCTGCATAACAATCTGTAGACGTCTTCATTGGGTGCTGCTAGAGTGACATAGAGCTGTGTGGGGAGTGACATTTCAGCTAGCACCTTTGGCTGCGTTCCATTAGTCACAAGAAATGTGGTCATACCACGGCGCTCCCCCTCATCAATGAGTCCGCTTAGATATGGATAGAGTGTTGGCTCTCCAGCTAGTGATATGGCCAGATGCTTTGGATCTCTGGCTTCATTATATTTCTCAGCGGAAACACTTGGGGCAACTTCCGGATTGTATCCACCTAATGACCTGAGGTTGGCCATAAGGGTCTGGTCTAGCAATTCAGACGGTGGAAGCACACCCTCATTTGTGACACCTGTCTGATTCCATTTCACACCTACATCTGCAGGTGTGACTCGCCAGCAGAAAACGCAGCTCTGAGTGCATTTGTCAACAACTGGAGTCATCTGCAGGCATCTATGACTCTCAATTCCATAGAATCGCTGCTTATAGCAGACATCTCCATGCACCAGACTCTTCCTCTGCCACTGACATGCTTTGAATGCTCCTCGCTCTCCAAGAAGATGATACCCCTGCCGTTTGAGCTTCTCTCTCAATTCAGTAGGCATGTCAGAACTCAAGGTGCATTCGGGCCTAGTCCGAGGACCTGTCTTATGAGCGTTTGGCAATAGCCATTGCATCACTCAGGTGCAGCTAATCTTGCTGCTAGACCCTCTTGGCTACTCCAAGACCCAGTCAAAACACCTCTCCGTGAAAGCTCTCCCAGTGTGCTTCTACTTTCTTGGTCCAGTCTTCCGGGCGGCATGTTCTCGAAACTGCTGCCTGGTAATGGCATGAAGACATGACCATGGACCCTTGCACCCAAGTCTGAGAGCGCCTGGCACATGTCTATAGTATCATCTAGTTCCTTCCTTGTTTCACCTGGAAGTCCAAATATCATATCAACATGTGGCGTGAAACCACAATCGAGTGCGATCTCTACTGCATTTAACCCCTCACTCACAGTATGATGACGATTGCTGTATTCGAGAACCTTGTCACTGGCTGATTGAAGCCCTATCTGGAGTGTGTCATTTGCCACATAGGTTCGCATCATCTCCAAAATCGGCTTGTTGACAAATTCAGGCCTCACCTCAGATGGAAAAGCCCCAAAGAAGACCTCCTCAAGGCCCTCCACCGCAGTTGACTCTTTTAGCAGCTGTTCCAGCTTGTCAGGGACCACATCACGTCCCTTTCCACCATATGATAGGGCATTAGGTGAGAGAAACCATGTTCTTCTGAAACCACTCTTCTGAACAGCTTGCTTGAGCCAATGCATAACCGATTCCACAGACCTGTGTCTTACACCCCCGCCAGTCAGAAACGGCGTACAGCAAAACTTGCAGGCAAATGGACATCCCCGAGTCACTTCGACCGGCCCAAGTATATTCATGCCCAATGCAAATGGGGGATAATCGTCGAGTGAAACTTTCGGAAGGTCTCTTGGCTTTGGGAAGGAAACATCATCTTCCGTAGCAACGCCGTCTAGATTTGCAGGATCATTATCATTGATCAAACACCACATCAAATCCCTGAACGTCTTCTCTCCCTCACCCACCACAACAAAATCAAAGCCCGCATCTAGCAATTCCTTAGGTCTTGCACTTGCGTGAGGCCCGCCCGCGACAAGTATGACTGAGTCACCAAATCGATCCCTTACCATTCTGTTCTCACGAAATACTCGGTCAATCTGTGTACTCATGACTGACTGAGCAATTACAACTCTTCCTCGGTCAACCACTCGCTGAATCATGTTATCTGAGAGCTCAAGAGGTGCACTTACTTCAAGCTCGGCTAAGCGATGGTCCGTTTCTATGGACCCAAGAAGTGCTGCTACGCTATATCGTGTAGAGGAATGAGTGCGGAAAATCAAATGATGAGATCCCAAACAATGCACACGCACTAGTTATCGACGACTTGTTCAGTGACCCCATCCTTTGTTACTGTCATCACACGGATAGACCCACCAGACTGTGCATCTCTAGCAATCCCTGCCTTCACTGCAGTGACTGCAATCTTCTCGGCTTCCTTGACAGTCAGTCCTTCTTTGTAATCTCTCTCTAGGACACCGTAGGCGGTCTGTGTCCCACTACCTGTGGCTGTGTACTCATCAGGAATGAGTGAACCACCCATATCAAGTGAATAGAGTGCAGGACCACTATCATCCACCCCAACAATTACAGTCTGTACATAGAGGGGTGCCATCTTCTGCTGGTACAGAGTATTGGCAATCATCTTGGCGAGGGCTTTAACACTGATGGCTTTCTTCTGATTAAGCTCGTAGAGTTTGATATAAGCCTGAAGCCTATTCACGAGCATCTGATAGTCTGACGTGAGCCCAGCAGAGGCCAAGACTATGGAGTCAGTCAGCTTGAATGCCTTGACACCTTTGTCTGTGAGTATGAAAGTGCCCCAGCTGACCAATGAATCAGTTGCGACAACGGCACCATCGCTGCATTTTATTCCGACAACAGTTGCACCAGTAGGAAGTGACATTAACACAAGACCTCCGTTGGGACTTAGTCCCAGATTAGGGTCAGGAAGGTTCTGTTTAAAACGTTTTGACCTGTTCCTTTTGTACGGACACAATCTAACAGGATTTGTAGTCAGAAATGAAATGGTTGAATCCCTTTGTAAAGGTCCCAACGATCATGACCTCAGAGGAGATTATAGATTTCGCCCACAGGAAGTCGACAAGGCTCAGTATGAAGAGTTCTCTTAGACTAAAGAGAGTGGAGCGAACTCGCATTAGAGAGATATCTCGCCTTCAGGAGTTTACCAAGCAGGTCAAGTCCAAACTGAAGAGTGCAGTACAAGACTTCCCGACTCTGAACCGACTACATCCGTTCTACTACGAACTGGCAGAGATTCTTGTTGGAACTGATAGACTGAAACAATCCCTGGGTGCTGTCTACAACTGCATACCACCCATTGACGATATCACTAACAACCACATCCAGGCATTGAAGCTCGCTGATGACTTTCGACAGATGAAAAAGACACGCAGAGCAGCAAAGGGACGAATATCATCTATTCTACGTGCAACTGCTCCTAATCTCGATTTCATTATAGAAGCAAAGATGAAAATGGCTCGACTTCCCGGAGTTGCGCCAAACGAACCTACCATTGTCTGTGCTGGTTTTCCAAATGTTGGTAAATCCACTCTTGTGAAGGCTGTTTCCACTGCAGAACCCGAGATAGCGCACTATCCCTTCACAACAAAGAAGGTGATTATCGGGCATCTAACAGTTGGAAACAAGAACGTCCAGATAATCGATACACCGGG
>JAEOTX010000233.1 GCA_016839605.1 Candidatus Thorarchaeota archaeon | reverse complement strand
TGGTACTCTTCAATACCTACTTTCAACGATGCTCTCTCACGATAATCCTTCACAGTTACCTCGGTAACACCTTCAGCCTTCAATAGGACAGACATGAGATGTTGTGCCATATCCATTGTATCACGGAGCAGAACCAAGACATGAATGTCAATATCCCTCTTTACTATAAGATCGAGGGCTACACTCCCAACTATTCTAGCGCAACCATAGGCATTGAGCAGACCCATAATATCTAGAGCCTCAATGACCTTTTCAGCTTCAATGCGTAGTCTGCTCTTCTCAGTCATGGCTTCACCAGAGGTTATTCTTGAACTGGATTCTCAGAAGAGTTCAAGACAGGTGGGGTATATGAGCTGATTTCATACAGACTTCCAGAGAACTATACACCCAAAAGACTCTCAGCAACATTCCAGAGTTTCTTTTGCACAGACTCATTGTAAGACTCCTCCGAAGAGAGTCTTTCCTGACTCTTGGCGAAGCACCGGCCAGTGGCACTTTCAAGCTCGGGAGATGTGGCAACATAGACTGAGGTTTCAGCACCTTTCTCTGCGTTGATCTGGAAGGGCCGTACAAGTTTGAACATGATTTTATTGCGCAGACTACCCATGTTGGCACCAAGATTGGTAGCCACAAAACCCGGTAGAACCACGTTCGCGGTTACTCCTGTGCCCTCCAGACGTCTAGCAAGTTCGTAAGTGTACATAAGAATCATCAGCTTTGTAGATTCGTACGCTCTCATTCCTTTGTAATTGCGTTCACTCTGAATATCATCAAAGTCAATCTTAGCTCTTCCATGAAGGCCGGATGAGAGATTAATCACCCGAGAAGGTGCGCTGCGCTCTAAGAGCGGGAGTAGCTCCCTTGTGAGAAGAAAGGGGCCAAGATAGTTAACAGCCAATGACCGCTCAAAGCCATCCTCTGATATTTGGCGTTCGTGACAGGCGGCCCCTGCATTATTGATCAATACATCCAATCGATCATACTTGGCGGAAAATTCCTCCACAAACTGCCGAACGGAGTTTGTAGACGAGAGATCACATAGCATTAAGTCGACTGTGTCTTTTCCAGTCCGTTTGATAATCTCAGCTCGTGCATCCTCGCCTCGTTGGGGGTCACGAACAGCCATAACCACTGTAGCCCCCATCCCAGTCAGGGCAAGAGCGGTCTCTTTTCCTATACCTGAATTGCTCCCAGTCACAATGCAGACTTTACCTATCATTCCTCTCAACCTCAAGATAATGTGTTTCTTAAATCAGAAATGTCGACTCCAGTTCAAGTTAATATGTGATGCCATGCTCCACATAGAACTTCAGTAATGTAATAGCCTCTCCCCATCCCGCAGCACATTCAGCCAATGCAGCTCTGCTGGTTGGAGTGTCCTCATGACCGTATTCTCTAAGGCGTACTACAGTTCCTTCTTCTACCGGCTCCAGATTAATCTCAATAGTAGTTGCTAGTTCTCGATTTCCACTGTCCGGTTTCCACTGGAATACGAACCGCTTTCCCCTTTCAGCCTCCAAGACCGGACCATCTGACTCTGTAGTATACTTGTCAGGTCCCCAGTCCTTCCAAGCAAATTTGATTCTTCCACCAGGTCTAGCATCTACCATAGATCCAGATGTGAACCAGCTGTCCAAGCCCTCTGCAGTGGCGATACCATCATAGACCTTCTCTGGACTCGCTCGGATGAGTGTGACCTGCTTAATCTCAACGTCTAGTGGATTTGTCATCACAATCACTTCTTTAACTATTGTTAATGGGAATTAGTAATAATACTTCCTCTCTAGCTATGTAGAAAGATAGACTGTAAGGATTTTAGATAGAAACGCAGGTTTCGGTACGGCTGATTCCCTCAACAGTGTGGAGGGTCTGCATCAGCTTCCTGAGATCCTCAACGGATGGAAGCTCAGCATAGGCAATCATATCATATGGTCCAGTGACCACGTCAGCCCGTTCGATTCCCTCGATTTCAGTGATTGATTGGCAGGCCTCCCAAATGGCGCCCGCTTCGGCACGAATAAGAATGACTACTGATACCATCCCCGGTTCACCTCGGCGAATAATAGTTATGCTATAGGTCTGTGTGTAAAAAGCCTTCCGTAAAATACTGGCCAAATTAACGAAAAGTGGCATCATTTAACCAGTTTGTGACTGTTTTCGAATGCAATCTGAGAGCCTTCAACCTGAATGATAGTCTGATTGAACCATAGAGAAATTCTATTGGTCAGACGGAGCCATTGAGCCCCAGATGCATATGGCTAGTATGATCAATATGATCACAAACCACGAACCAAAAGCCACTGGCTCATAAAGCCCATAACCAAAGTCCACGAGCAAGGAGGGTAGAAGGAGAAGGTCG
>JAEOTX010000042.1 GCA_016839605.1 Candidatus Thorarchaeota archaeon | reverse complement strand
GTACGCGCCATTTTCCTTGCGTTTCAGGACCGTCAGGGCAGAAGGGGCACGCATAGTCTTCTTCCTGAAATGGCCTACTCGCCCTCTTGGGTGTTACAATTACCCACTCGCCAAGAAAGGAGTTCCATCGGAGTCTTCCCATTATTTTATCAACAACCTACACGATAGTCCCGATGTTAAGCCATTAAATCAATGTAATGGACGGGCGCTTCATATTAGGCGCGCCTGGAGCGTGGTTCATATTGACAGTCTCTGAGGAACTCCAAGAAATCAGAAACCTCGAAGTGATTGCATTTCATTCTTGGCCAGCAAGGGAAGGTGTGCCCCTTGGGGACTGGATAATGAGAGCAGATGCTGGTGTGACTAGAAGAGCCAATAGCGTATTTCCATTCGGTGACCCAAGTTTACCCTTAGATGAAGCAATTGATTATGTAGTCAAATTCTATAGAAGTCGGGAACTAATTCCTAGATTCCAACTGACCAAAGCCAGCCTGCCCAGAGGATTGGATGATGCCCTCGCAAAGCATGGATTTGCATATGAGATGAAGACTTTATTTCATACTTGTAGGATTGAGGATATCCTGAAGGTCAGCGGCGGGTATAAAGTAGAGATGTCCTCAGAACCAGATGATGAATGGTTCTCTTCTTACTCTCGTATAAGTGGTCATTCAGCAGAAACCTTGAGAGTTCGGAAAGGGATTTTCGAGAGAATGCCTGTTGAAAAGAGGTTTGCTTCTGTTCGAGAAAGGGGTTCAGTGATAGGAATCTCCATTGGCGTAATCTATCGAGGGTGGCTTGGAATCTTTGGTGTACGGACTGATGAGGAGCATATGCGCAAAGGAGTCGCCAAATCAATCAACCGTGCTCTGATTTCATGGGCTGAGGATAAGGGTGCGCAGGAGGCCTATCTTCAAGTGGAAGCAGACAATGAATCAGCCATACAGCTCTATGAGAATCTGGGCTTCCGACAGAAGTTTACGTACTGGTATCGTCAACTAATAGAATAAAACAATCATGCCTTGAAGGAGGGACCTCCAAAGAGGCCCCAACCTATCCTGTTTCCTATCAAGTCTGCCGTTGGAGAATGGGTGAGCTAAAGCTTGCCGACCCATGATTCATAATCGGACTTGATATGGGCTGCTTCATCCGTGCCACCAAAGTCGGCCGGATCGATAAGAAGGTCATCACCTTCTTGCACTGCTTCGATCACCATTACGCCTGGAGCTTCGATTTTGACGCCCATCTTTCCATCTCGCTCGAAACGCTCGGTATAAACCAAGTCTGCGTTTCGGACAGCGGAGTAGATTAGGAATGCCGTCTTTTGTTCAGCCGCACCAGCAGGAGCGGCAACAACTGGCGCTGGCTCAGGTTCTTCGGCAACCGTTGTAGCTGTGATTGTGGGAGTGTCGGGAACTGTTGGCGCTGGTTCTGGTGCTAGCCTGACTGGTCGTGTTTCACGAGCTATTGGTGGTCCAGGTTCTGCCTCAAATGCCAAGAACTGATCTTCAAACTGCCACCTCTTGGTAATGGCGTTCCTGAACCTTTCAATGGCTCCTGCAACCTCGGGATCGCCATCATCTTTCTCTAACATTTCCACGTAGTTGGTGGATGCCATTCCAATGTTGGTTATCCCTATTTTATAGCCTGATTTTGCCACACTCTTGCCGATTCGAAGTGCATGCATCCGTGTGGGCATGTTTACAGAACGTCCGACAAAGACCCAGCACGTATCACTATATTCGTCAAGCACTATGACTGCAGCGTCGCTAGCAACTAATGACACATCCAGCTCTACGGGTGTCACCTCACCGGAGTCGTCTTGAAGCATAAGCATGAATGGTTTTCTTGAAAGGGGTTTCTTCGGAATCCCGGTAGCCTCCTATTATATTGGTCCCAAAGTCCCCTTCCGTTACTCGCTTTTAACAAATGCTCGGACAGACTCCCAATAACATTGAAACCCCATCCTTTTTTCTATTGTTTCATTTCGTAGGACTTAGTCCGTATCCTCCTCGGATTATTACAGATACAACTCCAGAATCAGATTCACACAATAGAAATAAGAAAGAAGTAGGACTGACACCTGACAGCGCGGTCTGGCTCAGCCCCATTGGGGTTTTGGAATGCAGTGTTCAATTAAGACATCGCGAATCTTGGACACTTATCCTTGGTGATTCCCGGTGTTTCACAGGGCTTTTGCATCCCCGTATAGAACTTGAAGCCATCTACCCCGCATTTGCCTTCAGCTGCATCGTACTCTGGACAGGTCATTAGTAGATTCACCAACACGGTCTTCGTCAAGCCTCGGTCCCCTTTTAGAGACCCGCGTGACTTCGAAGAGTAACCCCTCTGAGTGCACATATTAAGATATTCTGCCTCTCCCCAATCCTAGTGATTCTCTACGCAATCGCATGTTAACACATATTATCCGGATGTCATGGAAATGCTATAGCATCCCGCGCTCCGAAAGCACCTCTCGCATCAATGTAAGCTCATCCGTGAAGATGCCGTCCACTCCTAAATCTATCAACCACTCCATCTCGTTTCTATCGTTGATGGTCCATACGTGTACCGCAATCCTTCGCTTGTGCGCTTGCTCAACGAACCTTTTGCTGATCACAGATGTGGAGCCATATTTGATAGGAACTTGAAATGCCTTATACTGGATGTTTCTCGATAAGAGACTCAATACCCGGAATCTGGTGCCCAGTACGAAATTCCTGACCTCTTTTGGATGCGCTGAAGTTATGGCGTCAGGGGTGAGTTCTCTAAAGAGTGTCATCTGCTCAGGAATGAAGGATGCAATAGTTACCGTACTAAGTCTATCATATTCCTCAAGCACTTCGGCAAGCACATGTGGAGCTCTTCTGTCAGAGTCCTTGATGTCAAGGTTGAATCTAGTCTGCGGGAGCTCCTCGAAGGCTTCTCGGAGAGTCACAACTGACAGTCCCTTATCCCTGAACGGAAATGTCACACCATCTTGAGTGAACATGTAGCCGAAGTCTATTTGTCGAAGCTCCTCCAGCGTGCGTTCACGTACAGATCCAAATTCGCCAGTTGTCCTTCTCAAGTCATCATCATGGAACAGAACTAATTCGTCGTCACGGGTCAGCCTGATATCGCTCTCAAGAAAATCTACTCCTACCTCCAATGCCGCTTTGAGGGCTAGCATTGTGTTCTCTGGAGCCTTGTTTGAATCACCTCGGTGTCCCATGATTAGCGGTCTTCCTGGACCGAATACTATAGAGTCCGACATCAGCCTTGATTATGTCTAAACCACTCCTTAAGTTGTGTCTTCTCACCCAAAGGAGGTTCCCTGTATTCTCTTGGCTTATCTACCAATATCTTGGCAAATCCCATATATTGAGAATGTGATATGATACTAGATTACAGTTGAACTAATATGTAGAGGAAGGAGGAATGCCGCATGCCAACGGATCCCTATGAACAACTCGCTGCGACATTGGATAAGATTCCCAACAGCTTCACTGCAACAGAAGACGGCAGTCATCTAAGATTGCTGGAATGGATCTTCACCCCCGAAGAAGCTATACTGGCAAGCAACATGAAACTACGTGGTGAAACTATTGATGAACTTGCAGATCGACTTGGGATCTATACAGATGGGTTAGAAGACCGACTTGAAGAGATGGCTGAAAAGGGGCAGATACGAGCATGGAATTCAAGTACGGGCAAAAGATTCGCACTCATACCTGTCATAGTTGGTATTCACGATGAACAGTTACATCGCATGGACAGCGAATATGCCCAGCTCGTTGAGGACTACTTGGATAGCAGCAGGTTCCAAGGACTGTGGGGCACTGAGCCCGCTCTGTTCAAAGTGATTCCGATTCATCGGACTATTAGTACTGAATTGGAGATTTATCCATACGAAATGGCTGAACAGATGATTGAGAGTTCAATGTCATGGGGAGTGCGAGAATGTATCTGCAAGAAGCATCAGGGACTGCTTGGAAATCCCTGTAAACATGGAGTGTCGAAATGCATCCAGCTTCATCCACGCAAGAAGAATGTGTTTGAAGACGATAATCTGACCAAACCAGTAACAAAAGATGAAGCTCTCGCGATATTGCGTCAGGCTGAAGAGTCAGGACTCGTTCACTGTTCTATGAATACGCAAAAGGATCACCTATACATCTGCAACTGCTGTTCTTGCTGCTGCTTACCTTTGAGAGGCCTCTCCAAATGGGAGCAGCCCTATGCATTCGTACGCTCAAACTTCCTAGCAGCTGTAAAATCTGATCTCTGTACCGGATGTGAATCATGTTTAGACCGCTGCCCCGTCAAGGCATTGATAATTCCGGATGATGTCTGTCAGGTCATCACCGACCGTTGTATAGGATGCGGTGTCTGTTCAATCAGCTGTCCAGAGAACGCCTTGCATCTGGTGTCACGTGACCAAGAGGAGAGAGACACACCTCCGGAGTCATTGGTGGATTGGGGTATTCTCAAAGCTTTCTCGCGAGGCATAGATCCTTCTGATCTAACATGATATTTGGAATCAATTTTCAGTGATGAAGTTTATAAGAAAAGTTAGACTCATCTAAGTTTGAGGAGCGCCTTTTGACTGACCCACTTTCAACCAAACGCATAGAGGATTTGTGGGAATTCTCTGAAGATGAGATAAGGAGAGGCATACGCGATCGTCGGTCTCCTAGCAAGGAGTATGACCTTACAAAGACAATGCGAGGTGACCCTCCCCAGACCCTGCTATATGCTGTGCTCTGCTCTATCTATGAGGGAAATGACACACAGTCTACCCTATACAAGCACTTGGATTCAATGTTTGTTGTGAGACTCGGGCGAATGACCATTTCGCCTGTTGACATAGATGTTGCCATACAACATGGCTCGAATGAGGGATTAATAGTCCAAGCAAACGGAAGATTATCCCTCTCCCTAAAGGGATTGGATCTGCTTCGTGTAGCAAGAATGCATCTTCTACATGAGGGATTTTGGATGAGGCGTTTTCTCACAGAAAGGAATGCGGTTATTGCTTCCGCAGTGGTCCTTGTAACTCTTGTATTGGTGAAGCTATGGGTTGGCTTTGGTATATCAAGCCACGCTATGGTCACAGATGGCTTTGAGAACCTGACTGACCTCATCGTAGTTGGAATCATTGCTCTCAGTCTGAAATACGAAAAGGATAGGATTGGTGCAATTGCCATTATGGTCTTCATGCTGGTTTCAGGCACCTTGCTTGGTTTCAACGCTTTCATCAGTTTACTATCACCAGAGGTAATCACAACGAGTTATTGGGGGTATCTTGTCACTATTGTTTCCATAGTGATGAACCTGGGTATGATTTGGTACAAGACTCTTGTAGGAAGGATGACTGGGAATCTCGCACTTATCAGCGATGCTAAGGAAGATGGAACCCACATTCGTATCGGGTGCGGCGTATTGGTTGGCTTACTCTTTGCAGAAGTTGGCATTCATGTTGTTGATTCCATTGTTGCCATCCTCATTGCTCTTGTAGTGGTGTGGGAGGGAATTGAGGCATTGAGAGAGCTTCTCGAAGCTGGAGATAATCTTAGTGTGGACACAATTCATCTCGCTGCAAGCGATCAATATGATGATCTTATTACTCACTGGATTTTATCCAAGCTTGCTCGTAGCCCATCAACTGAAGAAGAATTGACCAAGAGGTTTCTCAAGGGTGTAAATTTGGGCTATCGGTATTTCGATGTCCATGCTGTGATTGGTTTCAAAGATCTTGAGAAGAAGGGATTGTCCAAGCATATACAAATTGCAAAGAGAAGCGGATTAGTATCCCAATATGAGGATGTCCTCACAATCACTAACAACGGTCTAATCCTCTTTTATGAGCAAAGGGTAAATGAGATGAGATCCGTCAAGAGACGATTCTCAAAGACAAGAAGCCGCTGGCTAGCAGCAGGCTATGCGATATTCGGATGGACTGCTTTACTACTTCTCCTGTTTTTTGGAGAATCTATCTATCTATGGCTTGTCAGCCTGCTTCATGCTCTTGTGGGTATGGGTTAGAAAATAAAAAAGAAGAAGTTCGACTGGAGGAGTCCCCCCGTCGCACTTCTACTTACTCAAGACCACATCGCTTTCTCAAGAGTTCCCAATCATGGCTGACTTGGTCCCGAATCTGCTTCTTGAAGTCATCCCACTTCGGGTCCTTCAGATGTCTGAACTGACCCTGGGTTGCCCAATACTCATCAAGTGGTTTGAGCTCCTTCAGATTCTTGCTGGGGCTTGACATGATCCACTCCTCCCCATCAATGACCTCGAAAAGAGGGTGGATGCCTGTTTCGACAGCCAACTTGGAAAGCTCTATGCTCTTGCCCGTCTGGGACCTCCAACCCCGTGGGCATGGAGAAAAGGCATGGATGAATGCTGGTCCTTCCACCTCCAGGGCTTTTCTGAACTTCTTGATAAAATCACGATAGTGGTATGGGTCGACTGTGGCCACATAGGGTATCTTGTGAGCTGCGACAATTTCAGCTAGGGGTTTCTTGCGCTGCCTCTTACCCGGTTCGACTTTACCGGCCCATGAGGTTGTGGTCTCTTGGCCTGGTAATGTAGCTCCAGACCTCTGGATTCCAGTGTTTTGGTAAGCGCCATTATCATAGACCATGTAGACGATATCATGGCCTCTCTCTAGCATTCCACTGATTGCACCAAATCCGATGTCAAACGATGATCCGTCTCCGCCAATAGCGATAACGTCAACATGTTCGTCCTCAGAACGACCTTTCTCCCTCATTACGTCCATAGCTTCAACCACTCCCGAGGCTACAGCTGCGGCATTTTCGAAAGCTACGTGGATCCATGGGATTTCCCATGCCGTATAGGGGTAGATAGTGGTCGCGACCTCAAGACAGCCTGTGTTCTCACAGACGATGGTGGGTCCTCGAAGAGCCATGCCCATGAGCTTCACAATTGTTGGTGCTGCACATCCGGCACACATCCTATGTCCAGCGGATAAAATCTGGTCTTTCTTTAGCATATCTTTAATTGATACTGCTGCCTTCTCCATTATTTGCGCACCCCCAGTGTTTCGTACAATGGAGCCTTTCCTTTCTCCACGTACTTCTTGGTCTTCTCATAACCCTCAACGAAAGTGGTCGGTGGAACGTCTCTACCGCCCAGGCCAACGACAAAGTCTACAACCATAGGTTTCTTCTCCAAATCGTATAGAGCGCTTTTGACCTCCATGGCAAGAGGACTCGTGACAGCACCAAAGGACATCGCTTTCTCGAAGATCATTACTGCTTTGGCACCACTGACTGCTTTTGCAATCTCCTTAGCCGGGAAGGGTCGGAACATCTTAAGGCGGATGACTCCCACCTTCTCTCCCTTCTCTCGTAGGACGTCTGCAACAGCCTTAGCGGTTCCACCCATTGTGCTCATAGCAAGGATGATGATCTCAGCGTCCTTAGTCTTGTACTCCTCGAACATTCCATATGACCGGCCGGTCATTTTCTTGAACTCGGCCTCGACCTGTTTGTAGATCTTTGGCACATTCCAGATTGCTTCGTCCTGTTGTTCCTTGAACTCGAAGTAGTAGTCGGTCAAAGCTAATGGTCCCATAGTAATCGGATTTTTGGGATCAAGTGGTTGAACAGGTACTCTTACTCCAAGAAACTTTTGTACTGCATCATCTGGAAGCATCTCAACCCTCTCGACATTATGACTGAGAATGAATCCATCAATGCCTACCATCACAGGGAGAAGCACTCCATGGTCTTCAGCAAGTTTGAAGGCCATGATGGTTGTGTCATAGGCTTCCTGAGAGCTTTGGCAATAGAGCTGGATGAATCCACTATCACGCATTCCCATTCCGTCCGAGTGGTCGTTGTGAATATTGATGGGTGCGGACAAGGCTCGATTTGCTACTGTGAAAACAATGGGCATCCTCATGGAGGCTGCACAATATAGAATCTCCCACATCAAGGCAAGACCAGCAGATGCTGATGCAGTAGCTACTCGTGCACCCACTGCAGAAGCCCCAATACACGCAGACATTGCACTGTGTTCAGACTCTACTGGAATGACTCTAGTCTGAACCTCACCATCTGCAGCGAACTTCTGAAAGTCTTCGACAATGATTGTCTGAGGAGTGATGGGATACGCCGCTAAAACGTCGACATCGCTTTGCTTCAATGCGTGAGCGATTGCTGCGTCACCGGTAAGCCCCTCGATAGTGATCTTGTCTTGAGGTACTTTCTCTACCGACGTCATCTCACTCGCCCTCCATGGTTATACTACTGGTAGGACATTCGTTCGAGCAGATGCCGCAGCCTTTGCAGTAGTCGTAGTCGAACTCGTAGGAACGAACTCCATCTTTCTCGACTAGCCTAATGGCCATATCAGGACAGAAGATCCAGCAGCGTCCGCAGGCACCATTCTTAATCCAGAGGCACTCTGCCGGATTGTGAATCGGACGCTGTGCGCGCCATCCTCCGGTCAGGTATTTCTTTGAATTACCTGGCTCAATGATGTTGCCAGCCATTGGAATCTCATTATACTTCTCGCTCATCCTATCTTTGCCTCCTCTACCGCCCTCTCCATAGCTGCCTTGTTCAAATCACCAACTTTGCCCGGATATCTCTCCTGGACCTCTTCGATGACAGTTTCAATCTTAACAACTCCTGAGGCCTTCACAGCCGCAGCCATCGTCGGCATGTTGTAGAAAGGTCTGCCAAGAATCTCCATGGCGATTGATGTGGCATTAACTGTGACCACTTTGCCACCCTTGAAGCCGTATTTGGCACGCACCTCATCGGGGGTCATTGTTGTGTTAAGGACAAGAGTACCATCCTCTTTGAGACCCTCTGAAGGGTTCACAACATCAAGCAGAGTTGGGTCGATACACACCACTATATCCGGACTATAGACCTGTGCGTAGACCTGGATGGGTTTCTTGCTGATTCTCAAAAACGCCCGCACTGGGGCTCCGGTCCGCTCTGGCCCAAACTCGGGGAAGGCTTGTATATAGTTGCCTTCTGCGAGAGCAGCCTTTCCGAGCATCTGGTTCGAGGTGACTACACCTTGGCCACCTCGGCCATGCCAGCGGAACTCGGTGATTCCTTTTGCGAAGTCAAGTGCCATTGTAAATCTTCACCTACATCGGGAAGTTTCAAGGGTGGCTCGCTTTGCCCTGCTTAAGTATTTGATGGCCTGACCTTCGAAAAAGCTCCACTAAGTTTCGCTTCTATACAATCATCTGAACTTCCGCATTAAGACAATCGCTGTCATGACAACGAAGACAGCTATGATTGAGGAAAACCAGACTAAGTCGGTCCCGATATCCCCCAAGATGTACAAAATGACGTAGACTATTAGGGAGTCTGAGCCCCTATTACCACTCCCATCTATGAAATTGATGGTGAAGTTATAGACACCTTCATCAAGCCCTCCTACGTCCAGACTCAGACTTTGAAGGTGCCAGACATCTGATTCTATCACACTCCCATCTCTTCTGATCTCGTACCTATAGGGATGTGAGTCATGCGCTGTCCAGTTGATGATGAAACTGCTCGAGTCCCCATCTTCGTAAACCAAGTCGTCTGCTCTATTCGAAATAATGGGTGGTTGTGTGTCATTGAAGTAAGTGGGATATCGATCGGAGGCCTCCCCAATACCATCGATATTGTAGCTTTCATCTCCCTCATACCCCCACCAGAAGTTACCAAAACCGATGCTGTCATCCCACACATTGTCCTGTCCATCATCTACTGCATTGAAGTTACGATTAGTTAGTCCCTCAGGCCCATTCCAGCCGATGTAATTGTAGAAGATCTGATTGGCTGAAGTCCAAAAGCCCATCAATATGCCTCCTTCTTGTGCACGATAGACTTTGTTGCTTACAATTGCACCATTTGTAACGTCGTAGAATCTTATCCCTCTATAGGTTTCGTAGATTGTGTTCGATATGATGAAGCAAAAGTCTGTAAAAGACACAGTAATCCCCACGCTTGCTGCAAAGACAGTACAGTTGGCCACTGTAATATCTCTGGAAGATGATATGGATACACCATATCTGCCCCCTGTAATAGTACAGTTATCCACCACTCCATTTCTGGAGTTGATGATCTGAATGTTATCAGCAATGATGCCAGTAGTAGCAAGATACGAGTCGCGAATCACAAAATGGGCAGTGATATTGTATATGAGAATACAGGTCTGACCTTGGAGAGTAATGTTTAGGTTCTCGATAACGAAAGGATTGAATATTGAGCCGTTTCCCTCCCACCCTTGCTCGATGAAGTCAGCATGTCTCCGGATGAGTACATCAGAATGCTCAATATAGGATGACGGATCCGTTGAAGTCGTTTCTATGCTTGCTCTTGAGATGTTGTTATTCAATAGTGCACCGCTGACAGCCGCAAGTGGAGGTGCAGCTAAGAGCATAAGTATGCATAGGGTGATAATCTGCCTGGGACTCAATAGGTCATTAGACCTCCCATGGTGCCCGGTGTCATATTTCTCCCTTACTTATGCTTTGAGAAATAAGCATTCATCGACTCCATGGGCTTCTCTTTATTACCCACAAGATCACTAGGAAGAGAACAATGCTCAGTACTGATGCGTAGGCAACCAATTCCGTTCCTATATCTCCAAGAATAACATGGAGGACTGATACGAATATGAGATCTTCAGATACATTACCTGATCCGTCTGTCATAGATATAATGAGATCGTAGTCACCAGGTTCTAGATATTGCAGGTTGAAACTGATTTCATCATCTATCCACAATCCTGTGCTGGTAATCTCCTCACTTAGGAGAAGTGTGTATTCAAACGGAAATGCATCTCTTGGGTACCAGCTTACAGTGACTTGACTGCCCTCTCCCATCACAACATCAACTGGAGAATTGATTTGGGGTGCTTCTACATCCACGAGCAAGGTTGGTTGTATGTCCTGGGAATAAGCATCTCCACTAATGTTGTATGGACCAGGGGGTGTATAATCAGACCACGCGTTACTGAACCAGGTGTTATTGCCGCCATAATCCAGAGCATTGAATGACCAAGATGATCCCCATACATTCCATCCAACGAGGTTAGAATTGAAAGAGTTGAAGACAGAAGTTTCGCTTACAAGGAATCCAGCCCATTCTCTGTTACCATAGATTCTATTTGTTGAGAACAAACATTGTGAAGTGGACTCCACCTTAACTCCAAAGGAGTTTCTATAGATAGAATTGTCTACTGCTGTGATATTGAGAGAACTAACGAGAGTCAACCCACTATTGCTATCACATATGGTATTTCCAAAAATCCCTAGATTCCTGGTTTCTGAACAGTAAATTCCTTCACGCCCCCCAATTATGATATTTTCTTCAATAGTGCTATTTTGTACATTCCGCAGCAAAATGATAGGGTAGTAAGAGCGATTGCTCTCAAGAATGCAGTTGCTTATGACGAAGCAAACGTTCACATTTGAAATGGAAATACAGGCCGAATGCGTATATGTAATGTTGAGGTCTTGAATCGTATATGGATTAGATGCTGACCCGTCACCAGGGAATCCATAACTCTCAAAATCCTCTGGACTGTCGACAATAATCGGTTCCGTTTCTCCATTTTGTGCAGAGGCATAATCATCTATTGGAGTAATGGATTCCATTTTACGCTCATTCAATCTTGAGTTATCAGCTGTCGCTAGAAAGGGCGTGAGTAACAGCAAAGCAAGTGCAAGAAGGAACCTCTTTCTCTTCCTTCCAACACCCAGCACGAAACCACCAACTTTCAATACACAATACTCACAGAAAACCGTTTCCTTGTAAGGTGTTGGTAGCGAGTACTAGCATTATTGACAATCTAGTTGGTTTCCTGCAATAATTCTCTGGAATCAAGTACTGATTTCTATTGAGTCTATTATGTCACAGTGCATCTCGTTGAGGTTCATGAATTGCTGCAAGTAATTTGGGTCTTTGACTTTCAGGTAGATTCTATCCTTAGAAGACTCCAGCTCGATGACTCTCATATATCGTTCAAGTGCCCTGGGAAAGTAGCCGTATAGGAATGTTATGAAGAGTAAGGTCACAGATGCGGTTAATCCCACTATATCAACTAGTGAACCAGAGCTTCTGACCGCCAAAACGAAGTATAGTATGGGGTAGAATAGAATAAAGAAGCCAACTACAGGAATCAGTCGTATCCTATCTGACCGAACACTTCCACTGCCGTGTCTGAGGCATGTGGGCACCCACAATGTAGCGGCTCCACGAGCAGCCTCAAGAGCAATGTCTGTCTTGCTTGTTCCACGTTTCAATATAGAGTAAGTCCTATCATCTCCTTTCTCTCCTAGAGGTCTCTCAAGGATTGTTATTGCGACCAGGTCTTCAGGCACTTCAAGGCAGACCGGGCAAATCTCCGGAAACACTATCTTTGACAGAGTGCATCTTATCAAAACGGGATCTTCTGTACTGTGGCCATCACCTTGGCTTTCATTAGCCACATAGTCCACTCCCATTGACTCATTTTGGTGGCATTATGATGATCTGAACACTAGTGATGGGTCTATGAGTTTCAGGATCTGAAGCCTCGAACGTATCGAAGGTCATCTCGTAGACAAACCTGCTTTCCCTCTTCTTCAACTCATGAGCAACCCTCACAGAAAGCCCGACTCCCTTGAATCCGTATCCCCGAATTGCCACCATTCGTTTATCGCTCTTGACCAGGTCCCGAATTGTGTTAGATATCTTTGGAATGTCTACCCTGCCTGCATTGGGTGAAATCTCCAGGAGGATATAGTCTGTTGTCGGAAAGACCTCTACATCATCCTTAACGGTGATGGCAACCATCTCGTCTCTGAGTCTGAGTTGTTCAGGGATTCGATCGCGTAGCGACATAGGTGAGTTATTCCCGGACTCTCTAATCAACATTCTGACTTATGATAGTACCAAACTCAACCCTCATATGTAAACTATAGATAATTACAGAACATGACTTCTCAGCAGAGGAGGCAATCCGCGATGGACAGAAACAAAGCTCTTGCAGCAGCTGTAGTTGTAATTGTAGTGTCATCTGTTTCATTAGTGGCGCTATGGTATCCAACAACGCTGCCGGATGTAAGAATTGGGTATCTTGAGAAGGACCTTCATCAGCTGGCCTTTCGCGTAGCGCTTGTCAATGGATGGTATGAAGATGCAGGGCTCAAAGTTGAGTTGAAGCCGTATGGAAATGGTGCCCTTGAGATGGATGCTTTTCTTGGAAACGAGGTTGACATGGGTTATTTGGGTGCTGCACCTGCATTGACCAAGAGGCTAAACCAAGAGATACTGATCACTGTTCTAGCAGCAGCCAATCTTGAGGGCTCGGCAATCATGGCCCGAAAAGCAGACTATGACGCTGGAACAATAACACATGTTGCGAATCTCACTAGAAAGTCTGTGTATGTCCCTGGGCCCTCTACTGTGCAGGCTTTCCTACTCCGACTGGCTCTCAATCAGTCAGGATTAAGCTCTTCCAATGTAACAATTCTGTACACAGCCACTCCGGCACTAATGGCTGACTCCCTTTCCGAGGAGGCTCCTGCCTTTGTTGCGTGGGAACCCTTCAATGCAAGGGCTGAGTATGACAATCTCGCGGTACCTCTCGTCCTCTCTGGTGAGATCTGGCCTCGGCATCCCTGTTGTGTTGTAGCATCATCGAACACATTTCTCAATGCTCACCCCGACATTGTCCAGACAATAATTGATATACATGTTCGTGCTGAGGAGTGGATTGTCAATAATCCCACTGAAGCCATCTCGATTGCAGCTACGTGGCTGGAGATGGAGAATGCTGTGTCTGCAGTTGAAACCGCATTCAACCGGATTATCTATGACTATAACGTTAATCGAACTGGAATCCAGATGTACCTGGACTATTTGCTAGACCAGGGCCAAATACTTCCCGATAGAATTCCGGCTGATATCAGTGGCTTCTTGGATGGTTTCATCAATAGCACCTTCGTAGCTAACACCTAGTGTTCAGAAAACGGTAGAATCAAAAGAAAATCAAGCAGCTGAGTCTTCTTAGACAATGACATCAGCAGCACAGACTTCAAAGGATTCCAATCAAGCTCGGAATGACCAATTTAGTTACACAAAGATATCGGAATCCCGTATTATCAGATGGTTGCTAGCAGGAATAATTCTAGTACTACTCTGGGTCATCATTGCATTCTTCTCGAGGAGCACCATACTAGAGGTTGTTGATGCTTTCATCAGATTGTCCACTGAAGGTGACAGCAGTGGTTTTCTTCTGATAGACCACGTCGCGCAGAGCGTGTTCATCGTCACATTGGGATTCTGTGTAGCAGCAATCACAGCCATACCCATTGGAATTGCGATTGGTAGGTATAGAGTGGTTGATTCTATCCTTGGACCAGTTGTTGAGGCAATGAGGCCAATACCACCCATTGCTTGGATTCCACTCTCGCTCCTGATTTTTGCCAGTCTTCTGTACTCTCAAATCTTCATAATCTGGGTCGGAGCCTTCTTCCCAATCCTCATCAATACAACCACTGGAGTGAAACGAACTGAACCTGTTCACGTTGACGTGGCTAAGACTTTCGGAGCATCAGAATCGAAGATACTGGGTTCAGTGGTAATTCCGTCAGCAGCACCAGAGGTCTTTGCTGGGATGCGAATTGGATTTGGGATTGGGTGGATGTGTCTTGTGGCTGCTGAGATGATAGGCAGCAACAAGGGTTTGGGTTATCTGATATGGACGATGCAACAGGTTGGATGGACCGGAGCTGTCATCTCAAGCATGCTAGTCATTGGTCTTATCGGATTCGTAGTCAGCTTCTTTCTACTACTAATTGAACGGAGGCTGCTTAGGTGGCGACAGGGGGTTTCTGTCTAGTCTGACGACTCATCGCCTTCTCCTGTTCTACCCTGAGGACTTCTAGTATTCTTGCGCGATACTCAAGGCTCTCAGGAGATGTCCTATTACGTGGTCTGGGAAGATCAACAACATATTCAGCGATTATCCGTGAGGGAATGTTGCTCATGACAAGGATTCTATCAGACATGAAGACTGCCTCATCTACGTTGTGTGATACAAACAGAACAGTTGAGCCAGTTTCTTCAGTGATTCTCAGGAATTCTCCCTGAAGGTGATTCCTTGTCTGCAAATCTAGATTGGATAACGCTTCATCCGCGAGAAGAATATCTGGCTTGATTATCAGACTCCGTGCCATTTCAGTCCGTCGTGCTTGACCACCGGATATCTCGTGTGGAAGGTGGTCTTCAAGTCCTTCCATTCCCACAATTCCGATTATTTCGTCAGACAATGCATGTCTCTTTGAGAGATCAGAACCAGTGATTTCCAATCCATATTCGATGTTCTCGCGCACGCTTCTCCATGGGAAGAGTGATTCCTGCTGAAAAATGAAGCCTACTCGATTGTGGCCTGGGCCCACAGGAACACCATCTATCGCAACTTCTCCCTCGTCAGGCTCAAGAAGGCCTGCGATTATCTTCAGGAGGGTTGTCTTGCCGCAGCCCGACGGCCCCAGGAGGCCCAAGAATTCTCCATCTTTGACTTCAAACGAAATTCCATCTAGAACTCTAGTTTTTCCGCCTTCGCCATTTGGATAGGCCTTCACAATATTACGAACTGAGAGCGTAGGCAAGGTGTCACCAAGATACTTCACTATGGTCTATGGTTAAATAACTATGTCATTTTGTGCATTCCGCCTACAAGACTAGAGACTGACCCAACAAAGTACAAAAAGGCCGTGCGCCCTCAAAGAGGTATTGGAACGACCCACTAGACACTTAGTTAAAGGTCTAGATGGTGTTGTTTTCGTACCGGATGGTATCTCAAATTGAATACGCCCAGAGTTCTCTTCGAGATCGAGGATGACAAGAGCACCACTGCAATTGCCATGGGTGACGTCACAGGATCTGGAACATCAGAGCTATGTACTGGAGACCGTGATGGTGTCCTCAGGCTATATGATGGAAGTACTGCCGATATTAGGTTCCTTGCACAAAAGGACCTAGAGGGTAGTATTCTATCAATCAAGATTGCAGACGCAAACAACGATGGTCGAATGGAGATAGTCGTTGGCCGCAGTTTGGCTGCAGGAGATATTCCTGGTGAGTCTGGAACTCTACAGGTCTATAGGTTTGCAGCTAGCGGGCAGCTTGAAATCCTAGCCGAGTATCCTATTGATAGGTTCATCACTACCGTCATGGTGACGGATGTCACAGGTGACGAGAAGAACGAGATAATTGTAGCAGGAAGTGACTCGTCACTTCGAGTGTTCCAGATGGATGCTGATGACAAGATCACAGAATATGCCAAACATCAGCTTGAGAATATGCCAATCACGATTGGAATCTGTGATGTCATTGGTGATGAAATTGATGAGTTCGTGACTGGCAATATCGATGGCTCTCTCAGAGTGTTCAAAGTGAGAAACGGCAGCATTGACGAGATCGAAGTAATTCAACTCGCGAGCCCCATCATCTCAGTTAGGGCTGGAGACATCTTGGGTGATCGCAAAATGGAGCTGGGCGTTGTCACACGAGATGGTACAGTCAGAGTCTATCGCAACGAGGAGAGCAAGCTAGACCTCTTCACTAAACTAGAAGGAGTGAACGCGCTCTCTATAGTGATGGAGGAGATCAATGCAGATCACATGGATGAGCTGATTGTTGCTACTTCTGACTATAAAGTCAATTTCTACAACTTGCATATGGCCGAGCTTCAGGAACTGGCCAGCGTCAACATTGGTGAGAAGATTCTCGCAATTAGCGTTGGAGACGCAGGCGGCGACGACCGAAAGGAGGTCTTAGTGGGTATCTCAAACGGTCCTTTGAAAGTGCTTCAGGGCCTCTACCAACTAATTCCCAAGTTCGAGATTGACACGGAGGCAAAGACTGGCACTCATCTCCTAGGCAAGGTCACTGTTGCAAACATAACAAATGTACCGATTACTGGTGTCACAGGTAAGGTCTACTGGTTCCCCAAGGACAACTTAACGGTCGACGATAACCAGCTCAAATTTGATCTCAATCCTGGTGAGACCAAGACAATTGAGTTGGACCTGGTGCCAACGACTGAGGGAACTGTCATCATTAGGCCTATAGTCTTGATGTGGACAGATGCTACAGGTCAAGTCAAACAGATTACCACTCCCGAAACCGCAGTCCTTGTGGAGAAGGGTGCTGCTGTAGCGGCTCCAGCTGCTATGCCATCAGTTTCATTGCCAACTCCTGCGTCGGCCATTGTCGATGATTTGACAGATTATGCTCCTGCAGACAGCACTGGCTTCGCCGAAGTTGAGAAAGCTAAGGCTGCAGAGATTCTCAAAATGACCTCCACAGAGAGTGGGGACGAATCGTTGAAAGAAGCTGAAGAGCTGCTCGACAAGCTGTTTGGCGTAGAAGAAGCTGGCACTCCTGTCATGTCTGAGGTGGATGAAGTTGCAGCCGTGATGGAAGAGGCTGCCCCAGTAGTAGCTGAGCCTGTATCTGTTGAAGAGGTCGCAGACGAGAGTACTTTAGTGACTGAAATGAGGGCACGAACACCAAAGCCCCCACGACCTGGTGCACCCAGTGATAGCTACACGTATTTGTTCAAAGTTATGGTCACGGGAGAAGGTGCCGTCGGGAAGACGACCTTGGTGAATCGTTACGTCACAGGCGTCTTCGAGCGAGACTACAAGACGACGATTGGATCTCAATTCGCGGTGAAGCTCACTCACATATCACCCCCAGAGCCGGAATATGCTGTAGGCATTAAGCTTCAGTGCTGGGACGTCGCAGGCCAAGCCAGATTCAAAGCGGTGCGTAAGATGTACTACAGTGGTGCTGCGGGAATCATTCTGATCTTTGACGTCACGAGAAGACGCTCGTTCACTGAACTCTCCAAGTGGGTAAAAGAGGCCGATGAATCAATCGGCGTACGTACACCAATCGTTGTGGTGGGCAACAAGACCGACTTGCCAGACAGAGCAGTTCCATCGGCTGAGGCCAAACGTTGGGCTGAGGATCAAGGCTTCCTCTACATGGAGTCTTCAGCAAAAACTGGTGAGGGTGTCGCAGACATGTTCACTGTATTGGCAGAGCAGATGTGGCGAGACGCACGGAAAGCCACTGAGGCGAAGAAGGCCCGCGCATAGTCTTAGTGTGACAACTTGAGCGCATCTGCAGCCCCTGCATCAAATGCTGCTAGATTCAATTCTGGGTTTCGAAGAGTCATAGCAATGGCGCTTCGTATATCATCCTTACTCAGAGGGACCTCCTTTAGGACTGACATAGCTCCCAGCATGTAGGAGTTCAGCAGCCGCAAGCCCCCTGAATTCTCCAGCGAATCTACTGGATTAAGCACTATTACCTCTCCACATATGGATCGAAGCGATTTTACAATGCTGTCTATTGGCGGATATTCGTCAGCATCTGATAGTGACCTTGGTGTTTCAACAATTGCAGTGCTGATGACTGCTACAGTCTGCTGACCCGCATATTCTATAGATGCTCTCAGAGCCTCAAGCGGTTCCATTCCCAGAATAAGATCAGCACTACCTTTGGGCATCAATGGTCCTTTGTCACGATTGCTGATGCGAAGATGAGTAAGGACGGCACCGCCTCTCCGAGAAGCCCCAAAGGTTTCACCGGCAACAGGACGAAGGTCAATTTGCAGAGCAGCCTCGGAAAGAATTCTACCGCATACGAGATTGCCTTGACCTCCAACTCCAGCAATGAGAATATTGTAATCCTTCTTCATCGGTTATCCCTGCTTGATTGCATCGTGTGGACATACCATGACACATGCACCACATCTTACGCAGACATGGTCGTAGACTATCGGTCTAGCTGTTTCGTCTTGCCATCCAAGCGCTACACATCCAAACTGGGCAACGCATATCTTGCAGCTCTCTCCATGGCATGCATCGGAATCGATGTGAATTCGTCCTTGTTCAGTATAGGTCTCTCCTCTCCTCTGTTCCTCCAGCCTGCAGATGCTCTTGAATAGAAGAACATTGAGGCCATCTTTGCTGACTGTATTGTGGATGAGGTCCAATGTGTCAGACACGTCTGTTGCATCACCAACCTCATAGAGGTCCGGTTCAATGGCCTGGACTATCTTCTCTATGCTGACCATCCTTTGTCCTTCAGGCTGGTCCTCCTCACCAGGATGCTTCTGAAATCCAGTCATGGCTGTCGTGGAATTGTCTAAGATCATGAAGGTGACATTTGCATTCTTGTGCTTCGCGTTGATCAAACCGGGAATACAAGCATGCAGAAATGTTGAGTCTCCGGCAACTGCTGCTACCCTTGAATCAAAACCAAAATTATCAAGTTTTCCAAGACCGCTAGCAATTCCAATCCCTGACCCCATAGAGAAGAGTGTGCTTATGGCTTGATCATAGAACACTCCAAGTGAATAGCAGCCAATGTCTCCCGTTACGATGAGCTTGTTGCCCAATCTCTTCTTCGCTTTTCTAACAGCCCAATAGACATTCCTATGAGTGCATCCAGAACAAAAGGTCAAGGCTCTTCTAATTAGGAGTGCACGAGCAGATTCGCGAATCTTCGCCTCCTTTTCATCGATTCTCATCAGTTCCATGCCCAGCGCTTTCTGGACTGCTAGGACTCCTAGGTTCGTGTTCATCTCCCCATAAGAGGGAACTGTGTTACTCCGTTTCCCATGGAACTTGCATCTGACAGATGGCATCTCCGTGGAGAAGCCACGTACCGCATCCTCAACAAAGGGATCTGTTTCCTCAAGAAAGAGAGCATTTGGCGCACTACTGATTGCTTTTCCAACCACTTCTTTTGGTATGGGATTGGTTGTGACAAGTCCTAACGCGCCCGCATTTTTGATTCCAAGAGATTCTACTGCTTCCTCTGCATACCTCTGGCATATGCCCGATGCAATAGTAATCAGATCCGAATCTTTCTTCACATGCAGCATATTGAACGGACTTTCATCAAACTCCTCAGATATTTTCTGATTCTTGATCTTGAGGTCACGACGCGCTAGATGTACATCTGGTACATTGAAGAGATTCTCTTTCATTTTCAGTGGTTTTGGTAAGTCATGACTTGCAATTGGGCCGGGATTGACGAGGCCTCGGGAATGTCCGAGTCGGGTTGTACTGCGAATTATGACTGGCACCTTGAACTTTCTAGAGATGTCAAATGCATAGGGAACAACGTCCTTAGCTTCTTGGTACCCCGAAGGCTCCAGCAGAGGCAAGAGTGCTGCTTTTGCATAGAACCGAGAGTCCTGTTCTGTACTGGTGGAGTGACCTCTTGGATCATCACCCACTATGATCACAAATCCACCGTCACCAGTCTCGGAGAGATTCATGCTTAGAAGAGAATCAGAAGCAACGTTGAGACCCAATGACTTCATTGAGCAGAGTGAAGGTATTCCAGCCCAACTTGCGCCCCATGCGGCTTCAAGTGCGACTTTTTCATTGACGCTCCATTCTGCATGGATTCCAAGACTCTGTGCTCTTGCCATGATATATTCTGCTATCTCTGTTGCTGGTGTTCCTGGGTAGGATGTGCAGAAGCCAACTCCCGCCTCAAGAGCACCTCTGGCCATGGCTTCGTTGCCACTCATCATCCGAGGAGAAGTTTCATCATCCATCTTGTGCCAGTGGTGTGGACCATAGAAGTGATAGAAAACACTTCCGACTTCTATACCACAGGCAATTATCCAATAAAGAAAGAAAGAAAAGGCGCATCTCAAGTTGCATCTAGAGACACTATGAGCAACACCCCT
>JAEOTX010000232.1 GCA_016839605.1 Candidatus Thorarchaeota archaeon | reverse complement strand
GAGTTCGAGGTGACACCTGTAACATCCATGGGAATCGCTGTAGATCCCATTTGCAAAATGGATGTTGATATGTCAGCCGCATTATATACGAGCAAATACGACGGAAAGACCTACTACTTCTGTGCGCTATACTGCAAGGATACCTTTGATGCAGATCCAGAGAAGTACAAAGACGAAGACACACTTGCACCCAAGATGCCTGCAATTGCAATTGACCCAATTTGCAAAATGGATGTGGACATTGCGACTGCGACGCTCACCAGTGAATATGAGGGAAAGAGCTACTACTTCTGTGCTCAGTATTGCAAAGACACGTTTGACGCAGACCCGAAGAAGTATCGTGATCAAGATGTTCGAACTTAATCTACATCAAGCTTGAATTTCTTCAGGCAATTTTGACATTCCACGACCCTTCCTTCGATTATCTTGGATCCGTAATAGAAGTAACGAGCCCCGCAATAATAGCATGTGCCCCAATTCTCGGGATGTCTAACTATATCAAGCTCTTGCTCTGCTCTATCCACATCCAATCTGGGCCCAAAGAATCTGAAGTTACACTCAGCATCTGATGGGCTTTTCTCTATTGTGATAATTACTGGAAGGTATGCTTGATACTCAATTCTATACCCAACATAGTACTCGATTTTGAAGCCGCTGTTTTCCCAGACTCGGGAATATATTGTCTGGTAGCGCTCTAGAAGTCGCCCCATAAGATCCTCAACACCCTTTTCTGATAGCTTTGTTGAATACTCAATATTATCCCTTGTCTTGATCGACATTTGTTATCCCTCGAAGCTTCACTATAACTTGGTTAGCTTGAAGAGATTTAAGTCGCCGCTCCCATAGGTAATGTGCTTCGGGATTTAATGGAGGAGATTTGTGAATGCTTCCTTTCTATAAGAAAGTCTCATACGGGATGGGACGCTTTGGCTCGTCGTTTCTCCTAACTCTGACTGGCCTCACAGCGTTTTGGATCTATGGGACAGTGTTTGAGCTAAACTGGTTTCTTGATGGCATAGCACTTGCTGCATCATATGTTGTCATCGGCTTGACACATTGGTTCATAGGCTTCTTGAGTGATAGAACCGAAACCAGATGGGGACGGAGAAAGCCCTACGTTATCATTGGGGCACCCGGATTGGCAATAACTGGATTTCTGGTTTTTGTGCCTAACTGGTTTATTGATACGGCGGACCTGTCTCTACAGTATGTCGTCTTTGGCTATTACTTGTTATTCATTTGTGCCTTCAAGTTCTTCTACGCATTTCTTCTCACTGCTTTTCAGGCTTGGATGCCTGAGATAACTGAGGAGGATGAACGTCCGTTGGTTTCAAGTATGCAGAACACAGCGAACTGGGTTGCTAATGGACTTGGAGTGGTTATTGGCTTTGTAACTCCGTTGTTTTTTGTAGCTGCACCACCAGGTTTGAGTTCGATTGGTTTCATGATAGTCCTTGTATTCTCAATCATTACTGTGCTGTTCTACCTTCCATCGATTGCTTTCATAAGGGAAAAACCCGACATAGTTCTCCCAAAGAGGAGTATGAGGGAAGAAACTCAAACGGTTCTGAAGAACCCTATCTATGTGAAGTGGGTTCTCATTGTAGGTTTTCTGTCATTCAGCTTTTCAGCAATAACAACTCAAATTGTGGGTTATGCTCAGAGTGTGCTTCTTCTGACCTCGATGGAACTATTGCTGCCGCCTGCGATTGGGCTTCTTGTTTCAATCATTATCTTCCTTTACATATGGATCAAAATGATTGGCAGGGTTGGAAAAGGCCGCCTGATGTTTTACTCCTTGATTCTCCTTGCTATATTGATGGCGATGACGCCAGTTGTTGGTTGGCTTGCGGGAGTGATTTCAAATGTAGTTGTGGCCTTCTTCTACTTCATTCCTTTGGCGGCTTGTATGGCCGTTTACTACTTAATGAGCTACATTGTTCCAGCCGACATTGCGCATGTTGATGAACTTGAAACCGGAAAAAGTCGTGCAGGAATGTATGAGGGCTTCAAGGGTGTACCACTGAACATGTTCCAAGCCACGACGGCTGTGCTTTTGGGCTGGTTCATGAGCTTTTCAGTAGCTAGTACCGGAAACGAGCTATTCGGTTACCTATGGTGGGGACCACTCTTCGCACCCTTCCTGCTGATTGCTGCTTGGATTCTCAGAAGAACAAACATTGATCCGGACTTTGAAAGCCTGAAGGCTCAAACTAAAATCACAGAAGCCCCTGAACCGGAGTAGAATCGTACACACAGGAAGAGCATGCACCTTGCTCTTCCTCTATTCTCTTCATTCAGCAAATAGAGACAATAGATGAGGTCTTCAACTAGAGGAAAAAGTCCCCTTCTGCAACCAGTTTCACTTTTCCTGATACCTTCATTCCTTCGAAGCCTGCTCCTCCGATTACCTGTGACATCAATTTGCTGGGTCTCTTAATTTCAAATCCCTGCTCGATTACAACCGGTTCGGCAAAATCACTCTTCTCCTTGGTAACGTACTTTCTAACGTAAGCTCCAAGCGGCCCTGCGGCACTTCCTGTTGCAGGATCCTCTAGTACTCCGAAGGCCGGTGCAAACATCCTTGCGTGAACTGAAGAGTCCTCATGGACTGTTTCATTTGAGAAAATGACAATCTCTTGACTCAATTCACCAGAGAGTGTTTTCAAAATCTCGTTTGGTCTTGGCACAGCAGCTTGTACTGCCTGCAGGCTATTCAGCTGGACAATCAGATATGGAAATCCAGTTGAAACCCACTGTAGAGGACTCTCATCTGAGATGTCATCAGACTTCACCTGTACAGCTCTTGAAATTGCCTCAATATCGTCAAACCTTGAGAGAAACTCCGGCTCGTTCTGTTTCATGAGAATAGTATCGCCCGAAAGAAATTCAACTGGCGTAGGACCAATCCCGAGTTCGAGAATAGCACTATGCATCTCTTCAGGTACGAGTCCCTTATGCTTCATTACAAAAGCAGTGCCAAGCGTAGGGTGTCCAGCAAATGGAATCTCAGCCGCTGGAGTAAAGATGCGCACCTTTGCTGCACAATGAGGTTGCTCAGAAGGGAGAATGAACGTAGTTTCAGAGAAGTTGAATTCTAGAGCCATGCCCTGCATTTCTTCAGTTGTGAGGTCTAGATTCTTTTCAGAATTCCAAAACGTTGCTAGTTGATTACCACCAAATCCGTGTCTATCATCAGTGAATACACTGGTTTGAACAAAGGGGAATGAACGCAATGCTATCTCACCTAGATGTACATACATTGCGTTTCCGCTTTAAGCAGCTCCTCTGAAGCAATGCTCGCCAATCTCAACACTTAGCTTTATCCAGCTCGCACAATAGTCAATAAGTATCTCCAATCTCCAGTATGGACCTGAGTTGAACTTCTCTAAAACGCCAGCCATCCACCATCAACAGCAAGTGTGTGGCCAGTTATATAGATGGCATCATCGCTTGCAAGGAAGCAGGCCGCTCCCCTTATCCACTCGTTCTCAGCAAACATGGGCAAAGCAGTTCGAGGCTTAATCATTGTATCTGCAATTTTCTTGTCACGCATTGCTTCGATAGACATAGCTGTGGGGAAGAATCCAGGAGCAATTGCATTGACACGAATATTATGTTCTCCAAGCTCAACTGCCAACGCCTTAGTCATTGCCACCATGCCGCCTTTTGACGTGTAGTAGCTAATCTCTGTGAACTTGGTGCCTCCGAATCCGAAGGTGGAAGAGATGTTGATGATAGACCCAAACTTCTTTGGAATCATCACCTTAGCCACTTCTCGTGTAGCCAAGAATGCGGATGTAAGATTCACATCCATCACAGTGTTCCAGTCTTCCAGGGTCTGTTCGATAAGTGGCTTGACAATGTACATTCCTGCATTATTAACTAGGACATCTACTGATCCAAGCTTGTCTATAGTAGTCTGCACCAGCCCAACAACGTCATCCTCCTTTGCCACATCGCACTCTACAGGAATCGCTCTCACCTTATACTTCTCAGAAACATCCTTTGCGATTTTCTCTAAGCGATCCATTCTTCGAGCAGCGAGCACAACATGTGCTCCAGATTCTGCAAAGCCGTGTGCAAATTGCTCTCCCAGACCTGCAGATGCTCCGGTTATTATCACTACTCTATCAGTAAGGTCGTAATTCACCATTGTGTCCTCTCTCCGAAGAAGTATCAACTGTAGATATTCGGAGACCTCCATATAAACAGCTGAGATTCCAACATGTGTGGTTTATTGCTTCTCTCGAATCTCCAAAGTTCTACATTTTCAAATTTACGAGTAACAATCGAGTGCAATCTAAATCCGTTTTGGGAGTGCGTCCAAAGTTGAAGAGCAAGATCAGGATAATCGACATCATCTTCCTCATCCACCGTTAGCTCTATTCATGCTTTACATAGCAGGCATCTTCAGTAGTACAGGTCTCATTCCTCTCCATTACACAGTCTCAAATGCGTTATTTTGGGCATCAATCCTCTTCTTCCTAATTGCTGCATTCAATATATCAGGGAGAATCGAGCGACATGCATCAATAACAGATGGTTTCGATGGTACCATATCTCGTGCTATAAGAAAAGAAGGTGAGATTCGAGAGTATTTTTTCAAAGGATTGCCTACTGACACTGTGAGAAATGCGTTACTAAAGGATTGGCCACTTGAGAACCATAGTCCTGAATCAGACTGGCAAGTTGTGGATGAAGGTGGAGTCAAGATCGATAAGAAGCCTCTGGAATCGATTGAAGGAACATCCCAAATCATTTTCACCTAGCATGCATAGGAACATAGTATGGTACAAGTTCAAGCTACGAAGGTTCTAGCTTATACTTCTCGAATAGATAGGTCTGGTTCCGATATCCCTCCAGCAAAAAGCAGTGTTGTGAATGCAAAAAGCAATGTTGGCGCAATTGGGATTAAGAATAGTGTGGATCCAACTGCGAGGTAGAGAGCACCAGAACCTGCAGTCAGAGACTCATTTTTGAAGTGCTGCCTTGTTAAGAGAACTACTAAGCCAGTGAGGATGAAGAATGCAACTATGCCAATCTGACTGCCCGTAATGATTGGCCTTTCTATTTCTGAAACCGGTATCAGAATCGTGATTAAGAGGTACTCTAAAATTAGTGCAAAAAATGTGAACAATCCTGCCACAATTGGTGCCAATACTATTGACTGATCAGAAACAAGATAAAGTCCGTACACCGCGAATACCTGCATTAGAATGACTGCAGCCAAAATCACAAAGGCGATATCTGGGGTGAAGAAGAGTATCCGTCTCCACTGAATGAAAGTTGCAATAAACACACCTACAAGACTGCCAACAGCTCCAAGAGTGAACCAATGTCGATAATATGCAATCTTTTGTCTATCACTCTCTTGAGCCTCGACTGCGCATTTCTTGCAGGAGATTAGCCCTCGATATCTGACCATCTCTTCTCTCTGCAGGGCTTTTCCGCAATATGTGCATCTTACTTTCACTAGCCCAGCTGCCTCTGACACTACTTCTCCTCCAGATCACGATTCCTGATTCAAGTTGTAATTATCAGGAAAGAAGAAAAGGTTTGTCAGAGCCCGGTCTGGTAACTAGTTCCAATAACCAAAATCCTCACATATCAGACTGCAGTTCTGGGCCACTTATTTCATTTGCATCATTCTTGATTTTGTAGAATCTGAACAAGGCTATCGGAATAACGACTAGCAGCCAGATAATGATGTCACCTAGTGTTGACATCAAGGAGTATTGGCTACCCATTGGATCCAGCCATAGATATCCCAGTTTCATCATTTTGATTAGTGGGAACACGAGTACGATTCCAAAGACTCTCTTTAGTTGAACCGCATTCACTCTGGCTGCCAATGGTGGTCCAATCTGTGCACCAACAACCATTCCCGCACCAAGTGCCAATGCGTAGACTGGGTCGATAAATCCAGTAACATAGTTCAACAGAGTTCCAGCGGATGCAGTGAAGATCATGGTGAACATCGAGGTGGATACTGCCGCCAGCATGGGGAGACCCATGAGAAGGCTAAGCACTGGCACGATAACAGCGCCCCCACCAATTCCAAGAAGCCCTGCCGCAACCCCACCTATAAAGGCACCAAATAGAGAGAGTGCTAATCGCTGTTGCGATAAGGCGGAGAAATCATACTCTTCAATCTCGGACTTGTTATCATCGTTCTTCCTCCTTTTGGCGAAGAGCATCTTAATAGCAACAGGAAACAGAGAGATGCCAAATATCAGACGCAAGACATAATCCTCTGCAATCAGGGTTCTCAGGAAAACCCCGGTTAAGGAGCCCGGGATTGTTGTGATGGCTAGAAAGAGACCTGCTTTAGGAATGACTGGACGAGGATTCTGCCTCCAGTATTTTGGAGTGCTAGCTGCAGCAACGAAAAGCGCAGCCACAAGAGCAGTGGCTGATGCCTGCTGCGCGTTGAAGAAGAATACGAGAATCAGGAGTGGAGTATTGAAAATTCCGCCACCAATTCCAACCATTGAGGCAATAGTTCCAACAGCTATGGCATATACAGTTAGCAGTAGGACCTCGACAATCATCGCTTGCATCTATGAGCTCCGTCCTACTTGCCGGGGCGAATCTTCCTATACTTAAGGAGTCCTATCAGGTCTACCCTTGATCGACTACATTGGTGTTGGACGCCGGCTAATCTGACAACCGCCAATCATCATCAGAATGACACCAATGAGCAAGAGAAAGGCCGCTTCATATAGCAAAAAGGCTGAGTGGCTCTCCGATGACATAAATGAGATTACCAGTCCTGCAACGATGAGTACGAAACCAATTATGACCATTATTTTGCCTGGACGAGCATCATACTTTATGAAATCAGGAACATCCTGTTGGATTGGAATCTTTGGAGCCTCGGAAACTTTCACCGTTTCTCTAAAGAAACGTTGACCGTCTTGAGTGACGTGCCCTTCCACAGACCCGGCACTGATCATCTCTTCAAGCAAGGAAACGACCTCATCCATCTCGACACCTAGCCGTTCACTCATTAACTGGATAGAACTGACATTCGCGTCAACCATTGCTTTCAGTCGAGTCTTCGTATCGGTCATATCTAGCTCAATTTCCTTTTCTCAGAAGATTGCACCTAAACCTAACGGTTCGAGTCTTCTTGAAGAGATTACTTCAGAATCAATCTGAGCGGATCTACCACTTCTCTTAGAGCTTCTAGTTCTTCAAGTGTTGGATTTTCTTCCTCCTTTGAATGGGATGTGTCTAATTTGAATCCCGTGCTTTCTTGAATCCCATCAGGCTCAGCATAACTGTAGTGTGACGATAACCTCATTCGTCTTGTTGATTCATCGAAGTCAAGCACCCCTAGAGTAGTAATGACAAGTTCTGGACCTCCTCTAGGTAGTCCGACTTCAGAACGTGAACCAATTCCTCTCAGCCAACCTGGACTAGTCATGTAGTCTAGTTGCTCCACGAATCTACGCTTCTCATGTTTCATGAAAATCCTTGTTCTTCCTACTAAGCTAGCCACATCACAAGCTCCACCGCTACCTGGTAGTCTAGCATCGGGCTTGTCATAATCGCCAATCACTGTGCTGTTAAGATTGCCATATGGATCAATTTGCGCCCCCGAGAGAATTCCAAGTACATTAGGTCCAGTTCTGGAATTCTGCATGTAGAAGAATGCATCAAGAAGACTCCCATTTTGCGATGCTCCATGCATTACACGTGAATCACCAACTGTCAGAGGGATTTCATCCAAGGCTGGGTCAAGAGCTCCGGTTTCAAAGAATATCACGCAATTTGGGGCATGGGTCTTCTTGGCCATCATCGCGCCCAATAGTGGAAGACCTGTCCCGCAAAATACAATGTCCTCGTTGCCAATCCGTCGCGCACACGCAATAGTCATCATTTCCATCTCAGTAAAATCCGCTCGCATCTCAATGCTCCCTCCTAGCATAGCCTAGCTCTTTACTTGCGAGTAGTGAACCTAGATGTTTGGTTCCTATCAGCTTAACGTAATCATGAAAGGACTCTAGACTTGTGATGTGGCGAGTAAGGTACGCTTCGAATGACTCATCATCTTCTGCAAGGCTTCTGTAATCATTGAGATGGGCTGCATCATAATCATAGTAGAGGAAGCATGCTGTAGGATGAGCTCCATAAGGATGATGGACCACTGCATCAACGAGCAGATGTGGCAGACTATTGTGCCATGATTCTTTTCTCAATTGGTCTGAAGGAACAAGCTCCTCGCAAGTGACTATGACGTGCTCGGCGGCTCGGGCTTGCTCGATATCAGCAAAGGCCAGTCCTTCAATCCGAATGAGTCCCTCTGCAGATGCTTGCTGCACATGCAACAATGTCACATCAGGGTTCGCTGCAGGCACAATTACAAGTTGCTCTGGTATGCTATTGAATGGATTTGAGGTCACAATGAGTTTCTCATTTGGAAGGGACTCAACGGTGCTTCTCTGCTTCTTGCTAAAGCCCCATTTGCTGATGATATCAGAGCCTAATCCTGCATATGTAGGAAGATATGGGACTCCCATAGCACCTGCCAGGAATCTGAGGCTCATCTGGAAATTGCTGTAGTCTTCAACCTGCAAACTTCCATCTTGGACTGCTTTTCTGAATCGTATGCATGTTGACGCGAATCTTCCGTTTGCTCCATACGCAATCTCTAGAAAGCGAACAAGCCCAGCTCCAATCAATAGATCAAGTGCTTGACTTCCTGAGTGCATCATCACATGCAGGTTGCCAATCTCTTGCCGGATAATCTCATGGACCAATGCCATTGGATTTCGATTTACTGTGAATCCACCCAATGATATGGACGAACTAGCACAAACAAACTTACTAATTGCTTCAGAAGATGTCATCAGCTTTGCTGTAACCAATTTTTATGCAGGCCCCACTTCTGTTGAACTGACCTGTAGAATGCGCGCTGCTTCTTCAAGACTTCGGTCTAAGAGAAGCCGGATTGACTTTCAGTACGCAATATCATCATATGTAGTTGGGAGAACCCTGTCACTTGCATCTGAGGCTACGACATGCCGCTAGATTATGATGGAACTGCATTTGACAGGACCACCTCTAAGCAATCCCTGGTGGGCGCTTCCATCCTCAACGATGTCTTGGTCAATGGCGGAACTCTGACTTCAGAGCTAGTAGCAGAACTTGAGGCAATGTTTGAATCAAAGATAAGAGAGGCTGTGACCAAGCGGAAAGCCACAGAGAACTCACAGTTCGGAGACCTCATTTTGGACATAGGAGCCAGCTTATTCACTGAGCTAGTCTTTGCATTCAATATTCTGCTTGTGGGTGCTATTGATCCCGAAGACCACATTAGCTTCTCATTTGGCCCGTCCCTCTACGTTGAGCAGAATCTCCTTGAGGTTCCCAGTCTCGTAGAGAAACGTCTCAGGACTCTGACCTCCTCTGGCACTAATTCGACAACTCTCGCTAGAGCTTACATCAAGATGATTGAGATGGCGCTTGCAGCAGACTTTGTACGCAAGCTATCCGAATGATGGGCTGTAGTTTCGAAAAGATTGATCAAGTGACCTATTCCTATGAATGATTTCATCTTCTTGGAGAGCTACTTCCTTCTCCTCAGTATCAGAATAACAAATCCAATGCCAAGTATTGCGACGCCTGCAATCCCAGTTACCAGCATCGTGCCATTTGCAGGTATAGGCTCAGTAGGGGTCGGTGTCGATGTTGGTGATGAGGTGGATGTGGTTTCAGTTGTTTGAGTGGGCGTTGTGTCTGTGGTGGTTTCTGTAGTCTTTGCATTCACAATAACTATGACCTCATCAGAAGCTGAATTGCCGGCTTGGTCGTACAAGTCCAAGCGATAAACATGAATGCCCGGAGATAAATCATCCACCGACAAATCGAGCGCATGTACGAGCTCAGTCCATATGTCTTCTTCAATTAGTTCTCCATCGCGATATACCTGATACACTGAGGGATTTCCATCACTAATTATCCATGAGATAGTATTGCCAGTTTCTCCTTCGGTATAGGTGATGTCCCCAGGACCAACTATTCCAGGAGCCAAAGTGTCTTGAACAGTGATGGCTATTTCTTCACTAATGAAATTCAGAGATGAATCATATGCCCTAATTTCAATCTGATACGTCCCCAATAGTAGGAGGTCTGAATCTTCCAAATTCCCGTTTGCGTCTATATTGAAATGGGCTGTGTCATTGACCCAATACTTGGAAATGCCATAGAGGTCAGATGCCTCTATCATCATCATAAGCCGTGTACCGTGTTCTATCACTCTACTCACAGGTGGTTCGATCCACTCTGGTGGCGTTGTATCAATTGATGCAACTTCTATTGTACTACGTGTGTCTCTCCCATATGTCGAGTTTACAATAAGAGTAAACTTGTACACCCCAGGATCAAGGGAAGTGATATCAACATCAATCGGTTTTCCATCCCAAAGGTTCTCCTCAATAGCAATGTCATCTTGCTCTATCGAATAGTAATGAGGCCTCACTGCAGATGCATTCCATCTTATGGAAAAAGATGATCCTGCTTCAACTGTGAAGCCTGAAGGATTGCCAGTGGTTAGGATTGGGACTGGATAATGATCTATACTACCTCTATCGCCAGCGATGCTTAATGACGTGAATGCCCATATTTCGCTCCATGCATTGCCTACTCCGTGGCTGTCGTCCCAAGAGTTTGAGTGCGATTTCGTGGCTGGTCCTAAGTAATCGAATGCATTGCCCATCAAGTTGTATCCGATATAATTAGCGTAGAGAACACAATCTGCAGAATCGTACAGATATACTCCAACTCCTGCATTATCGGCAATCTCATTTCTTGTGAAGTTGTTATTCCAAGAATATATCACATAGACCGCGGTGCTTCGTGTATCTGTAAGGTGGTTAGAAGCAACTTCGTTACTATCCGAGGATTCGAGGAATATGCCATAGCCTCCATCTCGGATATCATTTCTACAAACAGAGGAGTTACGAGTAGACTTCATGAAAGCGCCGGTGCGCACATCATTAATGACATTGGAAGAAGCGTTTAGCATTTCGGAAGAGTACAAGGATAATCCCTGGTCAGCATCCTGAATCTTATTCTCAATTATACTGGTTTCCACGCAGCCATCAACTATAATCCCGTATGTGGTGATTTCGATACTGTTTGCAATGAGGCGAGAATAGCTCACTTTTGCGGCGTAGATCCCATAATCGAAGTCAGATAAATTGCATCTCCCCACCTCTGAGGTGTGCGTCTTCTCAAGGCGAATTCCTCCTTTTCCCTTGGTGATCTGACAGGAGAGGATACTGACCTGTTCAGACTTCAAAACGTTAATCCCGGTGGACATACCATTGATTCTGCATCTTTCTATAGCTCCATTCTTGACTCGTTCCATTACGATTCCATTTCCGTCAATTACATCGTCCGAATTTTCAAGAAGGCAGTCCCTTATGATGAAGTAATCCGAGGTGCCCACAATTTTGATGCAATACCTATTTGACTTGATATGGAAGCCCTCGATGATGAACGGATTAGCTTTGGTGCCTTCTCCTGGCCAATCATCATCAAATCCATCATCTATTAGTATTGGACCACGGGGAGTATATGCCATAATGGCTGATTCATCAGTGGCGGGAATTTGTAGTGGAGCTCGAGGTTGCAGGATTGTATTATCAACGTGAACTGGCAGAATTAGAATCGCGAAAATCAAGCTATATGTGAAAACCAACCTCAGGTTGAACTCACGACTCCTCTCCATATTCATGCCACCCAGTTAAAGTAAGGACTCGACGGCGAGGGCGTGCATCCCTGCTATTCAGTTATGTTAGGAGATAGGATACATAAGCTTGATAGTAAAATCACTCCTATAATAAACGAATAAAATGTGTTAAAAATCGAAGTAAGTGTCGATTTTTCGAAAATCCCACTAATCCCTCAATGACTCCGGCAGAATTGAAAATGGGGTATGTCCTCTGGCCCAGCTTGTCTTTCGACCTCAATCATGAACTACCAAATTCGCCTACAATATTTCTCGCTTTCTTGCGATTACGAAGAGTATTGTGAGACCTAGAGCCGTTGGGATTCCGATTCCACTAGCAATTACTACTGGTTCTATAGCTGGTCCCGCCATGGAATCATCGGAGGGTGCTGAGCTATCTGTGTTGGGTTTTGGTATTGGAATTGGGCTAGTTGTAGTTGGGACGCTTGTCTTCTCTGGCTCCACAATGACCGTGACTTCATCTGATGCTGAATTATCCCCAAGATCAATTAACTCCAAGCGATACAAGTATGTATCTGGATTGAGACCATCAATTGAGATTTCTATTGAACCATCAACCCAAGAGCCCTCATCAATCAGTACATCATCCAAATAGACACCATATGCTGAGGGATTGATGTCGGATACTGACCAGACAAGTGTGTTGCCTGTTCCTCCTTCTATATACGTTGCATCTTCTGGACCTGCAATCTCTGGACAGACCGTGTCTTGAACAGTGATGGTGACCATGGCAGAGCAGAAGTTATCAAATGGATCATAAGCACGGACTTCGAGTGGATATTCACCTAGTTCTAATGGCTGATTGCATGTGATGGTTCCCATAGAGTCCACACTGAATAGATCCGTATCACCTATCCAATATGATGAGATCCCACTGGGGTCTGTTGCCTCTACTGTCATCCCGAATCCATCGCCGCATTCCAGAGTCTGGTCCTCAGGAGCTGTGACCCATACTGGAGCAGTGGTGTCAGCTTGATACCCATTGGGGTATCTATCTACGCTTTCTCTGTCACCAGGTATCTGGTACACTCCTGCACCCTCATAGTCATCCCATACATTCCCGAGGGACACATCGTCATCCCATGTGTTTGTATCAGATACACTAAGTTCACCTGTGATGTCTTTTGCATTTCCCCATTCATTGGCTTCAAAGCTATTACCGAATAGGGTGCATGAACCTGAGTCATAAAGCAACACTCCTAATCCCTTATTGTTGGCAATTATATTGTCTGTGACAGTGCAATCAAAGGAATGGATGAAATAAAGTGCACACCATCGAGTGTTGGTGATTTCGTTGTTCGAAATCTGTATCATTACTGAGTGCTTAATTCGAATTCCAATTCTGACGGAATTGATGTCATTATCTTGCATAATGATGTTTTCGGATTTATGAACTGAAACTCCAAGAAGCATGTTTGAAAAATCACAGTTCTCAATGACTCCATTCTCAACTCTACTGAGGGAAATGGCAGTACCGCCCCATCCCCGGCTTCTCCCTTCAAATTCACAGTTTCGAATGATGAAATGAGCATCGGTGCCTCTGATTCTGATGCCGTATCCACGGAGTTCGATTTGAAGTCCCTCTATGATGAATGGATCATCTTCAGTTCCTTCACCAGCGAAGTCGTATTCGTTGTTGAAGTCCTCATTTCCTTTGATGTAGATCCCTGACTTTCGTCCGCAGTCAGGTGCTACTCCATCTCCATTGACCGAAGTCGGATTTACAAATACTGGAAATATTAGCACTACCAGAAACAGACTAGTAGCTATCAGAAACCTTCTGCGGAAGACATGCATCCTCATCGTTGGGACTCCTATCCGGCACTATCAGTTCAGTCTTAGCATCAAATACTGATAAGTATCCTTGGATATATCTTAATATTCATTCATAAACCATATAGTAAAATCCTCCTATATGAAAAAACG
>JAEOTX010000041.1 GCA_016839605.1 Candidatus Thorarchaeota archaeon | reverse complement strand
GAGGGCTAAGGATGTAGTTAAGATTCTTGACAAAGCCTATCCTGACGCTCCATCGACTTACCTGAATCATAGAAATGCGTTCGAGATGCTGATTGCTACTCTTCTCTCTGCGAACACTGCTGACGCCTGCATCAATCAGATTACACCTGGACTATTCGCCAAATATCCAGATGCAAAATCTATGGCTAATGCTGAAATTGAGGATCTCATAGAACTGATTCGTCAGTGTGGGACCTACAACAAGAAATCAGTATTCATTCGTGATTCCGCCAAAATCCTTGAAGAGCGATATTCAGGAAAGGTTCCAAAGACAATGGATGAGCTAGTTGAATTGCCAGGAGTAAGCAGAAAGACTGCGAATGTTGTGCTCTCGGTTGTATTTGGAATCAACGAAGGAATAGTTGTCGATACTCATGTCATGAGAGTTTCACAGAGGCTTGAACTCACTAAGGAAATGAAGAATCGAGCCAGAGCAGAGAAGGATTTGATGGAGATTCTCCCCCGAGAGCAATGGTATGAGTATGCACGTCTCATCGGTGCACATGGAAGGCGGACATGCAATGCACGTAAACCGAAATGTAAGGACTGTGAAGTCAATAAAATCTGTCCTACCGTTGGACAATGGGGATAGAATGGCTAACGAAAGAGTCTAAAAAGCGGCAACAGTGGTCTCTGTATAGAAATCACAATAGGTGGGTCCAGTGTTACACATCAAGTTCATTCGCGAGAATGTAGAGTTGATACGAGAGAATCTACGTAAGCGCAGAGATGAGGGCAAACTGAAGTCTTTCGATCGCCTCTTGTCACTGGACTCTGAAATCAGAGAACTCAAGCGCAAGATACAGGATCTACGGACTCAAAGAAATCGGGTCTCAAAAGAGATTGGTAAGCTGAGAAATAGAGGCGAGGATACAGCCAAGCTCACTAAGGAAGCTAATCGTGTCAACAAGTCGATAAAAGATACTGAGGAAAGGACGGGATCTTTGGAAACTGAACTAAAGCAGATCCAGATGCGCATCCCGAATATTCTCCACGAGAGTGTACCATACGGAGAGAGTGATGAGGACAATGAGGTCGTGAAAGAATGGGGCGGTAAGCCTAGGTTTGACTTCAAGATTCAGAGCCATGTTGACCTTCTCGATACTCTGGATGTGGCGGACATTCCCAGAGCTGCGAAAGTTGCAGGCTCAAGATTCTATTATCTCAAGAATGAGCTTGTGGAGCTGGATTTAGCCATGCAGCAGATGGCTCTAGACATGCTCATCAAGAGGGGCTTTACTCCAATCTATCCGCCATTCATGTTGCGAAGGGAGCCATATGAAGGTGTGACGGACCTCGCAGACTTCCAGGATGTGATGTACAAGATAGAGGAGGAGGACCTCTATCTCATAGCGACTTCAGAACATGCAATGGCTGCAATGTACATGGGAGAAATATTCGAACCTGACGACCTCCCAATCAAGCTGGCAGGAGTAAGTGCATGTTTCAGAAAAGAAGCGGGATCTCATGGTAAAGATACTAAAGGCATTTTCAGAGTTCATCAGTTCAACAAGGTCGAGCAGTTCATATTCAGTCATCCTGATGACTCATGGAAGTATCATGAGAGTCTGATGAAGAATGAGGAGGACTATGTCCAGACTTTGGGGCTGCCCTATAGAATCGTGAATTCATGTACTGGGGACATCGGAATAGTCGCAGCGAAAAAGCTAGATCTTGAATTCTGGATGCCCGGACAGGGAAGATACCGGGAGGCTGGTTCCAACAGCAATTGTACTGCGTACCAAGCAACTCGATTGAACATCAAGTATCGACTCAAGAAGGGTGGAACTGAGAAAGACTATCTCCATACGCTAAACAGCACGATGATGGCAAATCCTCGCACATTTGTTGCAATCATGGAGAACTTCCAACGAGAGGACGGGAGTATAGAGATTCCCAAAGCACTCCACAAGTATCTACACTCAGGCGCAAAGGAGATACTCCCCCGAAAATGACTGAGAACTTCCATTGAACATCATCCTTAAAACGAAGAATTGACTCCCCAGCTTGGCGATACCAGTGACAAGTGTTCAAGATTCATTCGACAAGTTGATCTCCCTTGCGATTCAGAGGGAGGAAGAGGCATACGAGTTCTATACGAAGGCGTCTGAGAATGCAGAACAGTCTTCGTCAAAGAAACTGCTGAGCGATCTGGCCTTGCAAGAGAAAGGGCACAAGAAAAAGCTCCAGCAGGCGTTGGGTGCTGGAGTCTGCGAGACCTTTTCATGCGCTACCATCGATGAGTTTGAGGGGCATGAGCTTTCGAAATACCTTATCGAAATTCCACTTGAATCAGGTTCGACCTCTCAAGACATTCTTATTGTGGCTATAAAGCGTGAAGAAGGTGCTTATGATTTCTATAGAAGTCTGTCCGAGCTGACAACTAGCACAGACCATAGGACTGTCTTTGAATCTCTAGCAAAGGAAGAGAAGAAGCACAAGGAGCGACTTGAGAGCATCTATGATGAGCAAATCCAGCCATGGATGTAAACTGAGGGTCATTCTCAGCCCTCACTCTATTGTCGCAAATTCTAATTCTTCTTGTGCAGATTCTTTGCTGCGATGAACGTCAGGCCATTCTCTGTTAGTGCTTTCGCTGTTCTATTGACTGCATCATGTTTGTCTAGATAGTTGCGCAGAAGATTGGGCATGTCACCAGAGTCGATTACTTCGGATTTCTGCCTGAAGTAGTCAAGGATGTCACTTGGATAATCACGCGCCCCATCAACGACTGGATCACCACCTTCGTGCTTGGCACTGATATTCTTGACATGGTCTGCCAATTCCACTAGCTCATCGAGTCGGTCATAGGGCTGTCTGACAATGCTCTTGAAAGTCTCAGTGATATGGTGTTCAATTCTGACAACATCCTCGAATCCGAAGTCTTTCCTTGCATAGGCAGACAGCTCAATGGTCTCATTGTTTACACTATTAGACAGATTATATCCGATTAGGGGCGAGGTACCATCATCTCTACTGAAGAGCTTGGCGGTCATCAGTGTCCAGAGGCTTGCATATGGATTGTCATTACCCATGAACACACTGATCTTGAACTCCATGTCTATGCCCAGTTTATACATCATATATCCCACAAGCACGCTTCCTGGATTAATGTTGAGAACTTGTTTGACTCCGTACTCAGTATAGTAATGCAGGTATTCATCAGCCCACTTCAGAGTAAAATCATTCGGCATTCCAACTCCACCGAAGTATCCTGTGATAGTTTCTGGGCCTCCTAGGTGGATATTGACAGGAGCTCCATCTGGTCCTGGGAATGTACCCTTTGTATCCAGAGTTTCAACATAAGATGAGTTGACAATCTGCATTGCTGCGGCAAAAGCAATCACATCATTGTCATCACTCTGTTCCTGCATGTTTCTTACACGAATAAAACGTCCAGGCATTAGATCTTGATTCTCAATCGCCTGTTTTGCTTCTTCTATGACCCATGGGAAGTACTGACAAGCACTTATTTCAAGAGTGACTGCAAAGCTCTCATCGAAATCCAAAGAATCGACCTTATCTCCGAGAACTTTCCTTCGATAGTCAGGGATAGTGATGAATGACCTACTGTCACGTTTCTCTTGAAGCCACTGGAGGTCTTTCACATAAGGAGAGCCCTTCTTCTCTAATTTGGCCATCAAATTCTCCAGCTTACGGGCGTCATTTGCTTTCTTGTTGATCTCATCAACTCCGCCATGCTTCTCAATGACATCTATGATACCATTGATCAAAGGATTGTCATCCTTGAGAAGAAAATCGTTGATTTCATTCAGTCGGTCCGTGTCTATCTTGAGTTTCCGCCGGTCAGTCATCTTGAGAACTTCCGAAGCGTTCTAGAGTGGTGTCTAGAATTGATGGTGGAGTGTATCCTAAAAAACGATTCTAGTTATCGGACTCTGCTTCTGGCTCCTCCGGTTTGGCAGAAGATTCCGGATCAAGCCACCTCTCAGATAATTCCGCGTCTTCTGGTCCGTAGATGAAATCTCTGAGATAGAATCTCAACAGAGGACCTGCAATGACTGTTGCTATTGACCCGGAAATGACTTGGATCGAGTTTATTGTGACAAGTTCTAGGAGAGCGACTTCAAAGGCATAACCAAACAGCAGCATTTCCCCAAATAGGTATCCCAGAAGCATTGCAGCAGAACCAAGTATCAGTCCCAGAATATCCCAACCACTGAGTCGAGCCATTCGTGCTGTACGAAAGCTGAAGTATCCGACAACCATTCCCTCGAAGCCCTTTGCAATGAAAGTAATCGGTGCAAAGGCCGTATATCCAAGAAGAACATCTGCTAGTGCGGAGCCAGTGCCTCCAGCAATAAATCCCCCAACCGGGCCTAGAAGGAAGCCACTAATCATTACTAGTGAGTCTCCTAAGTTGAAAAAGCCTTGAGTAGATGGAAAAGGTATTACAAGGAGAATAGTAGCCACTGTTGTCAGAGCGGTCATTATAGCTAGCAGGGAAATATACAACGACGAACTCTTGGTCTTGGGGATGAAGTATTCCAATGTGACTCACCTCTCATGACGGCATTGCAAGGTTAAATAATCTCGCTAGTACGCTAACCAGTTGCCATTTTTGTCGTACCTAGGCGAACTGTTTTATGGAATGACAACGATGAGGTCGATATCCTACTGCTTTAAGGGAGAAAAGCCAATGTCAAAGAAATGGATACAAACCGATGACTGGAAGAACGAGAAGCACGTGCCTTCAATCGATATCAAGAAGGTCGAGGACGGGAAGGCCTACGTCAAAGTAAAGGTTGGTAAGGAGATTCCACATCCAAATACGACTGCACATCACATTAAGTGGTGTGACCTCTTCTTCTGGCCAGAAGGAGCCAAGTTTCCCGTAGAGATTGGATATTGTACTTTCGATCACCACGGTGAATCTGCTGAGGGACCTGATAGTAGTGGCATATACAGTGAGCCAGTTGCCAAGTTCGTCTTCAAGACTGACAAACCAGGCGTAATGATGGCTACTGCCTACTGCAATATTCATGGGCTCTGGAAGAGTGAAGCCGAGCTAAAGCTCTGAAGGAACCGACCGTTCTTGCAAAGCCGGATTTGGCCTGCGATATATGTGGGCCAAAATCCCTTCTTTTCTTCTCGCTTACTCCGTTCTACAGTGCGAGAGTTGAATCAGATTGCCCTCAGGATCCTTAACATGAATGAAAATGACGTCAACACCAACTATCTTCCGAACCTAGGTTTCCTTAACTACGTCCGCACCCCATATGGTGCCTCCATCGGTCATTCCACTTACACTGACACGCTTCCCCAACACAACGGCAAACTTCCCACTGTCAAAGTCTGGAGAAACCGCCTCCCATGGCATTATAGCTGATAACTTGTACTCCGTGCCGTTGTCCAAGGTGACCATATAGTAGTCGAGTATTTTTGACATCAGACCTGTGACAGTTATCTCTTTTAGAGAGTCGCTCAACGCCTTCACCCCTAACAAAGTAGTCACAATATGTGACTCTATTCTGTGACCCTTAGTTGTGGCTCCGCATTATATACTCATTCTGTGTGTTAATTCTTGTGAAACATCATGGCTCGGACTAAGAATTCTCGGAAGTCATCTGTGAAGAAGAACACGACGATGAGGAGAGCAATCTCCACTGATGTCATCGGATTTGCATTCGCATTTCGGAGGTGAATAAACTGGCACTAACTAAGAAAGCAATTAGGAAGAAGCAGATTAGAAAGATAATCTC
>JAEOTX010000231.1 GCA_016839605.1 Candidatus Thorarchaeota archaeon | reverse complement strand
TGGATGAGCCCAGACAGCTGGATGCGCCACCTCTTGGAATTACTGGGAGATTATGTGAGGCTGCTGTTGTGAGAACTTCCTTGACCTCATCAACATTCTCGACTCTCACTACGTAGTCAGCAAGGTACTTGCTTTTCCAACGGTAGTGGAATTGTGGGAGAGCTGCTGGGTCTCCACTGTAGACTATGCGCTCCAATAACATGTCTGAAACTCGATCCGGACTCACAGCGGCTGTTAGGTCTTGCATGACTTGGTCTTCATATACCAGCGTTTCAGTTTCTACTTTCTCTTCCGTCATAGTCATCACATCAAGAATCCAACTGCATTGAGGTAATATCCTGTCAGCCCAAGTATTGTCCATAGCAACACCGCAGGTAGGCCGAGATTACATGTCTTCCATCCCGCGAGATGGGTGATGAGTGCTAGTGATCCAAAAATCATGCTTAGTATTCCAAGCCATATATGCCAAGAGTGAATGAAGAGTATCAGCTCACCTGGGTTGATAAGATAGGCTGGGTTCAATGCTGTCCATACTCCTGGGTCCTCTAGAAATAGCCAAAGCACATTGATTAGTGTCAAGAAATAGGCTATAGTCAGCATATACCCATGAATCCTTGTGAATCTCTCTTCGTCGTAGTATTCTAGTGCTATCCCAAGATAAGCTAGGATTATTGCAGGAGCACCTAAGTAATACCCATAGTGCATCTGGGGTGCTGGTATAGCCTGCACAACATATTGCAGAGGCGGGTCAGTAAGAATCTCTATTCCATCTCCATCCCTTGCTACTATTCGAAACTCTACTGTGGTGCCGGCTGGATATATTGGAATGGTTGCCTGATAATATCCTCCAACTTGGGTCATAGTAATATTGGTCCAATCAGAAGTTGTGTTTGCCCTGTGTTGTAGAACTGCTGCGACTATGCCCGCCTCAGAGCTCACATTCGCAGATACAAATACGCTCTCGTTCTGGAAAGGCGATGTAGGCTCTACTGTGATGTCTGCTATTGAAGGGCCTTCTCCAATATGAATCACATTGACAGTAAGAGTTGTTGCTGCGGCATGCCCGCTATCACCAGCAGCCCAAATCTCAAGGACATACACTCCTGCAATAGCTGGTGCAGTCATAGTGTAGTTGACTTCCATTTCCAAGCTATCTGGATCAAGGTCTGGAGCTTGGCCATCACGGACTAGACCATCGCTTGGGATGTTGAAGAGGGCATTACTCTCCAAGCTCCGTGGAAATTTAATGACCAATGTTGTCGGTCCTGCTGTTGCTGAAGCAGTAACAACAAACGAAAATTCCGTTCCTTCCATTACCTCAATCGATGCATCGGTGTCTATTGTTATTGCAGTTGCAGTTGTATGGCACAGTGATGTGTCACAAGCCCCTTGTTCACTTGTAAAGGCAACAGAAGCTTGAGACGCGATCACAATGACAAAAGCAATAGCTAACACAGCAATTATGGCACTTCTTGATTTCCGATTCACAGCCGTCACCAGAGGTTGTGCAGTAGATGCACAGCGGCATGTTACCCAATTAAAAACCTTACCAAATGTAATGTATTACAAGGAACGCACTTGGCTATTAATTTCGATAATTAAATTATCCGCCATTGATAGTTTCTTTTCGAAACCAACACGTTTCCTAATAGTCTGGATTCCTCCATCGATAGAAATCCATACCTCTCCAATAGGACAAGATTTTTGGAGTGACTTTAATTGCGATTCGATTCCCCAAAGGATACCCTGCTCCCAAAAAGCTCATGTATTTACCAAGAAAGTCAAGTGTGATAGCCTCATCGAGAAGTTCCATCTCCACCATCATTGCACGACCTCTTATCATGACGCCACTGTTAGCCGCAGGTAAGACTGCATCTCGTTCATCTACGGTCACACACACCTTTGTGTTCTTTCTGATGTTTGATATCTTATGACTTCCTTTTGTTGTGACCATGAATATCTGCTTTGACTGCTCTTGCCATACATAGAACATAGCAGTCAAATGTGGCATGCAATCTGCTTCGGATGTACCAAGATATGAGAAAAATCCTGACCTGAGAATATCTAAAGCTCCATCTGGAATCTCAGCTATGACTCTGATGGGAGCTTTGTGGATTTTGCCAAGAAACATCTTCTATACCCTCAGGATTTGTGGTTTTGCCTCTCTCCAGTAGGTGATTTTCTCAGGCTCCACCCTAACCATCACTCTTGAGATGAATGGTTTGTTTTGCCAAGCGAGGGGCAGATCACTCAGGTGAGTGTCGTAATACTTCATATATCGTGGATACTTCCGGCCAAAGAGGGATCGGACTCTAAGCATCCATAGTCCATACAGGTATAGTCTGAGGAGTCCGAATAGGGTTATTTCACCCAGAATCATAGATTTCCCGCGAAGCATTACCGCACGATTGTTCATTACATGCTCGCTATCTCTCATGTCAACTAAAACCGCGATGTTGGAATTCTTCTTTATCTTCCTATACTTAGCTGAGTCAAGTGAAACAACGAAGTATAGGTATTTTCCGTCGTAGACAAAAATGACTGGAGTTACATGTGGCTGGTCATTTTCGCAAAGTGCTACATATGCAAATCTCTCTTTATAGAGAATGCTCTCAACATCCGGGGGGAACCAAGGGACTCGTTCCATTGCAAGCAGACTGACTCCTGAAAGAAATAATACTGCAGTAAAGAACGCGCCTAGTCCATAAAGCAGCAATGGAGTGATGCTTGCCAAAGGCAGTAGAAGCACTGCGGAAGCAGCCCAATAGAGATTAACAGAGTCCAAGTACTTCAGGGTTCTCACCTCTGAGTATGCTGTGTATTCGAGCCCTCTCCTACGTCTTGCTGCACGACTCAAGGAGATAGATCGCATTGCGGCAAAAAGTGTGGTGACTATTGAGAGTCCAATCCTATATGTAACATCCCAGACTAAGACCGCAAGAAGTGCCATTAAGAACAGGTTTCCATATCCCGTACCAAGATGCACCTCAAGAAACGTGGGGTCAATAAGGATGAACACCCAGACTCCAACGAACAATAGGACCCCTGCGGCTAGCTCATATTTCCGATCTAGCAGAAGATGATTCTTGTAAGACTTGAGGACCTTCTTCTCCTCGATGTTTGTAGGGTCTCTCAAGCGTCTTAGCCATGGAATGACATAGAGACACCCCGCTGACCAGACAACAGTGTAGAGTATCGCCAATGTGCCATAGATTACTGATGTCAATGGCATCTCAAAGTACAAGAAGCCAGCAATGCCGACAGCTTCAACAAGTAGCAACTGGGCTAGGACATCAAATACAGGAGGGAGCCATCTGAATGGTGGAACCTTGTCCACTATCTCTTCGTAAATCCATTTCCTCCCACTATATAGGCTTGTGTCAGCCGTCCCTTGCATTCATTGACATGCATAACTATGTCTTATTTGGGTATCGAAACCACTGTAAATCGTTCTTTGAAACTGCAGCCTATTCATAGATCTCATCAAGACCGTCCCATTCCAAGCCTAGAGCTTGCGCCACAAGGACTGCTAGGTCTTTGACAGTCTTGCTTGAACCTGCTTGAGGCAACTGGTCTTGCATGAAGTCTACGCACGAGGGGCATGATGCTGCAACTACTGATGCACTTGTCTGTTCGATGTCCTCAACCTTCAGCTTGCTTATCTGATTGGCAAAATCTGCGTCAATTGCTCTGAGCACACCACCTGAGCCGCAGCAGAAGCAATTGCTCTTGTTGTGTGGTAGCTCCTCAAAGGTGACTCCTGGTAAATGCTCGAGGACCTTCCGTGGTTGCTCATAGAACCCTGCATTCCTTCCTGCATCACACCCATCATGAAATGTTACCGTGATGTCCAAGGGATTATTGAACTCCAGTCTATTATTGTCAATGAGTTCCTCAAAGTATTCGGGTCCATAGAGGATCTCGAACGGTGGGTCGATATCTAGAAACGTATGGTACTCATGAGCCCACATCTTATAGCAGCCCGGACAATTCGTGATAACGCGTTCGACACCAAGCTCCTTGTACTTCTCGATATTGTGTTCCGCGAACTGACGAGCGGTTTCAAAGTCCCCGGTCATGATCATAGGGGCTCCGCAACATACCTCATCCTCACCGAGGAAGGTGTATGATTCACTAGCCTTGTCCATGATAAGTGTGGTAGCTATTGTAGCTTGGATTGAGACCCCTCTGAATGATGAGGCGCATCCAAAGAAGAACGCAGTCTTTGCCTCTTGTCCCATTGTATCAAGAAGAGTGTCCTCATCGGGATGCCAATACGACCAGCCCTCTACTCTATCCATCTGTGACTGTCCCTGTATATTTTGGCTGTCTAGCAAAGTCTTCTTGGTCATTTCTAACTGCTCGGGCCAAAGTCCCATCTTCAGGAAGTCTGATCTCATCAATTGATAGACCTGCACGAATGGGATGTCAACTTGGCATATCTCCTCGCACCCACCGCAAAGTGTGCATCCGAAGATTGCGTCTCGAAGGCCCTCGAGACCATCAGAAGCTTTCAGGCTTCCTTGAGCCAATGATCGAGCAATGATCATTTTGCCCTTTCCAGAGAAGCTATCTCGGCGCTTCACTTTGTAAGTTGGACATGCACCATTTCCTACCTGACAAAAGCTGCATTGGGCACACATGTATGGCATGTCTTGAAGGTTATACTTTTTGAGTGAAGGGAATTCCATGATGTCATTCACAACCTTCGGGGCAGGTGGCTCAGCTTATTTGGCTGAACGAGTTATGCCGTGCAACAGCCCTTAATATCTGTGCTCGTTACACATGCGCACGTTTTCGTCACAACTCAAATCACGTCAAGTAGGTTGTGTCATATGCCAATCCATCCCTGACTCGCTAGGTTTTTATGGAGCATACTTCCTCGACCCTGACCTGAGAGCAGCTTCGTCTCTTGGAGAGAGTCCACATGACACTGAAGCCAAAGCTGGTGACAGAACTCGCTGAGGTCTATGAAGACCGTGTGATAACCGAGAAGCATGAGCTTGTCATTCATGGCATGGATGTTGGTTCTTTGCCCAAACAAGTGGGCTGGTTGATGAACGTCAAGCCTGATGCGATTGTGCAACCTCAAACCCCTGAAGAGATCAAGTTCCTGTATGAGTTTGCGAACAAGTACAAGGTTCCTCTCGTGCCAAGAGGAGCAGGCACTTCGGGCTATGGGGGAGCCATCCCTCGAAAAGGCGGTATCATCGTTGACATGCGTTTGATGGACAATATCTTGAGTATTGACGAGGAGAACATGACAGTCATTGTGGAACCAGGACTCTCCTGGGCAAACCTTCAGTTCGAGCTAAACCGCAAGAACCTCGACCTACGTTGCTACCCCTCATCTGGACTCTCGGCGACAATCGGTGGATGGGTCGCTCAGGGAGGCGACGGAATAGGCTCTCTCAAGTATGGCAACATCAACGAGAATGTTGTAGAGGTGGAGGTTGTCCTGCCCACTGGAAAGATAGTCAAGAGTAAGGACACTGACTTGTTCTGTGACACCGAAGGTATTCTTGGCATAATCACAAAGGTCACAGTGAAGATCAAGCCTCTCACACCAGTCAAGGTCATCGTGTCAAGCTTCGAGGAGAACTACTTGATGGTCCATGCCATTGAGAAGATCCTTGAGGATGGTCCTTTGCCCTTCACCATCAAGTTTGAAGAGGCGAAATACACCGACTTGAAGAAGAAGATATGGGATAGTGAAGAGAAGTTCCCATTCCCAGTTCATCATGGCACAATCATGGTTGCTTATGACGGCGATGAGGAGGAGATTGCTGAAGGCTTCAGAGTTGTTGAAGAAGTCACAGAAATGTACAAGGGAACTGTTTATGATGAGCATGTGGCTGCCCACGAGTGGCACGATCGCTTCTACCCTATGAGGGTGAAGAAGGCTGGCCCCACACTTGTTGTTGGTCAGGCATTTGCGCCTTTGGAGAACCTCACTGCAATTCTAGACGACTGGCAGTTCGAACAGGGATCCGCTCAGGCAGGCATTGATGGCTACGTCAACTCAATGAACGCCGTGACTATGATGGGCTATTTCCTCGAAGATGAGCGTCGCAGGTTCTTCATGCTCTCATGGTCACAGAGCTTTGTAGTGTTCAAGATTGCTCAACGACATGGCGGCCATGCGCACTCCACAGGAATTTGGTTCGCAAATGAAGCTTCTACGTACTTTGGAAAACAGCGACTAGCAAAGATTCGTTCTGCAAAGCTAAAATATGATAAGAAGGAGATATCAAACCCAGGGAAGGTGTTTGCCTTTTGGCTGCCCTTGATCCTGAAGTTCGGGAAATACTTCCTATGGATTTTCTACGACCTCTTCAGGAACGGATGGGGTAGAATTGCTCCAATCCTACTGAAGTGGCTACAGAACCTTCCACCACTCAAGTGGGTGCTCCGTTGGGGCAGAGCGCATAGTCCATGGCCTGTCCAATACGGATTAGGATGTTGCATGGTTGACGGGGCTGCTGGAATCGCATCACGTTGGGACTTTGAACGATTTGGCATGCTTCCACTCTTTGGTCCACGTCAGTGTGATGTCCTGTGGATATCTGGGTCTCTCACAAAGAAGATGGCCCCAAGACTCCGCAGGGTCTACGAGATGATGCCGGACCCTAAGTTCGTCATCGCATTTGGACAGTGCGCTGCGAGTGGAGGATTGTTCTGGGACGGTTATTCACTACAAGTGCCACCTGAGTCTGTTGTTCCTGTCGACGTGTATCTTCCGGGATGCCCTCCGAAGCCTTCTGACTTTGTTAGGGCTCATCTGATACTCCAGAATAAGATTCGAGCGGGCACAACCCACTGGCAATTGAAGTACGAGAATCAAGATGCAATGGGGATGATTCAGTGAGCCTTCGAGAAGACAGCGATCAATATTGCATGCTGCTGATAGGCACAATTATTCTGAGTGCCTATGTCTTCGACCTATTACTAGCAGTTCTTGCTGACACAGCAATGGCGCTTCACTTTCCATTCCTGGCTGGTGGACCATTGGTTATGGTGTTCTTTCTGGTTGGTTATCTCAAACCGAAGCGTGGCCGGATCAAGGTCAATATGCTCTCAATTGCAATCGTAGTTGGCGTTCTCTACACGATCTATGTCTTAGTTCCATTTGGAAGTGACCTCATTTACGCGACATGGGGCATGGGCGGTGCAATCCTGTTATCTGGGGGCTTTTCAATGTTGGACCCCATGGATGTAAGCGTGTCTCCTGGGATCCTGCAAGTCAGTGACTTGGACTACAAACCCGAACCTGAACCAGAGCCAGAACCAGAAGAAGCTGTTGAGGCTGAACCAGCTACAGAAACTGAGGCTGAGCCCGCGGTCTCAGAGGATTCAGCTGAAGTTTCAGAAGACGCATCCACAGAATAGAGTAGTCCAACGCAACATAGCTAGATTTGCTATTTGGAACACTGGGGCCTAGGCTTCTCTAACCTATGCAAAAATGAGAATGGCTGTGGATAAGAGCTTGAGCTCTCACTCACGCAGCCAAGCAAACGCAGCAAACGCAAGAAGCAGACCGAAGGCAACCCAGGCGAAGAGCAGAATGCCTGCTAGATCTGTGTATTGAGTAATGGTCAGGTAGGCATGAATGCCACCGAAGATACCAGAAAGCATAGTGGCTCCTATTCGCCCATTGCGGCTAGTTGCGAATGCAATACCAAGAGTCGCTACTACAAAGAACAGCCCACTCAAGAAGATAAAGTATTGAAAGTTGAGATCTATCGGTGCTACAGTCAAGATGATCCAGAAGTAAGCTCCAATGAATCCCATTCCGATTAGAAGCGCGAGGTAATAGAAGAATGTACCCTCTTCTTTGTAAGACAATTGTATCACCTGTACTTAGTCTGAAACTGATTTCCTTCTGGAATAGGCGGTCTATTTAACTTCTTTGAGCGATTCTGGTCGAAGCCTTTTTATCATGCAACTTTGTACGCCGACCTCCTCAGCACAAGGTGGTCCCATCTCATCAGGCAGCCAGCCGGCGTGGATTTGGAAACCATCTTTGCGAACGTGTACACGATTGGACCTGGAGAACGTCACCTAGGTAAGGTTGGAGCTAGATGGCAATGATAGAAGGATTCCTGAAGAAGAAATTTGGACTGGCTCCTCTCTTATTCGGTGACTCGCAGGTCATTCATTTTGTTTCAGACCAAGGAGGGTCTTGAAGATTGCAGACAGATAGGCTGTTTCTCCAATTCATCCCAGTCTTAGTATGGGCAATTCTAGTAATTGTACTCATTGTGATCATGCTGTTGGCATCTTGGGTTCTGCGACCCCATATACTGCAGAACTCGGAGAAGACATCTACGTATGAATGTGGTGAAGAGCCTATAGGCCCAGCCAGGATGTCTTTTCCATATAGCTATATCATCTACACTATTCTCTTCGTAATCATAGACGTAATGGGAGCATTTCTCTGGCTGCTATCTGTTTCACCAATCAGGCTGAATCCAATTATCGCCTGGCAGACCTTCATCTTCGTAATAATCATCATGGGTGGCATTGGATACGCCATGAAGTACTTGCCTCAGACTTCTCTTGATGGACAAGAGACTCTTGAGGCATATCGCGCGGCGAAGGCTCGACATCTTGAAAAGCCACATGCGCCAGGGAGGGAGCATTGATGCAAGGGTTCGAGTCTGCATTTGAGTCAGTTGAGTTTCTGCTAATCGCAGGCATTGTGATTGTGCTGGCTTATCTCGCTCTGGAGCACAAAGAGATTGTCTATGCTGCATTCTTTTTTGGCATCATGGCTTCTTTCGTTGCAGGCTTCTTCCTGCTGTTGGAAGCACCTTTCGTTGCCGGTATGCAGATTGCGGTGTATACTGGTGGTATTAGTGCGCTAATCATATTCGGCGTTCTTTTGCTCCCGCGAGCACAGGACTCCACGCTTGAGGCAATCGAGTCTCCGCGTGCTAAGAAGATCGGCATACTGGTGTCCGGATCTATCATGTTCATCTCTGCTATTCTGGCTCTCAGATTCCCTTGGAGTGAGACCATTCCCGAAGGAACGATCGACGCTTCTCTTGATGTAGCTCTTCTGGCCGAGTGGCTCTGGGGTGACCACGGAGTATACGTACAGATTGTTGCGCTCATTATGGTGACAGCGCTCGTTGGTGTTATCGCACTTATGAAGATGGACAAGGCTGAGCTCATGAAAGATATAACTGGAGAATTTGGCATCGAAGCAAGGCCAGTCCCAGAAGAGATTGAGCCAGAGCCTGAGGAATCTCCTGAACCCGAGGAAGCTCCTGAATCCGAGAAGACCTCTGAACCAGAAGCCAGTGAGGAGGTGGCTGACTGATGGTCCCACTTTCTTGGTACCTAGCTGTCGCATTCATCCTGATAGGCCTAGGCGCATATGGGATGATGGTAAAGCGGAACCTCATCAGAATTCTAATTGGGGCTGAGATTATGGGGAATGGAGTCAGTATCGCTCTGGCTGCTTTCGCTGTCTATAGTCCCACCTTTACACTCACAGGACAAGCCCTCATCATTCTCATGATATCAGTAGCTGCTGCACATACTGCTCTAGCTTTGGTATTGATGCTTGCATACAACAGACGGTATGGTTCAGTGGACCTTGGAAAGCCAATCTCACAGGAGGAGAAGCTCGATGTCTGAAGACACTCCTATATCTGGCGCCACATTTGGTAGACAGATAGTCAACAAGTTCCCTGATGTTGAATGTACTCCGAAGGAAGATGGCATCCTTGAGTGCATAGTCCCGGCCGACAAGATTCGAGATGTTGTGGGAATGATTGATGAAGAAATAGCTGACGCATTTCCAGAGAGTGTCTTTGGAGTTGACCTCCAAGAAGACAAGTTCGAAGTCATCTACATCTTTTGGTCTCGAACCAACAGGACTCAGTATCACTTACGCGTATCTCTAGAGGGCTCGAATCCAGAAGTGGATACAATTAGTGACATATTTCCAGGTATGGAGTGGCACGAGAGAGAGACCTGGGAGATGTTTGGCATAAACTTCAAGGACCATCCCGACCTGAGACTTCTGTTGCTCCCAGAAGAGCTCGAAGGGAAGTATCCCTTGAGGAAAAGCTTCGTGACAGATCGATCTCGTCTCAAAGAGGCTGACAGAACGCCGCCAAAGCCTAAACCAACAGAGGGAGGTGCGTCTGAATGAGCCCCGATATTCTTGATGAGACCACTGAGATCTGGTTTGGGCCTCAGCACGTATCTGCACATGGATGGGCCGCTAAACTCACTCTGGTTGGAGACTTTGTAGTCGAATGCGATCCTAATGCTGGATACTTCCATCGTTCTGCTGAGAAGTGTCTGGAGTTCAGGAACTTCAGACAAGGCGCTCTCATAATGGAAAGACTTTGCATGCTTGAGGCGTTCCTTGCTGAGTATCCTTACGTCCAAGCAGTTGAGAAGATTGCCGGACTCGAAGTACCAGAACGAGCCAAGGTCATGCGAACTATCATGATGGAGGCAAGCAGGATTCATTCGCTGCAGTTCTGGTGGGGCCAGTTCTCTGCAGAGCTTGGACTGTTTGCTATGTTGTTATGGCCATGGGTTGATCGTGAGTTCTTCCTAGATGCCTTCGAGGAACTCTCTGGCTCACGCCATGCAGTGTCTTACAGCACTCCGGGTGGTGTAAAGTACGACTTCAACGACAAAGTGCTCGAGAAGCTGGATATCGCCATAGCGCGCTTCGAGGATAGAATGCCCGTAATGCGTGACATGCTCATGGGGAGTCCCACCTTCCGAGCACGAACTGAAGGCATTGGGCAATACACTCTGAAACAGGGTCTGAAGTTCGGACTCAGCGGACCGCCAATCAAAGCATGTGGTCTGCCAATGGATTTGCGTAAAGATGCTCCTGACCCGAATCTCGCCTACGACATGATTGATTGGGAGGTTCCAGTGACTGAGAGCGAGGAGCATCCTGGAGAGAGTGATGCTTACGACAGAATGGTCCAGAGATTCAGGGAGATGGAGACCTCAGTAGAGATAATCAGAAAGTTGTTGCCTTTAGTTCCTGAAGGCCCAATTGTTGATCCCAAGGCCCGTGGTAAATCCAATAGGCTCCCAGAAGGTGAGGCCTATGGTCGCGTTGAAGGAACTAGAGGGATCTCAACACTTTGGCTCAAGACCACGGAGAAAGCGCAGACGCCGTACAGAGCCAAGATACGAGGTCCATGTTTCAACTCTTACTATTCACTCAAGCATTTAGTTCCCGGTGCGAAGTTCGCGGACTTCATTGTAGTATTTGGAAGCCTTGACCCGTATCCAGGGTGGTGGGATCGATGATGGGAGGTGTCGTTCTGCAGATAGACTTCTTTGCTTGGCTCCAAGGAATTCCCTCATGGCTCTATGGAGTCATTCAGTGGATATTTGGCATTGTAAGTGGAATCTTTTACTGGATATGGGGCATCTTCACGTGGATTTGGGCTGCAGTCTTCGATGTAGCAAACTTCTTCTTCCTCATTCGAGCTATCCTATTCCCTGGTCTTGTGTTCATACTCATGACGATTATCTTCGCGGTTTGGTTCACGAGGAAGCTATGGGGCAGGATTCAAGACAGACGAGGGCCTTTCCACCTAGGGAAGTATGGAGGTCTCCAGCTCTTCGCTGATGCGATAAAGCTGGTAGCAAAAGAGACCATTATCCCTGATAAAGCAAGGCGCTGGATGTACAGGTTCCTTCCCTCAATGCTTCTGCTTGTGGTTCTCATTCCCTTTGCATTCATCCCATGGGATCCAATCTGGTTCATTGCTGATCTTTCAGTAAGCCTCGTGCTGGTCTTCGCTTTCCTAACCGCTGTACCAGTGGTCGCATTATTATCAGGGTGGATAAGCGGCTCAAAGTACACACTCATCGGCGGATTCCGAGCAGCTAACAATCAGTTTGCAAGTGAGATTCCACTCATCATCTCGACAATTGGACCAGCTATGTTAGCCGGCTCCCTGAGCGTAATGGCAATCACTCAGGCACAATCGAATATCTGGTTCATCTTCTTGCTGCCAATCAACGTAGCGACCTTCCTTGTAGCAGCAATTGCTTCTGTTGGTACTTTTCCATTCGATGCTCCAGTTGCTGACTCTGAGGTCATCTTCGGCTGGAGGACTGAATTCAGCGGTATCTACTTCACACTGACATATTTTGCTGAGTTCGCTGAGCAGGCTCTCTATTCAGCCCTCATTGTTGCGTTGTTCCTTGGTGGATTCCAAGGACCAGCTTTCTTACCAGGCAGTGTGATATTCATCATCAAGTTCCTGATAGTGTTCTTCTTCTTTGTCGTGGTGACTTCATCGTTCCATCGACTCAGGCAGGACCAGATCGTGTACTTCTGCTGGAAGTATCTACTTCCACTGTCAATACTGAACGTCGTGCTAGTCATGTTGGGAATCGCCAACATTCCAGCACTGCAAGCAATTCTAGGAATAGGAGGGTAGAGCAAGATGGGATTCTTCAGAAACCTAGGTGACATATTCCAGATATTGAGACACGTATTCCGTCAAGTGATGTCCCGACCCTTTACGTACTTCTATCCCTTCGAGGACCGGGAGTATCCGGAGAGGACTCGTGGAAGGCATATACATGTCCGCGAAAAATGCACAGCATGCATGCAGTGTGTACGAGCTTGTCCAAATGTAGCTATCAGTATCGACAAGAGTGACAAGCATTACGAGAAGGATGCGGCTCTCTTCTTCGACTACACACGCTGTATCTTTTGCGGCATGTGTACTCAGGCCTGCAGGTTTGATGCGCTATTTCACACCAAAGTCGTTGACATCAGCGAGGGAGAGAGAGAGGACCTGCTCTACGGTCCTGATAAGATCGAGACACTTGACAGAGACCCACTTGAGTGGCGCGGAAGGAGGTTCCGTTGATGCAGGCCGCGTTCGAGTTCCCATTCATGACCACATCGTTGCTAGTCCTCTTCATCGGAGGTCTTCTGATCTACCTACTTAGAGGTCGACTCGAAAAGACTTCAGGAAAGATTGCAGTTGGATTCTCAGCGTTCGCAGCATTCCTCATGGTGCCACCTTTCTACCGCGTCCTAGTTGAGGGCGGTCGAGCTGCAGAGAAAGTCACCTGGTCAGTTGTCCTGGGTGAGTTTGGACTCTATCTCGATGAGATAGCCTTCCCGATCACCTTTGCAGTAGTCTTGCTTGGTTTCCTCTCAGTTGTCTATGCTGTTGGCTACACAGAGCACAGCGAGAACAAGCCTACTTTCTTCGCGAACACCTTGTTCTTCCTGATGGGAATGCAAGGAGTGACCTTGGCGACTAATTTGATCGAATTCTTCATCTTTTGGGAACTCATGCTGGTTCCGGCCTATTTCCTGATTCTGTTCTGGGGATTGCCAGAAACCAGGAAACGTACTGCCATCAAGTTCTGGCTCTACACACAAGCTGGCGCAGTCTGTATATTGATTGGTTTCGGTCTATTGTACTTCTTTACAGGTACTTTTGAGCTATATTCCATCCTACGGATGGCTCCAGCAATCTGGTCTGATCTTCAACTTCTTCAGCTAATCTTTGTCTTGCTCGCAGCGGGCTTCCTTGTCAAGATGGCTGTGTTCCCCATACACTGGTGGCTGCCCCCTGTGCACGCGGAAGCGCCAACACCAATCTCTGTTCTGCTCTCAGGAGCTATGATTGAAACCGGTGCCTATGCTCTGGTGAGATTTGGAATCATCACGCTTGGCCCTGCGGCCCAGACACTGTCGTTCTGGATGGGAGTACTTGGAGTTGTGACGATGTTCTACGGAGGAGCCATGGCTCTTGTCCAGAAGGATATCAAGCGATTGCTGGCTTACTCTTCAGTTTCGCAGATGGGCTATGTCCTCTTTGCATTGGGGATGATCACTACGATGGGCATATCTGGTGGTCTGTTTCATCTCATCAATCACGCTTTCAGCAAAGGTCTCCTGTTTATGACCGCTGGAGCTGTGATTCATCAGACTCATCTGAGAGACGTTGACAAGATGGGCGGTCTCTCGAATAAGATGCCCATCACAGCATTCGCTGCAGCCATTGGTGCCTTGAGCATTGCAGGAAGTCCACCCCTCTCTGGATTCGCTAGTGAGTGGATGATGTTCCTTGGCGGCTTTGATGCCGTTCTGATGGGATCAGGAGGTCTAGCTCGACCTGAGTTCTTTGTCCTGTCCATATTGGCAGTTTCAAGCTCTATAGTAAGCGCAGGATACATGCTCAGGTATCTATGGAAGGTCTTCCTTGGGCCTCATCCCACAGAACTAGAGGATGTGAGAGAGAGCTCGAACTGGATGACTTACCCAATGATCATCCTTGGCGTGCTCATTGTGCTGTTTGGAATATTCCCAGGTCTGGCACTTGATGTCATCGTTCCTGGTGTAGAAGGAATAGCTACCCTACTTCCATGAGGTGATTGACATGTTACTTGGACTACCCTATTGGCTCATCCTCGTGATTCCTCTGCTAGGCTCACTGCTCGTTCCAGTTGTCGGAATGTTCAGCGAAAAACTGCGCGATTGGACTCCTTCAATCCTCATGGGAATTTCTATGGTTCTCTGCTGGTCACTCCTACCTGAGATTGGACATCCAACCCAGACTACACACTGGATGTGGATAGAGGTCCTAGGACTTGAGTTCGAAGTACTTCTGGACCCACTCTCAGTGATCATGGGGATACTGGCAAGTACACTCTGTTTCCTAATCTACGTCTATTCAACAGAGTACATGGCACACGAGGGAGACCGCAATCGATTCTTCATCCTAATGCTCGCCTTTGGAGGTGGGATGCTCACTCTCGTGCTCAGCAACAACCTGTTGATTGCATTCATCGGATGGGAGATCATGGGTTTCTGTTCATACGGTCTGATAGGATTCTGGAATGACAAGAGAAATCCAATGGAAACTGAACAGAATGACATTGATCACACAAACCCACTACTCCAGTTTGAGACCGAGGGTCAATACAACACGCACTGTGGAACTAAGGCCTTTATTGTCACGAGAATCGGCGATGCATTCATGCTGGGTGGCATCCTGATACTCTTCGTTTTCACTGGTACATTCTCATTCACTGAGATGGCTGCTGACGCTCAGCACTGGTGGGCTACGATGGCTGGCATTGGAATGCTTGTGCCAACATTCCTACTCATCTTCATGGGCGCTATCGGCAAGTCCGGTCAAGCTCCACTTCAAGTCTGGCTACCTGAAGCAATGGCTGGCCCAACTTCAGTATCTGCATTGATTCACGCAGCAACAATGGTCAAGGCTGGTATCTACATCACTGCACGATTCCTTGTGACAATGGTGTCTGCAGCGGGTGGTGGGCATAATGGAGGTGACCACATCAGTGGACTTCAGGCTATCGGATTCGAAGCAGCCCTCTCATTCTTCATCTTCGTGGCTATCATTGGTGGAATAACTGCTCTGATGACAGCTACTATGGGCATGGTGTCCAACGAGCTTAAGCAGATATTGGCCTTTTCAACTCTCAGCCAGCTTGGCTACATGATGCTCTCACTTGGGGTGGGTGGAATACTTCAGGCTGAGGGACTTCACTTTACAGATGCGTACCTGAGTAGTGTAATGCATGTGATATCACATGGTGCGTTCAAAGCCCTCTTGTTCCTTGCATCAGGAGGAGTGATACATGCATTGCATACGAAATACATCACGAAAATGGGCGGTCTCAAGAATCACATGCGCAAGACTTTCATAGTGATGTGGATTGGAGTTCTCGCGTTGGCTGGAATCCCACCATTCTCAGGATTCTGGTCTAAAGACTCCATCATTGAGTACACCTATGAGTTAGCAGCACATTGGACTAATCCACTTGGATTGGTGCTATTCTTCTTCGCGATACTGGCAGCAGCATGTACAATCTTCTACAGTCTGCGTTTCATGGGGATCACATTCTACGGTCCCTCAAAGCAGAGCCATGACCATCACGAGTCACACGACACGCACGAGGAGGAGCACTCCGAAGAGCATGAGGAAACTCAAGAAGAGCACACAGAGGAGCAACATCACTCAGATCCTCATGACCCAGGCCCAGCGATGATGGTGCCACTATATATTCTGGCAGCTTTCACAATCATTGCCTTCCTTGTCTTCCCGTTCGTTCAAAACATAGTACTCGAGGAGAGTCACACTTGGGCTGAGAACTTTGCACATATGATCGAGGTCAAGATCACCTATCCTGGCATCATCCCATTTGCCATTACATTGGGTGCACTCGCCTTGGGTGGAATTCCTGGCTATATGATGTATATCAAGGGTGCAGACACACCCAACACATGGGTGCCAGAGAAAGGCTTCAGAAGGAAAGCCCACAACTTCCTCAAGCATCGCTGGTACATCAATGAGCTATATTACAAGATACTGAACGGGTTCCTGAACGCTACTGATCGATACCGTGTCAATGTCGATAACAAGATCATCGACGGAATCGATTTCAAGTCAGCTGACACAGGCAAGGGTCTTGCCACGAAACTGAGATGGTTCGATGACAATGTAATCGATGGCTTCGCTGAGGGTGTTTCAACATACAGCGTTGCAGCCTCAGAGTCCAGTCAGTCTGCACAGACTGGCCGAGTCAATGACTACGTGGGAGTAATCATGTTCGGAATTGGGATTCTGATCATAGTCATTCTGCTATCCATGGGGGTGTTCTAGAATGCAGCTAGGAATCATCCAAGACCTCATTGCATTGCTACCAATGGAAAACATACTACCACTCATGCTATTCGCACCATTAGTTGCGGCATTTATTGCATACATCCTAGGAGCTAGAGGAGCCAGAGCTCTCACACTTGTAGTCACTTTCGTTGAACTTCTGCTCTCGTTAGTCCTGATTATCGCTATCCTGCCAAATCCCGGTGTAATGTGGTACGAGTGGTATTTCACCCTCAGTACTGTCCAGTTTGGAAGCTGGAGTGCAATTCTTCAGATATACCTTGGAGTTGATGGAATTTCCGTTGCAATGGTGTTCCTATCAAACCTCGTGGTCTTCATCGCGGCTCTTAGCTCGAATCACATAGACAAATCAAAGAACTTGTACTACATGTTCTTCCTGATGCTGCAGACAGGACTACTTGGAGTATTCATGTCACTTGATCTCATCAGCTTCTTCATCTTTTGGGAACTGGTCCTTATCCCGATGTTCTTCATCATCGGAAGATGGGGCGAGGAAGGATGCGAGCATGCGGCTGTCAAGTTCTTCATCTACACACATCTTGGCTCAGCAGTGATGCTGGTTTCGTTCATGGCGTTGTTCTTCCTAGGACCTGGCACATTCAATATGCTGTCAATCAAGGCTGCACCAATCGCTATCAACATTCAGATTGGCTTTGCACTGGCTGTATTCCTAGGTGCAGGAGTCAAGCTACCAGTATTCCCATTGCACAACTGGCTGCCATGGGCTCACGTGAAGGCACCCACTCCGGGTTCAGTGATACTCGCTGGTATTCTCCTAAAGATGGGCGGCTATGGCTTCATCAGGCTGGGTCTCTGGATGGTCCCACAGGGCTTCGCTCGACTTAGTATCCCATTTGCAATCCTCGCGATCTTCACGTGCATCTATGCGGCGTTTGTAGCTATGGGTCAGACAGATGTGAAGTCAATGGTCGCGTATACATCCATCAATCACATGGCATGGGTGCTGCTTGGAGTTGCCATCGGTGGATTTGCCATTGGAGGAGGAGCCACTGAAGGACAGTTATTCTCAGCTAGCCTTGCAGTTCAAGGCGCAGTCTTCATGATGGTATCCCATGGGATGATCTCATCTGTCATGTTCATTCTTGCAGGTCAACTGAAGTACTCAGCAGGCTCAAGAGAGATTCCCGCCATTAGGGGATTGATGACGAAGGCCCCGAGGATGTCTGCTGTCTTTATCCTTGCAGTCTTCGCAGCCTTCGGGTTGCCAGGGATGAGCGGATTCATCGCAGAAGTGCTTGTCCTGTTTGGCTCTGTCAATATCTACATCTGGTCCGGCTTCATTGCTTTCGGTATCTTCGTCACGGTTGGATATCTACTCTGGACACTGAACAGGATTGTGTTCAGTGACCCTGATCCAGAAAAGGAGGTTACAGAGGCTCCTTGGAGCGATCTAATTGCACCAATTCTGATGATGATACCTGTAATCATCTTAGGACTCTGGCCTGATCTTGTGCTGAATCTAGTGATGCCGATAGTCAACGATATGCTAGGAGTGATTCCATAATGCTTCAATTCTCTTCGATTATAGACGCAATCAGCGACCTCTTGAGCCCTATATTCGCCCTTGTTCCAGCGGACTGGCTAGTTTCGCTTCCAGCGTTGACTCTCATTGCATTCGGAATCCTGTCTCTGGTAGTAGGTATGAGGACGAGCCCCTTGGCAGTTAGCTTCATCGGTATTATTCTTGCAGGATTTGAGATGATTCTCATTGCACCAGGCTCTTCGTTTGGAGGCCTATTCGTCAGAGACACGTTTGGCGATTTCTTCATCTGGATCATTCTGGTTGTCGCATTTCTCATCTTACTTTCATCAACGACATATGGAGGAAACAAGGGAACATACAACTTCCTCCTCATGATGTCATTCGCCGGTGCAATATGGGTCGTTATGGCGACTGACCTCGTTGCACTGTTTCTTGCTTGGGAGCTCATGAGCACGCCGACATACGTGCTCGTCGCTTTAGGGCCCCACAGAGGAGCTATTGATGGAGCAACCAAGTACTTCGTCATGGGACTATTGTCCACTACTCTCATCGTATTTGGAATTGCGCTCGTCTATGGTACTACAGGTGCCACAAGCTTCGCAGCTATTGGCGCATTTGTTGAGACAGTGTGGAGTGCTGCTTCACCATCAGCCTATGCAATGCTACTCGCGATGGTGCTGTTCCTGATAGGCTTTGGATTCAAGGTCGGTGTATTCCCAGGATGGATGTGGGTGCCTGACGCATATGCAACTGCTGATGGGAGCGTGACAGGCTATCTTGCAGGGGCAACCAAGAAGACGGGAGTGAGTGCTCTGCTCAGGATACTACTTGTTGGATTCGTGGCAGCGCAAATGGAATGGATGCCTGTAATTGTCACCATATCGATACTATCCATGGTAATTGGGAATGTCCTGGCGCTTTCTCAGAGAAACATCATGAGAATGCTGGCCTACTCATCCATCATGATGATGGGTCTGCTCTTTGTGGGGATTGCCGCAGGAACCGCATTTGGGGCTGCAGCTGCAATGTTTACCGCATTTGCCCATGCTCTCATCAAGACTGGAGCATTTATCCTTGTTTGGGCATTAGCTGTTTCCATAGGAAAAGAGATCACCTATGATGATCTGAAAGGACTCAGCGCTCGTGCTCCAATTGCTGCCCTTCTGATGGCAATAATGGTCTTTGCTCTTGCTGGTGCGCCGTTCACAGCTGGATTTTGGTTCAAGTGGTTCTTGATTCCTGGTGCTGCAGTTGATGCCGGACTTTGGTGGTTAGCGATAATTGCCGTGCTAAACTCTGTGTTCGCACTCGGTTACTACTTGAGAATCCTTAGGTATTGCTACTTCATGGAACCAACAGAGGGAACAACAATTCGCGTTCCAACGATTCCACTTGTCGCTGTTGTACTTGCAGTTGTTGGTACAATCTTGTTGGGCATATTCCCTGGCTTTGTCCTTGACTATGCAACAATAGCAGCTGGAGCCATCGTCCCATAGTTTACTAAAAATCAGCATGGGTTACCAGACGGCAAGTGACTACCCAAATGGAAACTTGATGAGTTAAGTACGATTGATGTATGCAGTGGAAACACCCTAGTGTTCGTTACTAATCCCTGACATCTCAAATCATTTGTTGGGCGCAAGTCACCATCGATCTAAACGGGTGAGAGATTTAGGGGCCAGCCTGGACTCTCGCCCACCATTTCTCATTCAATGCTTCTTGAACTATGCTTTTGCACTCCAAGGGAGATGAGATCTGTGAAGAGTTCTTCTACGTTCTCTCCAGTCTTTGCACTCGTTTCAATGTGGGCTACATCTAGCCAATCACTAAGCATTTGCCCCGCTTCAGGAGGCACTTTTCTGTCATCCAAATCTATTTTGTTCGCGACAAGGGATACTGCGGCATCTGGATTCACGGATATGAAATTTGAATACCAATCATAGACATGCAAGAAAGACCTCGGATTCGTCACATCATAGACGATGAACGCAATGCTAGCTCCAGCCATGTATCTCAGTCTAAGCTCTTTGAAATCAGGTTGACCTCCAAGATCCCATAATACTATTTGTACTGGCACGGTCTCTTCTTCAGTCAATGCAACTTGGAGATTCTTGACAGCGATATTGGTTCCCATTGTTGCTTGGTATGACTCTCCAAAACTATTCTCGGTGTATCTGATGATGCAGCTAGTCTTGCCTGTGGCCGCGTCGCCCAGAGATACCATCTTGAACATATAACGCGGGGTTCTTTTTGACAATCCTAGCTCCTTCCCGGAATATCTTCCTTTGATGATTTAAGTCCTGCATATAATGGCATTTAAGACATACATTTTGAAACCACTAATGATTTCGAGATTGTCTCAGAACATTGGAAAGCGCTTGAGCCGCCCTCTCAGGATTAGAGAATACGGGAACGCCACCATGCTCCAGTCTATCTTTTCCCGATGGAGGTGTGCAGACTGGTGAGTTCAACACAGCAACAACCACTTTTTCCGAGCTGGATGTCTTCTTCAGTATCGAATCAATGGGCACTCCTCCGCCGATGTCTTCCTGATAGTTAGGAGAGAACACTATCATCACTGCATCATATCGTGAATCATCCATTATCAGATTGAAGGCTTCTGCGAAGATATCAGGATTAGCCCAGCCTTGAGCGAGCAAGTCCACAGGATTAGTGATTGATATCTCAACTGGCATCGCTAGCATTTCCTGAATGATTGAAGACGTTTCCTGCGAAGGCGGCGGAAGTGATGAGCCTGCATTTTCGAGTATTTGTGCCGCAATGAGTGAAGGGCCAAGTGTGTGTGTCACGATGGCTACATTTCGCCCTGTTGGACATGTTTCGCAGATAGACAGGATTTTGGCAGTGTCGATCATTTCAGTGACCGTATCCGTTTCAATTGCCCCGCTCTGCACTGCAGCAGCTGAATACAACTCATGCCTACCTGCCAGACTTCCAGTATGACTCAAAGCAGCCTTTCTTGAGGTGGGTGTCTTGCCAACCTTGTACATGATGATAGGCTTGCTTTTCGCCACGTGTGCCATCTCTTCGTACATTGACCTGGCGTGTTCAGTGCCTTCAACGAACAGGCAAATGACTTCTGTTTCCTTATCCTGGCCAAGATATCTCACCATATCATGGAAGTCAATGTTTACTCTGTTTCCTATGCTGGCGAATTTAGCTATTCCTACACCTGCGTCAGCTGCCTCATAGAGCATAAGTCCAGCTACGCCTCCGCTCTGACTGACAAGGGATACATCTCCGCTTTCAAGCGGAGCAGGGTGTGGAAAGAAAGTGGCGTTCAATGCAATACTCGGATTACCTGCACCCAAGCAGTTCGGACCGATGACTGCAATTCGGGAGGCATCCGCCAATTCCTTGACTTGCTTCTGATGCTCCTCACCGATTGGACCCAATTCCTTGAATCCAGCAGAGAAAATAATTACTCCTCCGACACCAGCTTCAGCGCAGTCCTTAAGCGCGGGGAGCACATTCATTGGCCCTAGTGCAATAACAGCCAGATCAATCTCTTCTCCAATATCTGCCGCACTGAAGTGGCATTTGAAACCATCAATTTCTGAATGACGAGGGTTTACCGGGAATTTCTTTGCCTTGAAATGCTTGAGTGCACGAAGTGTGAGTGCGCCTAACTTGTTAGGTTGATTTGAGGCACCAATTATTGCTATAGACTTTGGATTGAAGAGTCTGTCCAGTGCAGCATCCTTCCAGCTCACTCATCTTTTCCCCCGGAAGTGTGTCTCACAAGATGTCTAATCTTGTTGAGTATGATGAAACGGATCTCCTCTGACGCTTGTTCGTAGTCCATGAGCGTTACTGTTTCTACTGAGTTTTTCTTAGCAATATGTGCCATATGATCCTGGATCTGACGTGTAGCTAAAAATTCATTCTCCCTAATCTCCCCGTCAGCTGAGACAGTCTTGAGTCCCGATGCACTGTATTTGGTTAGGAACATAATACGATGCGCAGTCTCTTCCGGATGGATTAGAATCTCGAGGATACCTGGACTGAGGTCTTGCAGACTACCAGGGAGTATATGCACACCTTCCACCAGACCCTCAGCGCCCTCACGTACCAAATTCTCAACGGCAGCACGGATTGCCGGCTCCATCAATTCACATTGAGCAAGGTACCCTCGGATTATGGGGTTGAGTCCTTCGGGACCTGCCTGTCGATGTTTGTAGGCTTGGTAGGTATGACAGTATAATTCGGGGTGTTCTTCTGGGGAATGAATGCCTCTGAGCACCTGCCTTACAGTATCAGTACTAATGATTCGAGTGATTGAAAGATGCGCAATGAAATCCAGAGCCAGCATGGATTTACCAGTAGCTGATGCTCCCTCAAGGATTAGCACAAGTGGTGGAACATCCGTTGTGGTTCTCCTGAGTGCCTCATATTTGGAAAGGAGGTCATAATCAGCCAAGAATGCCTCTGGAACAAGATCTCGTGCATTTTTCTCCAGCTTCTCCACTGAGATACTCTTTTCAGATTCGGCACCTTGACTGGCCAGCTTGAGTAATATTTCTTCAGTATACGCACGTGAGAGTCCCGTAGTTAGTAGCCTTCCACGAATAGCAGCCAATGGAAACGGTATGGGATTGCCGTGGTAGTCAATCTTCATGCAAACCTCTATGAGCAGACAACCGACTCAAAAGCCCTTCCATGAACAGTATCCCTTTTCCTCTCTTCCCGGAGTTCCTCTGAATGATCTACCAGACTTCGTACGCGGACTCTTGCGGTATGGTTTTTGCCCTGCAAAAGGCCTACTCATATCAACTGATTCGTATACTTTCTCGATATGCTTCGCACTTTCTCTGAACTCTCCTGAACGACTTCGAACAAGGTACATGCATTCATCATACTCTCTTACGTAACCTTTCGTCAGGAGGTAGGTGTGACCCTCCTGAAGCGAGTCCACGTCCTCATTCCAGAGAGTCATACTGATTTTGGCTGTCGAATCACCAGCAACAGCGTCCTGTACAAGATGTCTTCTATTGGTCTTGTTTGACCTAACTTGTCGAGCCTGACTCATTGAGATTATTCTGACGAGCAATGTCACAGATTTACTGTCTGGAGTTAGTTCGGAAATACATGTTATCTTAGGATTCGATTCATCTCCATCAGAGTTTGTGAGAGTGACCATGTTCATCCTCCCTCTGGTATATCGATGATTCCTAAAGAACTACTACAGAATTCAGAAGTTATGTCCAGAACTCCATCAGGTCATTGCAAATCCTAACCATTCATAAGTCGGTTTCCCCAAGATTACACGTTCTAACTCGAATTGCGCAAGGATGAGGTGTCTGTGACAACTACTATTCTCATTGTAGATGATGAACCTGGGATAGTTGACATAATGACTGAGTACCTCCGCAGATTCATAGATGACCTTGAAGTAATTGCCGCACTAAATGGAAAAGCAGCTTTGGAGAAGATATCCAAGCTCAAGACCGAGGGCAGACTTCCGCAAATGACACTGATGGATCTCAAGATGCCTGTGATGGATGGAATCAGTTGTACTGAGAAACTGACGAAACAAGGCGTTGAGAATGTGCATATCCTTACTGCTTACGTAGACCGCGAACTCATCAGCAAAGCTGTTTCCGCTGGAGCTAAAGGACTGCTCATGAAGAGTGAAGGCCTCCGAACAATCGCCATGAAGGTGGCTGAAATGATTCGAGGTATGCGAACACCGGCATGACTATTTGCTTCTTTGACGATTCAGTATCCACAATGCTTTTTTGCTTGAAACTGAGTACTAGCATCCCGCGAGAGATTAGGTGAGGAATTCAATATGGCACGCTTCCGTCGAAGAAGATTACTGGTCGGCTTTCTAGCCGTATGTGGAGTAGTGATTCTTGCAAGCACAGTTCTTGCTTCAGCTCAAACACCACCTGATGGATGGTTCGGAGATGAAGAGCACTTGCATGCACGAATTCTCGTCAATGGCATCAGCATAACGGATACGTCAGAGACAACGCCAATTGAAATCGACGTTGAAGCAATGACAACAATCTACATAGAAATCGATGTTATTGGAACGCAAGCTATCCATCATCTAAGAGGTGCGATCGGCTTCTGGTATCAGAGCATCAAGGTGTTTGAAATCGAAGTTGCTCAAGCTGATTTAGAAGCCCTGATGCAACCTGATGCTACTATCCCTCCAGTCGAGGCTCAGCTTGCTATGGGTGATATAGTATCTACACAACTTGGTGGAATCTCTATCGATATCATAACTGGGAAATTCGAAGCTTCAGTGAGTCTATACTATCTCGTTGAAGGGGAAGTTGATGGAGTTGATACTCCTCACTCAATTGAACAACCATTTTTCCTAACAATTCCGCCATCCTCAGCAATTGATGCTATCACATCTATTGCCGGTATAACAACAACAGTGGCAACCGGTGGTGCAGTTTTGGGTGTTGGTACAAGTTTCAAGTCTCTGTTGGAGGGAATCCAGACTGCTCACAAGGTGCGCTCTATTCAGAAGAAGGCTGGGGAGATAAAATCACTCCCCAATCTAACCGTGCTAGGTGCATTACCTGCATTATTCTCACTCCTTTCAATGCAAGTGAAGATTAGGAAGAAGAAAGCTACGGAAGATGAGATTCGAACTTATGAAGGAGGAGAAAGCGGAGTTAGCGAATATCGAATTCGTCAGCGCGTTAGGGAAATCGCTCCGGAAGCTTGGGCGAAAGACAAGTGTCCAAACTGCAAGGCCAAGTGGCAACAAGATGCACCAACATGCAAGAAGTGCAAGATCGACATAGATGAAGCTGAGAGAAAATATGCGGATCTCATCGCATCAAAGGTGCCCAAAGCATTGCAGGTGATGGGCAAGAAGAAATCGCTCTCAATAAGGAAGCTCGCTAAGAAGACCAAATCAAACGAATACAATGCTGGCGTACTTGGGGCTGCACTTGTGGATGCAGAGGTCACAGAGATACAGAAGATCGAAACTCCAATTCGAAGCTTCGTGATGAACATCGGTGGACTTGCGTTCCTTGTCCTCACTTGGCAGACACTCCTAGGTGGCGCAGCTAGCAGTTTCCAGACAACTCTTACGGTCGTGGGAGCTGCACTATCTCTTGCTGTCATTGTAGCCCTATACATTTCCAGAAAGTCCCAGATTCAGAAGCTAAAAGTCACACTTGATGACCAGGAGATTCCTGTGGTTGAAGAAGCTGAGGCTGAGCCTGAGATTCAACCTCCAGAAGAGGAGCCTGAAGCTGAGTCAAAAGATGACGAGTTCGTGGCTGAGGATGACACTGATGTCGAGGAAGACTCCATCGAATCTGAGATGGATGAAGAACCCGTCGAGGCTACAGATGAAGAGTACTCCGAATAAAATGAGGAGTGATGGCTTGGCAGCCATCACTTTCTCTTGTATTTCTCCTCTTGTTATTCAACAGATGCGGTGCTTCTTTTAGTTACCACTCCAGATACTCTGCTTAGGACCTGTATAATCTTGGAAGCCAGGAACGGAATCACCACAAGGAAGAGAACTGGCATAAGCACTATAATTGCAAGTTGGAAGCTCTGCAAGAAATCCATTGCCATCACTGTGGTTGCGCCTACAACGACTAAGAACATCAGGAATTTAATACGGATAGAAGAACTGAACCTGTTGATCATGGAGATCTTCTCCTCCTCAACGATATTACGTGGTGTTCCTGCTTCCTCCATCCTGCCAATCTTCTTGATGCCTTTGCTGACTTCTCGATAAAGATTCACAACTACAACAATGATTGATGACACGTATGCCACGAATATTGTGGTCATTATTGTTGGAATGCTTAGGTCACCGAAGGTGATTGCCACATCGATGATGTAGGCTCTAAACCAGTCGATTCCAGTTCCATACATTAGAATCATCACTATGACCACAGGCACAAATACAAGATGCCACAGTCCAAAGACAATCCTACTTCTGGTTAATGCTCCTTTGACCAGCACTGCAGAAACCGCATCACGATAGAGCCAGAGGCCATACATGAGAACTGACATTCCGAGAAGAGCTATGATGAGCACTAATGCAAGACCTAGTTCCGCTTGCAGATAATACCAATAGGATGACACTAAGCCAATGCCACTGACCAGAACCATCAGCAAGTATATCCTATCCATGCGCTTTACAGACTTTTGAATTCCTTCCACAGATTCGTCGTCGATTCTTGTTGAAGATGCGATCCTGAAATAGACAAACATCCCTATGAGGCTCAGAAGGAATGAAAGTCCCGCTCCCAAGCTGATTGACTGTGTCGACATGGCGAAATCTGGCACAGCGGGATCTATTGTCACTGTTGCTTCTGTACCAGTCGCCTGAATAAACTCGCCCTGCGCTGAAATGCTTACAGTGAAATCTCCATATCCCTGATCAGTTGGAATGAGCATGATGATGGCTTCATAAGTGCCTATCACATACGTTTCAGTTGCCTGAATTGGAAGCATGTTCATCAAAGATACGAATACATCCAAATCCGGAATCGGATTGCCATAGATGTCTTGCACAGCTATGACAACTTCTAATGACTGGCCCTGGGTGCCATCTTCTGGGAAGAAGGTGACATCAAAGACTAGCTGGCCTGTAACAACCAATACTCCTTCAAGCCCATCACCGGTTTCAATGTCCTCATGATGGACAGAAACCGAATAATTGTATTCGCCTGGAGACCATCCAGTTGTCGCTATTTGTGCAGTATATACACCAGGAGTGCTCTCTTGCATAGGATATGAGAGCGCTTTCACATAGAACGACACAGTCGCACCAGAAACCGGTCGATCTAACCAATCAACAAGCGTAAGCTCCATTGTTGTTTGGCCTCCTTGTGCAATTGTATTGCCTCCCAACGATTGGATAGACGAATACGCACTCATATCTGAAAAAGCTCGAATGGTGAATTCATCTGACCATGGATTGGCGTATGTCGCGTTCACATAGACTGTGAAATTATTCTCTCCCATCAAGAAATCAGCTAGGACCAGAAACACAAACTCAGGCTCACCCGTTTCACGCGTCTGTGTGTATCTTGTGCTATTAATCTCAATAGTCACGGAAGTGCCTTGGAAGACTGGGCCAATTGCGTCTTTGACAAAGACACTAACTTCGAATGTAGTGCCACTCTCGACTCTTGGAATGAAGAACACGTTCGGAACAAGGTCGCCAAAGACCTCTACATCGACTTGTTGGGCAAGAGCTCCGACTATCCAAGACTTTTCACCGACGAGCAAATCGAAGGTATGATTTCCAATTCCTACGTTCAGGGTAGAATTGAGCTCGTAATTACCGGGTGAAGTTTCCTCGAGTTCGAAGACCGTTGGTCCACTTCTCAAAGACACAGCAGCTCCTATTATGGGCCGCCCGTATGCATCATTGATGCCAAATGCAGCTGCTACAGTTTCATTCTGTTGGACAATAGCAGGGAAGTCAGTAATTATGCTTAAACTTGAAGAATGGACCTGAACCTCAAAACCAATTTCTTGACTTCCGGGCCCATTTCCGAAGGGATGTGTAGCCGTTGCCTCCACAGGATGGAATCCTCCCCGCAGCTGCACCTCGGCTACTTCGAGGAAATAGGAATCATTTACTTGCACCGCTGGATAGTCGGAACCATCGATAGAAACAATGACTGCTGCATCACTCACTATGAATCCTAGATTGTCAATCACCCAGACCTCAATAGTCATGTTACCCTCTTGATCAACCTGTGGAGGTGCAAAAACCGAAACATGAAGATCGCTTCTCACAATGACTGCATCAGGGAAGAAAGCATACCTGAACTGATAGAAATGGTGGGTAACTATGACACTGAGATTTACTACACCAATTGACCATGAAGCGTCAGTGGGTGCTTCGTAGTGCGACTCATCGGGGTTGTAGTATGAATTGAATGGAATCATAACTGGACCTTCGGGCGTTATATAATGGGCATTCACGTAGACTGACGCGTCACCCACTGATTCTCCATAGATATTGAGAACAGTAACATTGGCTTGGAACTCGTTTCCTTGGTCAACGATAGTTGGCGCATACTCAATATCCACTGATAATCTATAGAACAAATCCAAGTTTCGGATTGCACCGATTACTGCTCTTCCAACATCTGTAACGATGGGATACGCAGCAATCTCTTGCCCATTGCCCGGATCAACATCCCCGATTGGAATTGGGACATGGACCTCTCCTACTACCGCTGTTCTTGCGTCACCATCGTCTGAAATTACAGTGAGAAGACCATCTTCTTTGGTGAACAAGAGAAACTCATTCACAGGCCAACCATTGAAATCGGTTGCGATTGCGCTAAGGGGCGTTGAGCTGCTTACAAAGATGCTCCAATCGATAGAGAGGGTTGAACCCGGTCTTGTCAGCATTAGCTCTCCGGAGTCATGGAGAACCATAAGCTCATCTACGCCATCTAAATCTACATCAAACGGAGAGAGAAAGGACACGTCATGGTCTGCCATTGTGAATATATCGAGGTCTCCAAGATTCCGGTCTGTTCCATTAAACAGATACAATCTGGTTTCTGGTATAGGTCCAGTCCAGAATGTCATACCAAAGGCAAATTCTTCACCGCTGCCAATGCTTCTCTCGAGAGAAGTTATTGTCTTGGCTTGGACTGCCGAAAAACCAGCTGTTGGGATGGTTATTTCGCTGTAATTATCGATATCCGAACCATCAACCATCTCGATGAGTGAGTTTCCTCGTATGATGGTCAAATAGCTGGGCTGGCCAATTCCAGAGTAAGCGCCGACCAAGAACTGAGGACGAAGGTCGGAATTGTTTGGATCTGTTAGGTTTCGCCAGGTCCATGTACCTGTATCATCCATGCGCGCTAACGTATAGTCTTGTACGCTTCGGAGTTGGTACAATTCATCTCTCCCATCTCCATCCCCATCGAGAATCTCCACTAGACGCAGAGCCTTTTGGAAAACTGGAGATACTGAAGAATAGTAAAGGGTAAAGCTGGTTCCATGCAAGACATAAACTTCAGTTGTTGAAGCACCCTTACTTACAATTGCAACTGGGTCAAGAACGGAATCGCCATCAAGCATGCCGGTAGTAAGTCTGAAGTCATTCCCTGATGTGAAGTCGATGGGATACGAATCATCAAACAGGCCATCTGGCAAGTACTTGTTTAGGTAAACTGTTTTACCAGCAGGGTCGAGTTCCAGGGTATATATCAGAGGAGTGCCATCTGAGAGATTTCCCTGTGCAATCAGATGATGTGAATAATCTGCGTTGTAGATCTCTGACCTGTCATG